>CAYQLH010000011.1:0-17786 GCA_964418385.1 uncultured Pseudomonadales bacterium
GATTTCACTGCTGTTCGTAAAATAAACAGATAATCGAAATCCGCTAATCACGTATTTCTCATTACCTGATTTATTCCCGATTTTGACTGTTTTAAACAGTCAAAAAGTTCGCTACTTTTTAAAGACCACATTCAAGATAGAGCATATTTTAACACAAAAAAAACAATTGTCAAGGACCAATTTCAAGCAATTTGCCCCCAATTATAATATCGCCGCCTCGACCGAAAAATCAAGGACCGATCGGCCATATTTTATTCTTTCATTCTCTAAATCATCCAGATTTCCTTCAATCACCTGAGCACTATCGCCCATGATTTGGCCCAAATATTCCTGAAATTGGATCACTTCCTCCACGATCTCGCGCCAAAAACGCTGATCTTCTACAGCTATTTTCTCACCTTCAAAGCGTTTGCCGACTTCTTGGATCAAAATTTGCGCCACCTGTCGGTCAAAATCACTCAAAGTTTCCGCAATCTCTTTTTGTAGCGCATGTGTATCCCAAGTCTCATTTTCCGTCTTGAGCACAAAAAGCAGCTCGCGCGTCGTCTGATTCTGCCCCACGATCGAACTCAAATGAATACTAATCTGACGTAACTGCTCAATTCCTTGATCGATCAAGTTATTTACTTGATTGAGCAGCGATGTCCGCAACGCCGTCGTTGCCCGAATTTCGCTTAAAAGCTCTTGATAAGTTGCACTCTGGCGCACCAGTGACTCTCGATCATTGTCTTCCGCGCCACGCCCGGCTTCATCGTGAATCCGCTCCAACTCGCGCTGCTCGCGCCGAGCCAACTTGGCCATTTTTTTCGTTTTTTCGCTGATTTGCCGCTGCAAATCCTTACCGTTGCTCACCAAAGCGCTCATTTTGTCAATCACGCCACGCACCACTTGCACAAAAAACTTCTCCCCGGCCTCCGGCAAACCGCGCACCTCCATCGATTCAAACTGCGCAAAATGCTTCACCAAGTAATCAAAAATCTCCAACTGCTTCGTCTGGTAATGGCATTGCTCTTCCTGCAGCGGACCAAAATCCACTCGTGCCAACGCTTCCGGATGACGAGTCAAAACTCGCTCCAGAGCCACAAAGCGACTCCCCTCGCGTGCCTGGGCCACAACGTCGTGTGCCTGCTGTTCCAGCATCAGCCGATACGTCTCCTCACGCAACTCGCTCACCAGTTTAATATCCCGATCCAGCGTCGCCGCGTCCGCGCGACCGCCGTCCATAATATCTGCCGGCACCTTTACGCCCGCTTGCTTCATCTGGGTGTAAACTTTTTCCCGCGCCCGATTGAGCGTGGAAATTTGCATTTCCAGTTGTTTTTGTCGCGCCAGTTGCCGGTAATCTAAAACACTCATGCTGCCTCCGCCATTTCTTCATCTGAATTGATCGACAACCTCTTGCTCGCTTCTTCCTGTTCCAATTTCTCAAGCTGCAAAAGAACTTGCTTCAACCGCAGATCAATCTCCAAAACATGCAAGTCTCTCTTCAAATCCTCACGTACTTCCACGGCTGCAAATTGTCGTTGCTGCAACTTGTTCTCATTTTTAATAGATTCCACCAGTGGGATATAATTCTCGTCCTCCTCAGATACTTCTGCTGTCGGCACCACGTTTTCAAGAGTATCTACCAATTCCGACTCTGCTGCTGCCACCGACTCTGACTGATCCTCAAATGCTACTTGTGCTTCCGCTGCCACATCTGACGTCACTTCGTTTTCACCACCGTTATCCGTTGCCTCTTCATTTGACTCAACTTGCACTGGCAACTTTTCCACCACTGCCGGTGTCTCCGTGTCTTCCAGCTTACCACTCGCGTCTTCCACGCTCACCTTGGTCGTTTCCGCCCCCACTTTTGGCAACTCTGGCTCTGGCAACTCTTCCACCGCATCACCGCCCACCTGTTCACCAGTAGTCACGTCAAAAATTGCTGGTTTTTCGTTCGCTTTACCAGATTCCTCCAACTGTTTTTCACGGTAATTCAAAATTCCATCCACTGTCTTCTTATTCTCGTCCTCAGTATCGTGCAATTTTGCCTGGATTTTCTCTTGTTCGGCACTCATCTGAGTTTCTTGAACCTCACTTAACACCGCTGCCACATCTTGAAGCAGAGCTTCTTCTGCCTCTGCCTGTTCATAATCAGCCGTATCATCAGTACTCGCCAACTCTGGCACCGGTATCTGCGCAGTCGCGTTCTCCGGCACAGTCTGCTCTTCACTTTCAGCCGTCTCTGACGCTTCAAAACCTGCCGTCAACATTTGTTCAGAAGTGTCTTCAGCTTGCGTTTCAGATGTCATTTCAGACGAAACCTCAGCAACTACTTGCTCGTTGTCCTGCTGCTCTCCACTAGACGAAACTTGCTCAATATCACTATTTTCTTCCGATTTAGATGGATTTTCTTCAGAAATATTTTCCTCAGTTTGTTGGCTTGGCGCACCTAAATTCTCTGTTGCTGTTTCGGTATTGTCAGACGCCTCGCCAGTATCAACTTGTGCCGCCACCATCTTCGGCCACTCAATTTTTAGTTCATCACTTTCAGCCATAACTGACTGTTTTTCGGCGCCACTTGTATCCACCGGTGACACTACATCCTGACTTACTTCTGGTGCAGTTACCGGCGTTTCAACCAAGCCAGCGTCAACTTCGCCAGCCGACGCTCCAACCGCACTAGTGCCGACTTCGTCAGTCGACACCGCTTCCTGACTCGCTTGCGGTGTTTCCACCGCCGTGATCACATTTTCTGGCACCTTACCAGCTTCACTCGCTGACGCTTTCACCGCAGTGATTACATTTTCCAGTGCCGAATTTGTCTTCACACTCGCCGCCGTCGCTTCCTGATCTGGCACCGCCGTAATCACTGACGCCTCCGCCGCAGCAGCTCCATCTCCTGCGATTTCGTTTGCACTCGTTACTGTTTTCGCCACATCTGACGCTTCCACCACAGTGGCATCTGGTGTCTCTAAAGGTGTATTCGCTGCTGCTTCCTCCACGGGAGTTACCGCTGGCGCTTCCACCGCCACAACGCTATCTGCAAACGGCACATCGGTGACTTGATTGACCAATTCACGATTTGACAACGCACTGCCCCCAAAAAGTCCGCGCAAACCGCGCTCCAACTCTCGAGACATCAACGGCGACGACACCGGCGCACTCTCCGCCGCCGTCTCCTCTTTCACCGGTATTTCCTGAGTTTCCACTTCACTCATCAGACCCTCATTTTAGCATACTTCGTTTTTGGATACAAGCAGTCAAACTATATCAATTTCTCCGCCAATTCGTTGTTAAATTGCGCTCTTTTGTGTTATAATATGCCCCAAATGAAAAAATTATTGGCCGTTACCGGTTTGGTTTTTGGTTGTCTGATTTCCACGACCAGCTTTGTAGCGGCTCGTTCTCAAGTTCTCGGTGTACACATCTTGCACCCTTACGAAATTAACGATGCTGTTGAGCTCATCAAAACCGATGATAACGCTGATCAATGGACCTATATTACGATCCCACTTTCGCTTGATGATCTCGAGCGCCACGACGAATGGCAAGGCTTTTTTGACCAAGCCAAAGCCCACAAAATCAATCCCATTGTTCGCCTCACCAGTCACTATGATCCCGAAAGCAACGCCTGGGCTATACCCACGCGTGCCGACATCATGAAACTTTTTGAATTCTTAAATTCGCTCACCTGGCCACGGGACGAAAAATTTATCATCGCCTACAATGAACCCAACCATGCTTCCGAGTGGGGCGGTCGCCTGGATCCAGTCAGTTACGCTCGCGTACTCGAATTTGTCATCGAATGGGCCCACACTGAGCACCGCGGTTACCGCGTCCTTCCCGCTGCCATGGACCTCGCCGCACCAGACGGCAATCAAACTCTCGAAGCTTTCAACTTCCTCAACCAAATGGTCGCCTACAACCCCCATATTTTTGACCACACCGACTACTGGAATTCCCACTCCTACCCCAATCCCGCCTTTTCCGGCACACCCACTGCCACCACCAAAAACTCGCTGCGCGGTTTCCAGCATGAACTCGCCTGGCTCAGCGAAAAAACCGGACTTGACCGGCGCGTTTTTATCACTGAAACCGGCTGGGACGCCAACGCCAAAACCATCTCGCACCTAGTAGCTTATTACGCCGCCGCCTATCAAAACATCTGGTCCGACGAACGCGTGATTGCCGTTACGCCCTTCCTCTTGCGCGGCGATCCCGGTCCTTTCTCTGGTTTTACCCTCTTAGACGCCAATGGCCAACCCACCGTGCAATATCAAGCCTATGCCGCCCAGATCGACACCAACGCCGCCGAGTACAAAAAACTTAACGCCAGCATCCCCTCATTTTAAGCAGTTTATTTTAAATTAAAACGCATATTTTACGCTATATATCAACTTAATTTAGGAAAAAACCAACGCATTTTGCCACTTAACTCTCATTCTCTTGACAATCCAGGCAAAAAATGTTACAATAGGATACTGTTTGGGAGCATCGGACGATCGGTTTGCTGCCTCTCCGCGACGCCAGCTCAGGCACAACACTGTAATGACGCTCTGGAGAGCAAGCCGATCATGGACTGGAGGTAAGGAGGTGAGTCCGACGATGACGTGATAGTACACGCTCCCTTTCGGCCCCGGTCGCCAGCGCTGCCGGGGTCTTTTTCTGCCAAATTTTCGCCCCTCGCACCCAAGTAGCAAATTGTTAACATTTTTTACTCACTGTTTAACAAACGTTTTACAAGCACATCTGGTTTTCGTGCACACACAAAAACAAACTCGCCAAAACTTTGCCAAAATATCTCCCGCTTTCCCGTCAAACATCGTGTGAGTCGTTTGTACTCCACTAATCATTGCTTGTGAGTCGTTTGTACGCCCACCAGGCGTAAACTAACGATGCGACTTGGCTGTCTTCAGCAAATCTCTGGCGTTAATGGTCGCTTTCTGGCCGTCTTTTTCCACCTCAAAAACGGTTTCACACTCACTTTGACCTTTTTCGCACCTTTGCATGATCGTGATCTCCTTGTATATCGGCGGCAAAACCACTTGGAAATCATGATCGATCACGCCCACTCGCTGATCATCATGGTGATAATCTTTTCGCCCATTGAGAGCTACTGTCGCTTTGTTGGGATCATGATATGCATAAACCTTATACGTGCGCGCGTCTGTGAAATCAGCACTATCATTGTGCAGATCACTAGTACCACTAAACCAACCGTCAATAAGGGGCCGCACCACGTTGCCATCCAGATCTATTACACCAGTTTTCACTGTCCCAAAAAAATCACCACTATCATACCATTCGGTAATCAGCAAGCCTGGCGCGTAATGCGAAATATTGCCCTTCAAACAAGACAAAATCACCTTGCCATCCGCGGTCAGCAAATCATTACCACACTCAGATGTTGCTCTTGTAATCCCACTCCAGTCGTAAGTTTGCTCTTGTCCGTTTTTATCAACATAAGTTACCAGGCCGCCCAAAGAAAAATATCCTTCGTATACTTTTTCAGTTAACACTTTCATTTCAGCATCCACCAAAACATAAGTGTCGTTTTTACGCCACACCCAACCGCCTGCAAATGGCTGATACTCCTGACCATCAATAATCACTCCAGAAACCTGCTGCTCGATCGGAATAATCATCAAAGCATCAGCGGGAACCATCATTAACTGTCTAAAAGACACCGAATTAATCTGATTGAATTTACTGCCCTCAGGCTCATCACTTACACTCGCCGTTGACTTCACTGTCAGATCAATCACTACCGTGTCGTCAGGACGATAATCAAGAGCATTCACCTCAACCGCGGTGATTGCAATTGGTTCCGTTTCCAAAACTTTTTCTCGACTTACAACCCGGAAAGCCAAAAAGTTTTGCCCATTGTCCGCAAATTGATAATAGACCAAATTACCCCAATGATACGCATACCCCAAAGCGTCATCAATCAAATCCACATCTTTGCTGCCATCGTAAGCAATCAAACTACCCTCGATGGTTTGTTGATTGGCGGTTAATTGTTGATTTTTTACCGCCAAGTCAAAAGAGTAACCATGCCACCAGTTGACCACCTCCACTGTCACCACCAAGATAATCAGTGGCAGCCACAGCGCTACCGCCACTCCCAACAAAATTCGCAGTTGTCGGTTTTTCTTCATAACTATATTATACCATTTCCCACACCCAATTCTCCCCGCAATGGCTCGCATTGTTCATATTTTTTACTCACTGTTTAACAAACGTTTTACAAGCACATCTGGTTTTCGTGCACACACAAAAACAAACTCGCCAAAACTTTGCCAAAAAATCTCCCGCTTTCCCGCCAAAAACCGTGTGAGTCGTTTGTACTCCAGCGGTCACCCTTTGTGAGTCGTTTGTACTCCCACCAGACGTGCTCACACCAATTTGTCAACTGCAAAAAATTTTCGTCTTGACAAGCAATTAATAACATGATATAAATATATCTATTATGATAAGTACCATCGCCGTCCAAAGAATTAAATTTATCGCTCATCGCACTGGTCGTCATGTTATCAGAGTAGACGCCAGTTTAGATACTGGTGCACAGATGTGTATTAGTATTGATAATTATATTTTTCGAGAAGTGCCACCAGAAAAGTATATTCAAAGATTCAATATTCCAGCTTCTTGGAACGGCAATAAACTTAAAGGAAAAACACAAACTAATTTTTATATCTTAGACCTTGAAGTAGGTGAACATGAATTAATGCTAACGACCAAAGGTGAAATTAAAAATTTTAAGTGGAGCTTGGAAGAAATAGAGGCCTCTAGTTGCTTGAAATTTAATTTAGAGAAACAAGCTGATAATCTTGAACGGCAACCATTTGTCAATTTTATTCTTGTTAATTTACCACTAGCGAGAATTACTGGTGAGGCTACAATTTCTTGGCGGCGAGGCATGGGTCATGTTCGCGGTGATGGCGACGATATTAAATTATTAGTGGACGGGAAAGTATATACTGATAATGAAAGCAATAATTGGATATGGGCAGCCAAACAGAATGTCTGGGAAGTAGAAAAGAGATTTAAAAAGTCTGTCTGTCCAACCTTAGATGAAGGGGTTCATTACATTGAATTTGTAGCTGATCGCTCTCCAACTCTTAATCAAGTAACTATAGAAACACAACCGTTTTATGAAGGTGATTTTTGGCTGAATCCATGCATAAAACTATATGGTGATCACTATAAAGCTTTTTTGGGTGTCTTTATTCAAAATAACAATTCTAACGCGATCTCAAATGAGAATGTTGAACTATATTATAAAGGTAAAAGTTTACCAATAGGTACAAATGAACACGATTTTGGATTACCAGATTTACTTGAAAAAATAGCTGACGGCGTTGTTTCTGGAATTGAAACCAAATTTGACTTCAATTCCGCACTCATACAAGATGGTCATTGGTTTTACTATGGCATTGATAGTTCATGGAAATATTATCAGGAACATCTTGGCGATACTGGTATTTTCGATTTTGCCAATTGGAAGTTAATGAGAAGGTAGTTATGAAAATAAACTATCGTGCCAAATTGATAAAATGTGCGATTGGATTTACATACGTTCTTGATGTTTTATTTGTGCTTACTTACATATTATTTAATCATGTTAATTGGGTCCATAACGAGCGTCTTTTTGAGTGTCACGGCAAGATTGCTTTTATTCAAGAAAAACGCACCGAATACGCAATGCTTCAGGAGCAACTACCGTGAAAAAAAGGTTTTTAATTGCAGCTCTAGTTTGTTTAATTCTAGGTTTTATTTGTTTTCACAAAGCCCGTCAAGCAATTCTTGTGTACGATGAAAATTTAGTCTGCGAGCAGGAACTTACTCAGTTGAATGAAAAGTATGGCCATTTACCATATGAAATCGGCCAACTGAAAATCCAATTGGGAATTGTTGCTACCGGAGAAGGCGAAATTTTTATCCGCAATAAGAACGATTGAAAAAGTGTTCGCAAAACAAACACAAAAACCTCCGCAAAACTTCCCTTCGTCCATTCACTCGCCAAAAAACCGTGTGAGTCATTTGTACTCCAGCAGTCGCTTTTTGTGAGCCGTTTGTACTCCCACCAGGCAAAATCGCATCAATTTGTCAACTGCAAAAAACCGTTTAACCGATCACCGTCCCCGGCGCCACGCCCTCAAGCTCCCACCGCTGCGGCACACCCTGCTCGTCTTCCACCGCCACGATCATCCCTTCGCTCACGCTCTCGCCCATCTTGCGCGGCGGGATATTGGTCACGTACACCAAAGTTTTTCCTGTAAAATCCTCCGGCGTATACCAGGCTCTAAGTGCCGAGCAAATCGTGCGCTGCCCCGCCGGTCCAAAGTCCACTTTTTGCTCGATCAGCTTTTTACTCCACTCTGGAGCCGTGGCGCTGATTACTTTCCCAGCGCGCATTTCCACCTGCGCAAAAGTCTCAAAACTAACCACTTCTCGCGGTAAACTCCACGCCTGCGCCGGCGACACAAAACTCACGTCTAGACCCAGAGCGTGACGCACTTTAGTCATCGTTTCTGCTGCTCGCAAGCGTGCCTGTGCCGCACCGCGATTGATGATTTTTTGCACTTCCTCCGGGTGCGCGTCCAGATACTCTTTGCGCTCCCGTATCGCCGCAAAAAAGCGTTTGTGCGCCGCCAAAAGTCGTTGTTTGACTTCCACGTCGCCCACTTTCCCCGCCTGATAACGCGCCTTCAACTCCGCTACTTCCTCCTTGTCATCGTTCCACAAATCGTGGTAAAAGAAAACCGGATTGCCTTCCACCCTGCCTGGATCAGTGGCGCTGCGCCGCCCCGGATCAGTGTAACAGCCCATAATTTGTTTTTCAATCACCGTGTAATCATCAAAAATCCCAATAATATTCCCCAGCGATTTGCTCATTTTGCGCTCGCCGTCAGTGCCCACGATTTTGCCAATTGTCTGATCTATCATCGGTTCTGGCAGCACTAAGACCTCACGCCCAGTTTTTTTGTTGAAATTTTGTGCAATATCACGGGCAATTTCCACGTGTTGCTTCTGATCTGCCCCCACCGGCACACCTTGTGCGCCATACAACAAAATGTCCGCCGCCATCAAGATAGGGTAATTGAAAAGCCCCATGTTGATACTATCTGTTTCCACGCCTTTTTCCAACTTATCTTTGTACGCGTGCATGCGTTTCATCTGGCCCAAACCTACAAAATTAGTCAAAATTGTCTCCAGCTCGCAATGCTCGCTCACTTCTGATTGCCGGAAAAACGCAAAGTTTTCCCCATCCACACCGCAAGCGATGTACTGCGTGATCACGTTTTTGATATTGCGCGCCAGCGTTTTTGGCTCTTGCACTGTCGTCAGTGCGTGTAAATCAGACACAAAACAATACACCGTATTGCCCGCTTTTCCCTGATCCACTAGTGGCTTGAGCGCCCCAAAATAGTTGCCAATGTGTAAACTGTCACCGCTAGGCGTGACCCCCGTCAAAATTATTTTCGCCATATCTGGTATTATACCTCTAAAAATTAGAAATTAAAAATTAAAAATCACAAACGTCACTAGAAAACAAATTTTGTTTAACAAGTGTTTAACAAACGTTTTACAAATCCAGGCGAAAACGTGAACAAATTTTTACAAACGAAAAACACAGCTCACTTCATTACAAATTATAATTTTTAATTTCTAATTTCTAATTTTTTAATTTACTCCGGCATGACACGGGTAATATAACTAAGCGAGGCATCGTTAAGATCTAGCCCCACCAAAATCCCCACCAAAGCCTCATTTTCGTCAAAAACTGGTCCCCCAGAGTCGCCCAAGTTATTCTCTATCTGCACGATCACTACTTCTGTTTGCTGGATATTATCATCGCCCCAAGCGTCTTGCAATGTCACCGTCTTATCTAAATCAAAAATCTCTCCGTCCACACGCTGCGGGATGTAAGCTTTATTGGTCCACATGTGTACTTTTTGATCCAGGCGTAAATCTTGCGAGCGTGGCAGCGGTTCCATCTCCACGCTATTTTCCACAGTTACTATCGCCTGATCGCTCGCCTCATAAGCTTCGATCTTATCGAGAGCCAAAAGGCCCACCATGTCGTTGTAAAAGTATTTTGGCTCGCTTCCCTTGAGCACGTGCGCCGCTGTCAACACTTTTGTCGTCTCCGTCAGGACACCAAAACCCAAGTGTTCAAAAGTTCGCCGCACTTGCCTTTCAGTCAAAAAAATCTGACCGTTTTTGTCCGCTTTTCCCTGCCAAGCACCGCCTTCTTTAAGCTGCAACACTCGACCCAAACGCGGGTTTTGCTGCGCTTTAAGCGCTTTTTCCAACTGCAAAGTCTGCCGAGTAATCACTTCCCCCGCGGGAGTCGTAAAAGCCAGCTGGTACAAATCTTGCCAATGCGTCCAAATGTAAAAACCGCCCGCCACCAAAAGCACCACCCCCAGGACATATCCCGTAAATTGCCAATACTTGATCATCCCTTCGCGCATTTTCGTGCCTTAAAAACGTTTGAGCGCTCCTTCCAAGATTTCATCAGCTTTGGTATCGTAATCTTGCTTGATTTCCACATCAGGATCAATGCCGTTGCCGTCTAGCCAATCGCCACCAGGCAACATCCACTGAGCGATAGTAATATTGACGCCCGCCCCGTTGACCAAATCCACCCGTTCCTGGATGACACCTTTACCAAATGTTTTTTCTCCCACCAGCGTTGCCCGTTCGTGATCACGCAAAGCGCCGGCCACGATCTCCGAAGAAGAAGCACTACCGCCATTGACCAGCAGCACCAATTTCACATCATACAAGCGACCATCACCATTGACGTAATAATCATTACTAGTCGTTTTGCCTTTTTCCGTCACCACCACGCCTTCGCTCAAAAACTCGCTCGCCACGTGAATCGCTTCGCTGAAATATCCGCCCGGATTATTGCGCAAATCTAAAATCACTCCGGCCAAGTTTTTCTTCTTGAGCACAATTTCGTTGACTGCTGCGTTCCACTCGATAAAAGTCCGCTCGCTAAAACGTGACAACTTGATCACTGCTACCTGACGCCCGTCAGCCAGAGTCTCATAACTCAGCTTCACCGAATTCACCTTGATTTCCGCCCGCGTAATTTTCACTTCAAAGGTTTCATCATTGTTATAGCCCTCGCGATACAACGTCAAAATTACATCTGTGCCAACTTTGCCCCGCAACACCTCTTGTGCTCTGGTCAAAGTCCAACCATACGTGTCCTCATCAATTTCGTTTGCTTCGTCTTTGATGTGTACAATCACGTCACCAGCCAATATCCCCGCTTTTTCCGCTGGCGTGTCATCCAAAGGCGCACCGACGCCCACCATACGATCAATGTAGCTCAGCTCTATGCCTACACCGCCAAAACTACCACTCAAGTCGCCTTCGTTGATCTCGTTGGTGGCCGGCGGCATGTACAACGTGTAAGGATCGCCCAAAGCCGACACCATGCCCCCGATCGCCCCGTCAACCATTTTCTCGCCGTTAATATCCTCTGGTTTGTAATAGCGCTTATCCAGCAAATCCCACACACCCCAAAACAGGTCGAAATCGACATCGCGGTATTTGCTTGGTTGACCAGAATAAGTAACCCGGTACGCCGTTTCTCCACCCAAAGTGTTTATAAACGGTACCCTGAAGCCAAAAATTGTGCCTGTAGTCGCGAAATAATAGCCTCCCACACCACCGATCGCCAACAGCAGCAACACCGTCAAGCTTTTGCCCAACCATGCACCTACTTGTTGCCGATCCCAACTTCGCATCCTCACCATTTCTTCATCCTCAGCGCCGCAGTGTTAAAAACACTCGCATCACGCATTTTGCACAAACGGTAAAAGCGCTAAATGCCGGGCCCGCTTGATTTCAATCGCCAACTGACGTTGCTGTTTTTGTGACAACCCTGTCTTGACACGCGGCATAATCATGCCTTGCCCTGTCACAAAATTTTTGAGCACATCCACGTTTTTATAGCTGAAAACGTAATCATGACCAATTGACGATTTCACTGCTTTCGTCACTTTTGGTGTTTGTTCTCTTCTCGATTTTCTCATATTCTATTTTCTTTCTATTTGGTCCAAAAACGGCTTAAAAGGGAATATCGCTGTCATTGTCCACCGGCAAATCCTCTGTCGCTTCCTCAGCTGGCGCAGACGGCATATTCTCACTGCTCGGCATCGGCGCACTTTCAAAGGAACTACCGCCAGTCTTGCTATTGAGCATAATCATGTTTTCCACGACCACCTCTGTCGTCCGGCGCTTCACTCCGTCCTTGCCATCCCACTCGCGGGTTTGCAAACGCCCTTCCACGTAGATTTTATCACCTTTGTGCAAATAGCTCTTGCAAATTTCCGCCAGTTTCGACCACACTACCAGATTGTGAAATTCCACACTGCTTTGTTTTTCTCCGCTCTGACTCGCCCATTCGCGATTAGTCGCCAAACCAAACGAGCACACCGCTGTTTGATTGGGCGTATAGCGCACCTCTGGATCACGCGTCAAATTACCAATTAAAAGCACCTTATTGAGAGATCTGCTTGACATATTCTTCCCTTTTTTCGTCTCCAAAACTTAATACCAACAATTTAAAAACCATACTTTCTAAATTTACTTCGCCTTCACACTCTCAGCGGCTGCTGGCGTTTCCACCGCTTCCACCAAAAGACTGCGAATCACTTCGCGCTTGAGTTCGATATTCCGGATCAAAGCCCGTGCTTTTGACGCCGGCATTTTCACAATCAAATGAGTGTAAACAGCTTCGCTGTAACGCTTGCCATCTTTTTTGATCACGTAAGCCAAGGTTTTTTTACCCCAATCTTGCGTTTCCACAATCTCGCCGTTTTCTCGGCCTACCATCGAAACCACTTCGTCCTTGATGGCGTTCATCTCCGCCGTGGTGTATGCCGCTCCCACCAAGTACGTGACCTCGTAGCGGCGCACTTCATCTTGTCTCTCGACCAACATTCCTTCCTTTCTGTCCGGATTTTTCCGAACTTCTTACCTTTACGCCATTTGATCGTTTCTCTGGACCAGGCAAAAGCCTAGCGATCAAACTTCAACCATATTATACCACAACTTTCACCTAAAACCCATCCAATTTTAGCACAGTTGGCAATCGACCCTGCCGCCTACAAGGAAGCCGTGATTGTATAAGTGACCGAATTATCGTAGACACCAGCGTTATTGTTCGCGTCAATCACCAAACGATAGCAGACGTCATACAAATCACCACTGGTCAAACCACTGCTCGCAGCAATCGCCACCGGCTCTTCATAACTGCCTGCAGCAGAGGTGAGTGACCCCACCGCCCCAGAAGCAGTCCGCGTTGCCAAGCGAGTATAATACTTACCGCCAATGTTGCCATAAGTGCCATCAGCCGCATCACCAGCCACGTAGAACATCTTGTTCACTGTCGGCTGATTGATCACCCGACCCAAAGAATCAGTAGTGCTACCGGCAGTGTTTTTCGCCACCGCCACAGTGTAACCCAAACCAGTTGCCGTCGAGTTAATCACGTGATTAAGAGTTTTATCGGTGGAGTTGGAATTACCCCAAGCCATAGATTTACTCGGCGTCAAACCGCCTGCAGTGCGTGTGTCATCCCAACCGAAATTCGGAATACAATCGCGGTTGATCGTCCCCGCCTTGCCGGCCGTGGTATCTGCTACCATGCCTTGATCGGTGTAACACAAAGTCTTGTTATAATACTCGCTTTGATCTTCTGTCGGCAAGCTATTGAAAATATCTTGACGGCGCATATTGCGATCTTGCGACACCGTCACTTTGTAACCGCCGTCCACCGATGAGTTGACGTAAATCTGCTGTGCCGCGTTCACTTGCTGACCCACCGTTGGCGTGCCATAGTCGATCAAAAGCGACGTCGAATCCACGTCTGTGACCACGCCGTCATTGCGAGGAGCACTCAAGCTGCCAGTGTCACCGCACATAGTCTTGGTGCCTTTCTTGACGCCATCCACGCGGAACATCAGCTGATATTCCACTTTCGCGGTTACCAAAACGTCTTGCATGATAGCACTGATCAAAACGTCCATGTCGCTCATCATGTGTTCACTCTCAGTTCCAGCCACTGCAGTCTGCGTGTCAAAAATCTGCACTCTGCCTGGAATAGTAAGCGCTTCGTTGATATTTGGCGGAGTGGCATTGTTTTGGTGATTATAAGCACTCTGCGGTACACCAGGATTTATCAAATTTTTCACCACCACATTGTAAGCACCATGATTATTACCCGTAGTGCTATTTACTCCGTCATAATCAGTGATCTCATACGCTCCACTGCGTGATGGTGTCCCCGTATAAGGGCATGTAAAAGCCAAATAGCGAATGTAGCGACCCGTCGTGCCGTCTGGAGTTGAATCATTCAAATCAATCGCGGCTGTGTAAGCACCGGTTTGAGTATCATATAAAATCACACTCTTCGTCGGTGTTCCAAAAGTCACCTGCTGTCCATCAGCGCCAGTAACGGGCTGCGGACAAGTGACAGTCACTTTATTGTCCAAATCACCATCTGGAACAATAAAAGCATCCACGGCTGGCGCGCCACCTGTCGCCGTCGCTGACGCTGTTGCCGTCGGGATCAAAACCCGCACCGCACCATTGGTCGTCGCTGCTTCCATCGGGAAACCAACCGTCAAATCAGTCGTCACGTAAGCTTTCCGCTCAAAGCTGTCTTTATCGTAATTGTAAGTCACCGAAACAGTCGTTGTATCCTCCGCCGCCGCCGCGCCTTCATTGCCCATGCCGTTCGCATTGGTGTTCGTCAGCGATGTGTTATTCAGACCATCATTATCAGCCCAAATTGGTTGACTCGCCACACTTGCTGTTACCGCCAAAAGGGCTAACGCTAAAACTAAAGATATTTTTTGTTTCGTCATATTGTTTTTCATCGACTAATTCTTAAGTTCACCTTCTTCACTCCCAACCTTACACTCGCTGTCTTACGAGACTGATCAAATCCTTCATCTGTTGTGGACTCAGCCGACCGTCGTCGCGCAAAGTGATTTCACGCAAAAGCTCACCCGACTCCAGATATGGATTTTCAATCATCTTCTGGATCTTGATTTCTTCACGTTTTTGAATCCGGTCAATCAAGCGCTGTCTTTGTGCCGTCGCCAAGCGCCCATCGGCTCGTGCGGCCACCATATTGAGCAATTCACGCGTATCCATATACTGGCTATCCACGTAATTACGCACAATTTCTTCCTCGCGCTGTTGCACTGCGCCCACCAGATCTTTCCGCTGTGAATCAGAAAGCTCACCCGTGGCAATTTTATCCAAAAGCTGTGACGCTGCCACCAAACGGTTATCAATCATTTCGCGGATCTTCACTTCTTCGCGATTTTGCAAAACTTCAATCAATTCTTTTTGCTGGCTAGGCGTGATCTCCGCCACTGCAATCATGCCCAAAAGATCCACCGCTTGCGTATTGGGATTGGCGATCATTTTTTTCAGTTTCTCATACTCGCGTTTTTGTACTTCACCCACCAAAGCTGTGATCTGATCTGGAGTTAAACGCCCATCATAGCGCGCTCCAATCTGACGCAAAAGTTCGCGTGCCGCCAAGTACTCATTGGCGATCATCTTGCGCAGTTTTTCTTCTTCCACCTTTTGCTCTTCACTGGTGCGATAAATGTCTTTTTTCGGTTTGTTACCAAAACCAGCTTGATCACGTTTTTCGTTGATGTTGGCACCAAAATCACGATTTTTCGGCACAAAATCGCCATTCATCTTGGCACCATTGCTTGATCGCGCTGGCGCTGGCACTTCACTTGGTCGCGCTGGCGCTTGATTTGCAGAAGACACCGTCGCTGACCGCTGATTACCGCCAAATTGCGGCGGCGCCATCGGCGGTAACAGATCATCGCTCTTCCCCACCGGACGTCCTTGCATCGATCCCGCAAAACCAGTTGTCTTAAAATCGTCTGCCATAACTTATTTCCTCATCTTCTTCATGTCATCATTCTACACCCACAAAAACACTTTTGCAAGCGCTGGACCATTTTAAACTAATTTCCCATTATTTGCAAGGGGCAATTTCTTTCCAGATCATGCGTTAATATTGCGGTAATTATGCGGAAATAACCACGCTCCCACTGCACCCGTAGATGCACCAGGCACCACACAACCTTTTACTTTCCCAGCACAAACTCCACCACGTCGTCTGGTTGCATCACGTAATCTCGCCCTTCCAGGCGGACTTTCCCTGCGTCGCTTGCCGCTTTCCAACCACCGCACGCCACAAAATCTGCAAAACTAACCACCTTCGCCTTGATAAACGTCTTGATAAAATCCGTATGAATCACCCCCGCCGCATTCACTGCTGTTGTCCCTTGTGGGATTGTCCAGGCACGCACTTCCAGTTCACCTGCCGTCAAAAATGATTGTAATTTCAAAGTTTGATACGCCACTCGCGCTAGTCGATCCAAACCTGATTCCTTCACGCCCAGCTCCGCCAAAAACGCCTTTTGCTCTGCTTCACTCAGACTCGCCAGTTCCGCTTCCACTTTAGCCGACACCACCACGATCTGCTCCGGAGACACTTGCAATTTTTCTGCCCAGTCCTGGATAATTTTTTCGCTCGCCACCAAATCTTCCTCGTCCACGTTTAAAACAAAAAGTTCTGCCTTGTGGGTGAGCAAGTTCAACTCCTGCGCCAAACTCAAAGCCGCCGCTCGCTCTTCATCGTTCATCTTTTGTATACAAAATGAAATATTTTGACCATTCTCCAATGTTTTCTTAAAATCTTGTATCCACGACCAACGTTGTTGGGCTGCTGGAGACACACTCCCTTTGGGCGGTGTCTGCCGGTCGATAATCTCCAGATCACTCAACTGCAATTCTGTCCGCACCGTTGCCAAATCTGCCACCGGATCCACCGGCGTATCACGGATAATATCTGGATCCGTAAACACTCGCAACACGTGTGCAATCGCCGCTGTTGCCTTGATGTGCGACAAAAACTTATTCCCTAAGCCTTCACCTTGGCTCGCGCCTTTCACCAAGCCCGCGATATCCACAAATTCAATTGTCGCCGGCTTGAGCACGCTCGTATGTACAATCGACGCCAATTGTGCCAGGCGTTCATCTGGTACAGCGGCAATACCGATATTCGGCTCTATCGTCGCAAACGGGTAATTTGCCGCCAACGCCTGTTCACTTTTCAAAAGCGCGTTAAAAAGCGTGGATTTCCCCACATTGGGCAGACCAACAATTCCGATTGACAACGACATATGCCATATTATACCACCAGAGGACAAAATTAGAAATGAGAAATTAAAATTAGCAACCTAAAAAGGCTAAGGGGCCGCTCGTCTTCACGTCAAATACAGACGTCAGACTCACGGCCCCGAAGCAGGTCCTGAAGTTATCCTACGCAGCGGGCAGCTGCGCGATCTTCTCGCACAGCGCCCGCGCCTCCTTTTCGCTCAAATACCCGACAACATCGTTAGTGATCGGGGTGGTATAACATAGATCACCACCCTTCATGACGGCGAGCTCCCACAGCCCGTCGTCTCCACCGTATGAACCATGACCACGGGCCAAATTGGCCCCGTAGCCATTGGCAAAGTACGCTTCGTAGCACTCGAAGCCGTCGTGGGAACGCACTTTCATTGAAAGTACACCCTCGATACCTGCAAAAAATTTTTCCATTTAAAACCCCTCCTTGCCCCATTTGGGGCGAAATTTATTTGAACCCAGCAACCGTCAACACCTATTTTCGTTGGCGGCTCTTGGGTTCAAACAAATTCTCACAGAAAGAATTTTATCAATGAAACACA
>CAYQLH010000012.1:0-17575 GCA_964418385.1 uncultured Pseudomonadales bacterium
TGCCGATTTTGACAAATTGGATGCCATTGACCTTGATCTTTTTGCCATTGGCGAGGGAAGAGATAGCAGCCGTGGCGGCGTGGGCGGTAAAGGCTAATTTATTTGTTTTGAAAATATGCACTTTTGCGGGTACAATGCTCTCTCGCCAAGCTTCCCGAAAAGGTGCCCAAGATGCTAAGTTTGCAGACACGAAAATAAGCATATTTAAAATTGCCAGACAAATAACACACCATCCGCCTTTAAGCATTGCTGCCCTTTCTTTAATATGTTTGATTGCGTGAGAATAGCGCCACTGCAACGAGAGAGCGAGCGACTCACTCACGGCTAGTACCAATTAACTTTTGGGATTCACCACAAAAGAACGATATCGTGAGTAAATGTCCCCCGCTCTATTCGGTTCTTTTGCAGTTATTTATAAACTACTCTTTTCAGTTGTAAAAATCTTTTAGATTTCCCCTTTCGACGTTAATTGGTAACTAGCGGTCACTATTATACCACAAAAATATTTATATGAGTGGGGAATTTGCGAGCATATCAAGTGTAACTATATCGAAGTTGGCGGCATTAAAAGGAGCAAAGTCTTTGGTGCGGGCGCTTTTTGGGGCAAATTGCTCATAAAAAGGCGAACTTTCGTGGTATAATAACGGTGTTCTTTGAATATGGATGGCCGCGCGTGGAAAAGGACGATTATTTTCCCGAATAGCTTTTTTACGGGCTCATGGATTGTTGGGTTAGCTCGAGGGCTAGCACACGTCCTGCCCACCTGGATGTTTCCAGGGAAAAGGGTTCCTTTTTCACGCCCGTTCATTGATACTCGTGCTGGGTTACTCAAGTGGTCAACGAGGGCAGACTGTAAATCTGCTGCTTTAGGGCTACGGAGGTTCGAATCCTTCACCCAGCACCGAAATTTAGCGTTTGCAAGCTTTGTTTTGCAAAGAACGTGCACCAGAATGCTTCTCACAGGGAAGCTTTTTTGGTGGAGAAAAGTGAAAGGTGCCAAAGAGTCAAGCGACAAACAAGACGAAAGTGACGGTTTTAGCGAAAACGCTGTTTTATGGGATTAGATTAGCGAGACATCGCCTCCAGACGTTGGCGCCAACGCTCATCAGAATCGTGATGATGGCGCGGCTCAAACATCAAAACAAACAGAGCGGGGATATAAAGCAGTAAGAGAATTCCCGAGAAAGTCAAACCGCAAATAATCGTTCCTCCCAAACCTTGCCAAAGTGGATCAGAAAGAGTAATTGGTAGCAGACCAATAATGGTGGTCATTGATGTTAACAGAATCGGTTGTAAACGAGTCACACAACCATCCACCACGGCATCCATAAACTGTTTGCCTTCATCAAGATTTTGATTTATACGCTCGATAATCAGAATTGAGTTGTTGACCACAATGCCGAAAAGAGACAAAATGCCGATGATAGCGGGCAAATTTAACGTCCAACCGAGCAGCGCAAAATTGATAAACACGCCAGAAATTGCTACTGGAATGACACTCATGACGATAAAGGCTTTACGGAAAGAACGCAACTGGATAACCAAAGTAATCAAAATGAGGATAAATGCGACCACCATCGCTTTGGCGACATCAACTAAAGCGCTATTATTCGCATCTTGAGAGCCACTGACTTCGCGCGAATAACCAGCCGGTAAATCAAGTTCATTATCGATAAACTTTTCAAAGGCGCGGTTGATTTCTGTCGAAGAATAACCACTCTCGACAGTAGCATTCACTTGAACTGAATGTTTGTAATTGTAACGATAGATCGAAGCCATGCTGGGCTCGACACGGACATCACCCAAGCTTTCAAGCGGCACATAACCAACGCCGCTGATCGGTATCTGGATACTATCCAAATTGGTAATATCCGGTTGGCCCTCTTGTTGCCGCAAAACAATATCAGTATCCTTTTCGTCGTCATCTTTGAGTTTGAGTGAACCAAGCGTCCAACCGCTTAAGGTACTGCGCAACCACAACGCCAAACTCGAATTGCTCAAACCGTACTGTGTCACCAACTGGGCGTTAGGATAAAACACCAAGCGAATACTCGTAGAATCAAGATCTGAACGGACATCTACCACGCCTGGTTGTTGTTTAAGCCAAGTCACCATCGCTTCCGCTTTTTGTGCCAAAACATCTAGGTCGTCACCGATGATATACATAGACAAATCACTGCCACCGGTCGAAACTGTGCTCGACTCCTCGACTTCGATCGTACCGTAAGGATTGTTCTCCCAGCGTTTCCGGAAATCGCTCGCAGTCTGGATGGAACTAGATGTGCGCTGCTTTTCTGGGACAAGATTGACTGTAAACAAAATCTTATTACCTGTGGCGCCGCCCATGACAGAACTACTCGTCGTCCGACCAACTTCAGCAGTGATGTATTCTAGTTCTGGCACTCCCTCAGCTATTTGCGGCAACAATTCGCGGGCAATACGATCAGCTTCGTCAGTGTTGGTCCCCACTGGCAGCGTCCACGTTACCTGGAAATAGTCCGCCTCTTCCTTGGGGAAAAACTCAGTGTGCACCCAGCCGATTAACGGTATTGAAAAAGCCGCGATTGTCAAAATCACAATACAGACAATCGTCGTCATGATCGAATGACGCGTTCTAATAATCACCGAAATAATTTTCCGGTAACAGTTTTCTAACCAAGTAGTACTGATAAATCCTCTTTGGATGACGCGTACCAAGGCATTTGATTTCGCGTTCACACTCCGCTCGCGTTTGATGCGCCGCCATTTCAGCCACCAGCTCCAGAGAATGAACACGAGCAACCACGCTACCAAGACAATTGGTATCAAGACCCAATTTTTTGGCAAGAAGAAAATCAATACCCCCGCAACAGTGACTAAAACCGCAGCCAAGAGGAATTTCTGAACACGCACGGGTAAGCGTGGTTCAAGAATATAAATACCCAGCGGTAAACTCAGCAAAAACGCCACCAAAGCTGACGCCACCATGGCAATCGTGACCACAATGCCGACGGGTTTTATCATCTGTCCCATGATACCAGTCATGAGCACGAGCGGTAAAAACGCCCAAATCGTGGTGAGATTGGTGGAAAGCAAAGCGACAAAAAACTCTTTCCAGACGTCAACACCAGCTTGAAGCGCAGAGACGTTTTGATCGCGTCGCTCAAAGTAGCTCCGACTCAAAGCCGTCGTGACCACAATCGCATTATCTACCAGCATGCCGAGAGCGATCAAAAGACCAAAAAGAGTAATAAAGTTTAGCGTCATCCCGCCAAACATAATCCCGCCAAAAGTCACTAGCATCACAATCGGAATACTGAGGGCAGAAAGAGTGGCTTCCCGGATTCCCAAAAAGACAAACATCACCGCAAAAACCAGAGCGATAGTGGCATAGATATTATTGTATAATTTGTCAAAAGTGTTGTTAATTTCTTGCGCCATATCGGTAATATTTGACAATTCATATTGAGGATAAGCCTCCAGATCTGCTTCGACCACTCGGCGTGCCAACTGAGCATTGGCTTCGATATCGGCGCCAGCCGTCTTATAGACATTTAAAGTAATTACCTGTTTGATGGCGCCGTCATCACTGATTTGGTAAGAATTGGAATTTCCTGGGACTTCTTGTTCGTAGATGTCGGCAATGTCAGCCAAACGATATTCCACGCCGTTGACAATCACGCTCATTGACCGCAGTGAATCGACATCGGTGACATCTTTTGCTAAAGAAACAGAATAAGCGCGCGTGTCTAAGTTAACAGCTCCAGCAGGAACGTTGGTGGTCGCCGCTGCAATACTGCTTGCCAACACGGTCGGATTCACATTGTACTTAACAATTTTACTCTGATCCATGTGAACGACAATTTCCCGATCTTGGACACCCGTAATTTCTGCCCGATCGATCGTGGATTCACGTTCGAGATCTTTTTTCAGCTGCTCCGCCACTCGCCGCAAACCCACTTTATCATCTCCGGTGATGGCAAAAGTCCACACTGGGAACTCATTAAAATCGGCCTTGATAATCGTTGGATCTTTGGCGTTATCTGGTAGTTTGACAGTGTCGACTTTTTCTTTAACTTTGCGGGTGAGCTCGTCTACGTCCAGACCTTCCTTAAAGGTAATGATGATCGCGGAAGCGTTCTCCATACTGGTCGAGCGGACATAATCAATTCCATTGACACCACGAATTTTATCCTCGAGTGGGACAGTGAGTAATTGCTCAACATCTTGCGGACTCGCTCCTGGCAAAACCGTTGAGACGAGAATGACTGGGATATTGATCGATGGCATTTGCTCACGTGGCAATGTCAACCAGGCCATCAAACCGACGCCAATAACGACGATGTAGCCAAAAAAGACCAAGCGTAAATTGCTAAGATAACTGGCAATCGCAGACTTCGACATTGCTTCTTACTCCAAAAATAACATGGCGCTCGTGGTTGCCGTCGGGATCGCCAAAACTGGATAAGTGTTCGCGGCTGAATGTTGTTGCAGCGTATAGCTGACATGCTCACCATCCATGAGGGTGTTATTTAAAATCACCTGATCACCATTGTCCAAGCCGCTTTCCACTGACACCAATGTGCCAATAACTGGGCCTAAAGTGACGCGTTTTTGTTTGGCAATCGGCTGGCGCTGATCGTCAAAGGCGATGACATAAACGTAAGCTGCCGTCTGTGTCTGATAAACCGCGTTCAACGGTAAAAGCAAACGACCGTCTTGTCTCGTGTCGAGCGGCAAATTGATATCCACGTAGGTACCGTTGGGCAAAAGTGCCGCTACTTCCGGATCTAAAGTCATCGTCAAATAATAGCTATTACCGGTAGTGGGTGTGGTGGGGAAAAAGTCCAGAGTGACATCGTAGCGGCGACCATCGTATTCAAACCACGCCGGAGCCGTCAACGACAAATTCCTGATGACGTTCTCTGGTACAGATAATTCCAACTTGACAGCACCAGCGTCAGATTTAATGATAGCGATGACTGAACCAGCCTGGACGATATCGCCCACTTTGACATTGACTTTCTCGACACTACCCGCCACTGGCGTCGCCGGATACATTAAACTCGCTGCAATCTGGGCAGCAAAATAATCACTCTCGGCTTTATCTAAGCTTAACTGCTGTCCACGTTGTGTCATTTGTTCGCCAATTTGCAGGACTTCGGCATTTTGGAGACCTTTATACACGGTGTAAGCATCACCATTACCGTGAGTACCAGAGCCACCATTGGTTTCCCAGCGCGTCGTCCAAGCCACATTTTGGTTAAGTTCATAGTTGATATCATCAAGTTTCTCTTGGTCCCAAAAATTAGCATGCGTCATCAGCCAATTTTTCTTGGCCAACTCGAGTTGTAAAGCGGAAGAATTTGCTCCTTGATAGTTACTAGAAAGCGAGGCTAACTGTTGCCCTCGGCGAACTTTTTTGCCTTCAGTGACGTTCACACGCTGCACCACCCCTGCAGTCTGAGCCACCACCGTGACCACCCCTTTATCGGTTACTTTGGCTTGAGTAGTCAAGTAAGCTTGACCCGGTTGATAGAGTTCGACGGCAGTAGTTTTCACGGCTTCGGGTTCTGTCGGTGCTTTCTCTTCGCGTAAATAATTTGCCAACCAAATTAAAGCAAAAAAACCTGCTAAGCCAATTAAGAAGATTACAAAAGAGAACTTTCGCAATATCCTGATAAAAAACTTCTCAGGTTTCTGCGTTGATTGATTATGATCGTTAATGTTTTTGTGACTTTTTTGCATCAATCCGTATATTATACTACAAAAAGTGGTATTTGTCAAGGGGAAGAAACGGACAGTGTCAATAATAATCTGAAATAATTACTTTTAGTCTGGTAACTTAACACCAACAATGAGGCTAACAATAATATTGAAAATATAGGTTAATAAATGAAGACACATAACTATTGTTTTTACAGTTATTTTGACACTCACAAGCTAAAAACAGATTTTGGTGGTAAAATACGACTTATGAGCAAAAAAGTGGCGATCGGTCTTTCTGGCGGTGTAGATAGCGCCACCAGTGCGCAGTTATTATTGGACCAAGGTTATGATGTCACCGGTTTTTACTTAAGTGGTCTTTATCCAGGGTCGGCGCAAGAAGCAGCCATTGCCGATGTGCGCCAGGTGGCAGCTCACTTGGGTATAGAGGCAAAAATTGTGGATGTGTCCGCACAAAGTGAGATTTTGCGCGCTTATTTTGTGGAAACGTATCGCGCCGGACTGACGCCCAATGTCTGCACCGTTTGCAACCGAGAACTCAAATTTGGCTTTTTTTTCGAGTACGCACTTTCGCAAGGCTACGAAGCGGTGGCGACCGGTCATTACGCCCGGCTGCAAAAACGCGCTGGCAAACAGTTTTTACAAACTGCCTGCGATGAGCGCAAAGATCAGTCGTATTTTTTGGGTTTGGTGGCTGAGGACGTCTGGGAACACGTGCTTTTCCCGGCTGGCGGTTATCACAAAAGTGAAATTCGCCAGATTGCAACTGAACGCGGTATTCCCGTGGCACACAAAGCCGAATCCATGGATGTCTGTTTTTTGCAATCCGGGCGCGTCCGTGATTTTTTGCAGGCAGAAATTGCGAGTCAACCGGGAGAAATCGTGGACGGCGCGGGCAAAGTTTTGGGGCAGCATCGCGGTTTGCAATTCTATACCATCGGTCAGCGTCAAGGCTTGGACATCCAGCCCACCACGCCGCAAACGAGCGTTTATTACGTGCGCGCCAAAGATGCGGCGAGTAATCGCTTGATTGTGGGAACGGCGGCACAACTACGCCAAAAACAAATTGCTTGGAAAAACGCTACTGCTCGTCTCCAGGCGGAGCTGACACTGACGCCTGACGTGACACAGTGGCGAGCGCGGATCCGTCATCGAGGCGAGTTGCTGCCGGTAGCAAGCATCGCCAGCCAAGGCGAGACAGGAGTGGTGAATTTGGCGGCACCGGCTTGGGGCGTGAGTCCAGGGCAATTTGTCGTTTTTTACGCTCCAGCGGCTAACGGTGACGGCTGGCTCGTAATGGGCGCGGCGCAGATTGATGAGTGGCGGTAAAATTTTCAATTGACTGCAAAAACTTGACAAAACTGACGGAAATTTTCAGTGAAGTGGAAATTGGTGCAAGAAAAAAAGCGGTTTTCTGGGTTTAAAATGTGGTATAATCGCCAGTAACGAGCAAGGGAAGGAGGGTTTGATGTCAGACTTTCATTTTGAAATCACCAAGGAACTAGGCGTGCTGTCGTCGAGTGCGAGCGGCTGGTCGCGAGAACTCAATCTCGTTTCATGGAATGGCGCTCCCGCGAAATACGACTTGCGCGACTGGGCGCCCACACATGACAAAATGGGAAAGGGCATTTCGCTTACCCGCGAAGAAGTCTTGAAATTAAAAGAACTGTTGGCGGGAGTGGAGTAAAATAGCAAAAGCATCATCACCAAGAATTTTCCATGTAAAAGTCGTTCACGTCATAAAAAGGCGGAATGATGTGGTATAATATACCATTAGGACGCAATAACAAAACAAGCGATGTAGAAAGCGAGCGTGACAGCAGAAACAAAAAAGGTAGCAAAAAAAGGAAATGATAGCCAATTGGTGTCCTTGTCGGAGGAATTTACTGGCGAGCGTTTTTTGCCAAATATCGATAATTCTGAAATGTCTATGGAGCACTATCAACGTTATTATAGTGTGCAAGAAATAGTAAGGGGGAAAGTAGTACTGGACGCAGCTTGTGGTGAAGGATATGGGAGTAAGTTTATAGCTCAAAACGCACTTGAGGTTTATGGTTTAGACAATGCGGCAACAACAATTAAAAATGCGCAAATTAACTACAAAGCAGTCAAGAATTTAAAATTTACCATTGGCGACGTGGCCAAACTTCCTTATAAGGACAAATTTTTCGATGTGGTGGTTTCTTTTGAAACAATAGAGCACGTCCCAGAGAAAGTGCAGGAACAGTTTTTGCACGAAATTTCACGAGTGCTAAAGGATGATGGCATTGTGATCATGTCGACGCCAAATAAGGCAGTTTATTCTGATAAAAATAATTATAAAAATCCTTTTCACATCAAGGAGTTTTATCGAGATGAATTTGTGAAATTTTTGCAAAAAAAGTTCAAGTACGTGCATCTTTATAAACAGTTTTTTGAAGTCGTAGCAGTGTTGGATAGTGAAGAGTCGCAGGTGGGTCCATGTCAGTATACTAGGAATGAAAAATATCACAATGATGGTAAGTATTTGATAGCAGTGGCCAGCAAAAGAGAAATCCGCGAGCAGCTTGCCACTCATTTTTTGATGAACTCATATCAGGAATACGAGACCAGGATCGAGAGAATATTGACGCTGCAAAACGAAGTGGAGATACGCAATGCTCATCTACAGAATGTAGATAAAGAAATGACTGCTGATCGTCAAATGATTACTGAGCAAAGGGCGAGTCTGGCGGCGCAAGAATCGAAATTGCATGAACGGGACCAAACGATTACTAATTTGCAGGCGAAGTTAAATGAACGAGATCAAGCAATTACCAACTTACAAGGACACGTGGAGCAGTTATTGGAAAAGGAACGAGCTTGGGAACGCGAAAAGAATTCAAAAGCATATAAGTTGGCAATGATAGGACGTGCCGTCTCACAGTTTTTCATTCCAGAGCATTCTAAACGACGTTTTTTGGCGAAGGTTGTTTATAAATGCTTGCGCCACCCGCGTTTACTGGTGAAGATCTTTGATCCACAGCGCTGGCATGATTATCTAGAATTGCTGGCAAGCAATAACACTCAACTGGCGATGCAACAACTGGACACAGCTGCTGCTAATCAAGAAGCAATTGCAGGTGGTTTTGACATTAGTGAATATGATATTGCACCTTTGTCGCCAACAGCACAAAAACTCTCTGCTTACAAGCCACTAAGTTTCCATCATTCTGCGCAACCGCTTGTTTCCATTATCATCCCGGTTTACAATCAGTTTAACTATACTTACAATTGTCTAGCAGCGATTTTGCGTCACACGGAAAATATTGACTATGAAGTGATAATCGCTGATGATTGTTCCACAGACAATACCGTTAATATTGGCAAAATTGTCAGCGGGATTCAGGTGGTCACAACACCTGAAAACATGCGCTTTTTAAAGAATTGCAATTACGCCGCCAAGCAAGCCCGTGGAAAATATATATTTTTCCTCAACAATGATACGCAAGTGCAAGCAGGTTGGTTAAGCGAACTTTTGCGCTTAATCGAGAATGACGACACCATTGGTATGGTAGGTTCTAAACTCATTTATCCCACCGGTCAATTACAAGAAGCCGGTGGCATTGTTTGGGACGATGCTTCCGCTTGGAATTTTGGCCAGAAGCAAGACCCACACTTGCCGGAGTTTAACTATGTGAAAGAATGTGATTATATTTCTGGCGCGGCGATCATGATCCGTCATTCACTATGGCAAGATATTGGCGGTTTTGATGAAACGTTTACACCTGCATATTATGAGGATGTTGATCTGGCAATGGCGGTACGCGCTCGTGGCAAACGTGTGATTTTACAACCGCTTTCGATAGTCATTCACTTCGAAGGTGTTTCCAATGGCACAGATGTTACAGCTGGTGTCAAAAAATATCAAGTGGATAATCAAAAGAAATTCTTTGATAAATGGCAAACGGTACTTTTAAAAGAACACTTTCCTAATGCTCAGGAAGTTTTGCTTGCCCGCGATCGTAGTCGTTTCAAAAAGCATATTTTAGTCGTCGATCACTATGTGCCACATTATGATCAGGACGCTGGCGGTCGCTGCATTTACATGTATTTGCGGCTTTTTGTAGAGATGGGTTTGCAAGTCACGTTTATTGGTGACAATTTTTACAAGCACGAGCCATATACGACACACCTGGAACAATTAGGAATTGAAGTACTTTATGGCAACTATTACCATGACCATTATGAAACGTGGTTGCAGGAAAACTTAAAATATTATGATTATGTTTATTTGTTGCGACCGCATATTGCAAGTAAATACATGGATATTGTCAAAGAATATAGTAATGCCAAGGTTTTTTACTTTGCTGTGGATTTGGCTCACATCAGATTGCAGCGTGAATTCGAGCTTACTGGCGATCAAAAAAAATTGGAAGAGGCCAAACACTGGCGTGAAGTGGAGTTGAAGCTTTTTTCACAGGCGGATGTAGGTCACGTGGTTGGCAGTTATGAGCAAGGGGTGTTGAAAAAAATCTATCCAGAAAAACCAATTCGCAACATCCCCCTTTATATTTACGAGCAACTGCCACAAAACATCAATCGAGATTTTGCCAGTCGCCACGATTTACTTTTTGTAGGCGGTTTTAAACATCAACCAAACGTAGACGCGGTATTGTGGTTTGCGCATAAAATCTTTCCCGCTATTTTAGCCAAGTATCCAAAAATGATTTGGCATGTTGTGGGTAACAATGTCCCTGAAGAAATTAAATCGCTTGCGAGCGAACACGTCATCATTGAGGGTCGTTTGAGCGATGAGGAATTGGGAAATCTTTACCGTACTTGTCGGCTGGCAGTAGTACCATTGCGTTTTGGTGCCGGTGTCAAAGGCAAAGTAGTAGAGTCAGCGTATTACCAAATTCCTTTGGTAACTACTAGCATTGGTGCTGAAGGTTTGGATGCGACAATGGGTAATATGGTGGTCGTCGACGACGAGAAAAAAATTGCCGAGACGATTAATAATCTATACACTGATTTTAATCAATTATCGCAAATGTCACAAGCAGGTAAAACGTACATTGAAAAATACTTCACTAAACCACAAGCGCTGAAAGTTTTGAGAATGGATATTGATTCGCAATGAATGTATAGCGCCAATTAATTGTTTTCACTCAATATGATAAAAAAGTCAAAGATTATTAATTGGTTTAAAAAAAATATATCATTGATTGTTTTAAGTGGTGTTTTTTTTATTTTCTCTTTATTTACTGGTTGCTTTCCAGTATCGACTGTTCCAAACACAGGCATTAGCTATGATATGATTTTTTCACCGTACACAGACGGTTTTCATCGTAGTGATTACTTATACCCATATGGAGTTTATTACAATGAATCTTTTAGTCTTGTCCTTGTCCAAGAATTAATTAGTTTTTTCATATCAAATGCAGCAGTTATTTATTCTGTCATGTCTTTTATAATTTTTCTGATATCATTTTTTTCGATATATTTTATTCTATGCCAGTTAACTACCAATAAAATAATAAGAATTCTTGGCGTGATTTTGTGGTTTATTTGCCCATACCTGAGTGCTCAAACAGGCATTCCTCCAGTTTTTTATGGTCTGCTTTTGTTGCCACTGTGTTTTTCAGTTGATTACTTGATCTATAAATATCTGTATCTAAATGATTGCCGACATCAGTTTTATTGGCCAATACTTATTTGTTTGATGCGTCTTTTTATTGTCGCTGCTGGTTGGTATTACGGAGTTATCTCGGCAACAGCATCCTGTTTATTCTGGTTGTTTTTGCAAATGGCAGATGCGATCAAGTATAAGCATTTCAAGATACTTTTTCTTTTGGGTCACATTATTATGCCATGGGCGTTTGCTTGCGCACTTGTTTATTCGTTAACGCCAAAAGACATCACTTCTTATACGAGCAGTTTAGAGTTTATAAATGGTAGCTCTGTCGATCTTGCAACAATTGTTTTACCTGCGCCGCAACAATTCATTGGTCGATGGTATTCTTATAAGAATCTTTTACCAGAACAAAATCATTTTACTGGTGATAATACCATGTGGCACAATTATCTTGGTTGGTCAATGATTTTTGTAATTATTTTTGCTTTCACCAAATTTCGGCGACGGATACCGAGAGAGCTTAATATTTTACTTTTGATAACACTCATTATCTTAATTATTTCTTTGGGTCCTTGTCTCAAGTTTCTAGCGTCGACCACTTTAATCACGGGCACATATGATTCGTACCTTTTACCGATAGACGACTTAATTAAATTTCCTTGGTATCGAATATTTGAATTACTACCGTTTTCTATGATGCGCGCCAACTATCGTTGGTTTGGTCTTGTTATCTTTTTTCATATCTTATTGTTTATTAAATCTTTTGATTTAATATATAATTTTTACAGCAAAAAGACGACAAAAAAGAATTCACGCCTTTTCATGTTTACAATATTCTGTTTATCTATTATGGCGTACTATCCTAGAGAGGGCATTAGTAAACAAATTTCCTCGAAGATTACTCGCATGTCAAATATCAACACCATTACAACGGATGTGGTCTCAGAAATTGATTCTGCAACCATCGACGGTGCAAGAACGGTATTTCTCGCTTATGATTATAGCAATAATGGTTTTGTAATTCCTTACTTAACTTCGCAAGCTCACATCACAACTTATTCTGGAGCTGGGGACAAAAGCATGGCGACTGCTAGTAAATACAAACCGAGAATTGTTTCCGAACTTGAAAACTCTGGCGATCCAGAAATTATCGCATATTTAACTACTCAGGTTTTGGAAAAGGATCTATCTGACTATATTATTATGCCATTTTATGCTCTCAGAGAAAACTCATCTGTTTGGCCACCAAGCGAAAAGATTGCTCGTCACACGCGAGAAATCGCTTACAGTGCTATTTCTCATTTAGACAAGGATTTATATCAGATTTTTGAAGGTGATTGGCAACTAATTGTTTCGCGGAAACAAGTTAAACCTGTGTCAAAAAACATTATCGACAATTTGGAAGATCACAAAGTGCACACCAAGAATCCACTTTTTGGAAATCATGAAGCAATTCAACTTGCAGCACATGAAGAAGTCGAAAAGGAATTTGTCATTGATGATGGTTATGATGAATTATATCTGCAAGCTTATTTTGCTGACGATGACGACAAAACTGCAGAAATCGTGATTGAACAATATGACACCCAAAAAATTGAGGAAGTAACTATTGTACTTGATCGGAGTAATGATTATCAATTTGTTGAAAAAGAAATTCGCTTGGCACCCGATGCTAAAAGAGTTAAAGTTAGTTTAATCAATAACAACGATCTACCACTTGAAGTTAAAAAAGTCACGGTGACACTGGTAAACACCGCCAATTATTATTACAAGTCAGATTTTCATGATCCTGAGACTTTAGAAATACAAGGGAGATCAGGATTACATGGCGAAAAACTAGCCGTTGGATTTGAACTTCATGATGAACATAAAAATGAATCTAAAGACTATACTTTAATGAAAATGATGGATAATTGGTGCAGCGAAATGACGTTTTATATTGGGAGTAAGGAGCGGTATTATTTGGTTACAATTAGTGGCGATGGACAAACTCCTTATAATTATTGGATTGATAAAGAGATGGTCGCTGACAATGCGAAATTTGAACTTCAATATGATCATGGCAAGTATAGTCTTATCATTGATGATCATGAATTATTAAATACAGATTTAGAGTTTAAAAACGTTTATATTTCCGATCTACCGGTGATTGTAGGTAGCGACTTCGATGGTAGGATTAGCAATTTGTTAGTTGAAATCAATTAGAATGCAGTATGAGTTTATTGATACAAACGCCTTAATGCGATAGATGAAAAAAGCTATTGAAATAATAATTATGACGATATCGCATATAAAAAACATTTTGGGCAGACTGGTACTCATTTATTTAGTACCCTGCGTGATTATATGCAGTGTAACGCTAAGCTATGTATCACAAAATACGCAAGTACGTATCATTGGAGATGAATTTGGTTATTGGACTGCTGCTGCGTGGATTAACCATTGGGATTGGACCACTGTTGCTTCATACAATGGTTATTTTAGTTGGGGTTATGGTGTGGTTTTATCGTTGCTAGCAAGATTTATTACCAACATGAGCCGATCATATCAGTTGGCACTAGTGCTTAATAGTGTGTTCTTATGTCTGACTTATATTCTAATTTTCAAAGTGAGTGGATACTTTTGCAGCCAAAAACAAGTATTATTAAGAGTTATACTCTCACTTGCAACAATAATGTATGGCGGTAATTTATTCTATAGCCAATTCACGATGGCAGAAACGCCACTTTTATTACTATTTTGGTTGAGTGTTTTTTTACTTTGCAAAGTGTGCACAAAATACTCTCGGTTGATAGCGGCGGTTTATTGTCTCACTTTGGTTTATATGTACTATGTACATATGCGCACTTTGGGAATTCTAATCGTGGGGTTATTATTTTTATTTTATCATCTTTTGATTCATTTAAGGAACCGCCAAGAAGCATTGTTGTGTTCAATTGTTGCTATATTGGCGCTGCTGCTAGGACATTATGTCAAGTATAATTATAAATTGTACTTACAGAGTAATCCAGAAGCTCCGTTTTTTGCTGTTGCCGATTATGAAGGGTTGAGCGAACATTTGGTTAAGCCGTCAGAAATAGTCACTGCTGTACCAATAGGATTTGTCGGCAAGCTTTATTATTTAATTGTTTCTAGTTTAGGGTTGGGAATGATTGCCATTAGTAGTATTTACGATCAGATCATAAAAGCCGATAAACAAAAAATGGATAACAAGAATTATGTAATTTTATATGTTTTATGTTCAATTCTAATTACAATTTTTATCACCTGTATTTTTCAGAGCAACTATGATACTAGATACGATTTACTGGTGTATGGTCGCTATTACGATTTCATTATTAGTTCGTTTGTATTAATCGGTTTTGCTGGATTGATCAATAATAAAAAGTTCCATTTGAAAACATCACTCCTAGTGTTACTATTGGCATCGTTGATAACTAATTATTTTATCCCCAAAAGCATTGGCCATGGTCCTATTCATTTTAATAGTCCAGGATTACAGTATGTGCTTGAGTTGGTTAATTATAATCTGTTTATTGCTGGTTGTATCTGTGCTGGGCTATTAGTAATAATATATTTTGCTTTTTATTTACCGATTAAAACAGAAAAACTAGTTGTTGTTTTTGCAGTTTTGTTTGCCATATACCAAATTACGTCATATAAATGGGATTATGAAAGAAAAGTACTTACACCTGGGAGTATTGAAAGCATGAATAAGGAAATAGAATTAGCTGATTATATCAAAAGCCACGTTGAGAATCGCAACATTTATTTTTATCGACCAGAAGATAATACTAAATCTATGGAGCATTTACAATTTCAATTGGGCAATGTGGCGTTAAATTGTACTTCCGACGTTAATCGATTAAGAGGATTATCAGCCGATGATTATTTGGTAACGCCGCAGAACTATAATCTTAATGAAGAAATAGGAGAAATACTGCCATTTGAATACGAATCTATATGCGAGTCAAAAAGAAATAGCTTGTGGCAACCAATCGCCACTGATAGTGCACACAAACAAGAATAATTATACGGTGAGGAGTGACAAAATATCGGAAAGACAAAAAATAAAACAATAGAAAGGTAAACATGTCGGCAAAAGAAATAGATCAACCAAATCTTGAAAATAATCTTGATAAATGGGGAAAAATTGATAGATACTCCAAATGGATGTTTCATAAATACGAAAAGTATATCGGTAAAAGTGTATTAGAAATTGGCGCTGGTTTGGGCAGAAATGTGGCATATTATATTGATGGACGCGATAAAGTCGTTGCCACTGATATTTTTGAAAGTGAACTTGAGCAATTAAAAAAACGTTTTGGTGATCGACAAAACTTTACTGCCGCCAACCTAGATATTATGAAGGATGACTTGAGTCAATATCGCGGCCAATTTGACACGGTGGTGTGTATTAATACACTTGAACACCTACCTGATGACTTGAAAGCGGTCGAGAGAATGAAAGAGTGTTTGGCGGATGGTGGACATTTAATCATTTTGGCACCCGCGATGTCATTTCTTTTTTGTCATCTGGATAAAAATGTGGGGCACTACAGACGGTATGATCGTGGTCGGATGAAGCTTTTAGCGACTGCTTGCAAAATGAAAATTGTAAAAAATGGCTATTTCAATTTTTTTGGGATGATTCCATATTTTTTTAAAGGAAAATTTGGTAAAAATACTGGCGGTAGTTACTCCACTAGCATTAGTGACGGCGCAGGCAAAATGATCAATATTTTGTCAATAATTCTTGAACCAATTGAAAAAATCATTCCCCCGCCGGCTGGCATTTCTGAATATATCATCATGGAAAAATAGATTTTGTTAATTGTGATCCTCAAACGTCTAGTGCATAATTACAAAAGATATGATATAATACTTTCAGGTTTGATTATTTGTTCTTAAAATATTTAGGAGTACAAACGGAAGCGAAAGTAAGACATGAAAATTAGAAATTTAGACGAATTTAAAGCAATTGACGCCGATTCAAAGTTGCAAGAATGGGAAGACGTTTTGTCTAACGCCGTCTTTAAATCTCAGGATAAGCGAGTGCTTTTCCCTGGACACTGTCAAAACTGTGATCAGGATGTGGATTTTATTGTGGATGACAATTACGCAGTTGATGTAGCAGGCAAAAAATACGTCAACTACCGTGAACGCTTGGTTTGTCCTCAATGTCAACTCAACAATCGCATGCGTGCGTTGATTGGTCTTTTGGGAGAATATGTAGATATCAAAAACGATAAGATTTATTTGTATGAGCAAGTAACGCCCATGTTTAAAGCCATTACTGAAAAAAGCGGAGGGGAGAATATTGTCGGAAGTGAATACTTGGGCGAACAATACGAGTCAGGATATATTTCACCAGAAGGTGTCAGACACGAAGATGCCATGAAATTGAGTTTTGCTGATGCCTCATTTAAAGCAATTCTTTCAAATGATGTTTTTGAGCACGTCATGGATATCAAAAAAACTATCAAAGAAGCTTACCGAGTTTTGGAAGAAAAAGGTGTGCTCTTAACGACCGTACCATTTTATTTTAATCAACAAAAAACGCAAAAACGAGCAGAAATTAAGAATGGGCAGCTGGTGCACCTTCAAAAACCAATTTATCATGGTGATCCGATGAATGTGGAAAAGGGCTGTTTGGTAATTTACGACTATGGTTGGGATCTGCTAGACTTAATGAGAGATACTGGATTTAGTGACGTTTATTTCCAAAATATTTACTCTCCTGCTAATGGCAATATTGGAGTGCGCTGTATCATGGTTTTGGTTGCAATCAAGTAATGGCGTTGGTGATACTGCTTTTGCAATAACGCCATGTGCTCGCAAGCCTGTGTAAAATAGCTCAAAATCATTCATTTTGCGTTGCGGCTGGAATTTGTGGTATAATATAGGTAATTGTTATGAAATTGATTATCCAAATTCCGAGTTACAATGAGGCAGACACTTTGCAGATTGCATTGAACGATCTTCCCCATCATATTGATGGTGTGGATGAAATCGAATACTTGGTGATCAACGATGGTAGTACGGACAACACCGTGGAGGTTGCAAGGGCGTGGGGAGTAAATTATATTGTGGATCTCAAACGCAACAAAGGTTTGGCTTACGGTTTTATGGCTGGTCTGGATGCATGTTTACGCGCCGGCGCTGATATTATTGTCAATACCGATGCCGACAACCAGTATTGTGGGGCCGACATTGCTAAACTGGTGCAACCGATTCTCGATGGGAAAAGCGATATTGTGATTGGCGAGCGAC
>CAYQLH010000013.1:0-17565 GCA_964418385.1 uncultured Pseudomonadales bacterium
GCGTGACGGGCAAAACCGTGATTGCCGAGAGTATATGTTTTGCCTTGAAAACGGTATTGTCCGTCGTGATTGAGTTTGCCCACAAAGGGGAAAAGAATTGGGTTGCGACCGGCCCACCAAGCGGGGTCGCCGCTCCAGGCGTAGTCATAGCCAGTGTGCAGGTCGCGCCAGTGGTGCCACTCGGCGGCATGACTGCAAAGCTCAAGAATACTGTCTTCGCTTGTGAGAGTGTGAGTGGTAGTTTTGGTCATGATCAATCCTTTTTATCCGGTTCGAATTGCTCGTGCCACTGACGGAAAATCGTCGCTTGCTCGGGACCGTAGGATTCGAGTTCGCTGATGACGGTGTCAAAGCTATCTTCAATCCAGAGCGTGGCTTCACGTTTGCTAAAAAAGCAGTCGGCGTAAGTGATGATTTTTTCGCTGATGGTAGTGGGCACAAAATCTTGATGCGGCAGAGGAAAATCGTGAGCGATGATATAATCACGTGTGAGACCGACACCGAGATGACGTTCAGCGACACGAGCGTGGTTTTCTAAGCCTTGAGCACGTAAAAGCGCGGCGCCGTCAACACCATGACGGATATACGGGTCAGCGCCGGTGCAGTCCATTTTGGGTGAGTTTGTCTGGAAAACGCCGAGATCATGGAGCATAGCGGCTTCTTCGATAAAAGTTTGCTCTTCTGGAGGAAGTTGAAGGTGTCTGGCGATTTGTAAAGCTTTACAGGTGACTAAGGTGACGTGGACGACGTAGATTTTGTAAGTTCGTGTCCCGGGTGTGTAGTATTGATTGATAATTTTAAAATAGTCAAGCATGAAGGTATTATACCACGCTTGGGTGGTTTTTGCTGGACAGGTTGACAATAAAAAGCCCTCCCTGGTTGAGGGGAGGGTTAGCTCGCGACACTACTCCGCAGCACTATCATTGGGATCAGTAAACGCTTCAATAAGCGTTTCGATCTCATGCGCCGACAGGACCGTGTCTCCTTCGATACTAACACCGCTCACCGCAAAGTTGCAAACTGAGATGATCCTGGACATTTATTTCACCTCCAAAACTGAGTTTAGCGTCGCACGCTGGAGCGAGTGACGGGAGTCGAACCCGCCTTGCCGCCTTGGAAGGGCGGAGTAATACCGATATACCACACTCGCTTTTGTCAAAGAACCAAGTTTTATTATAACACACTTTGGAGGAAAAAAGCGAGCAAATTGGGGTCAAATTGAGGTAAAAGATGAACAAACTGTCAAAACTTGACAAAAGTGATGTTTTGTGATATAATATAGGTCTGTTCTTTAAGCGTGAGTGGCGGATGGACTTTAATTTTAAGGAGGGATTGGCGTGCAGTCAATCGATGAAGAGCAGTTGCGAGATAAGACCTTGGAGTTGGTGCAACTCAAGGATGCGTTGCGTCGAAGTGAGAGTAACCACCCAGGGGTGTTGGCCGCTGTGGCTTTGCGGACAGCACGAGCGTGTTTAACGCGCTTGTTTTGGCAGGATGTCTCGGCGTTTTCCCTGAGACGTTCAGTCAGTGGCGCGGTCATGGTGGATGATAAACCTTTGGATCTGCCACGACCGGCAGTGACGCTTTTGAAAGAAGAGAGTTTGGATCCGGATGATTACATGGAAGTAATCTGGTCGGAATTGCCGGAAGCAGTGGCGCAGGCTTTAAGAATTATTTTAGAACCGGCGCAAAAGCTGGACGCGAAGGCCGAAATGGTGGATGAAGGTTTGGCTCGCGTCGAGATTTTATACCGCGACGGTGAGCGCGGTGGCGAGCTAGGTCACAAAAAAGTCCGCCCCCGCTCTAGCGAGTAACGCTTAAGCCCGCCTAAAGGCGGGCTTTTTTGCAGTGAAATACAAAAAACCGCCTCCATTTGGTGGAGGCGGCTGAGTGACGTTTTGAGCACTTACTGTGTAATCAAAGCGCGTTCGCGGTTGACTGGAATGAGCCGACCAATGATCACGTTTTCCTTGAGACCTTCGAGGTGATCGATTTGCCCCGAGACCGCCGCGTCGGTCAAGACGTTCTTGGTGTGCTGGAATGATGCTGCTGAGAGCCAAGAGCTGGTGAAAAGTGAAGACTTGGTGATGCTCAGCAAGAGGATCTTGGCTGTGGCTGGCATGCCGCCAGCGGCGATCGTAGCTTCGTTGCGAGCGATGAAACGCGCTGACTCAACCACTTCGCCAGTCAGGAATTCGGTGTCGCCAGGATTTTCAATTTGGAGTTTGTCGGACATCTTGCGGACGATAATTTCGAAGTGTTTATCGTGAATCGGGATGCCCTGTGACTCGTACACGGCTTGGACTTCGTCGATAATCAACTGTTGCGTGGCAAGAATGCCTTTGAGATGCAATAATTCTTGCATATCCACCGAGCCAGAAGTTAAAGGTTGACCCACAGAGACAAGATCGCCGTTTTGCACAACAACAGTGGTGCTTTCGGGGACGGTAATTTCTTTGACTTTGTTTTGATTGCCAACTTCGGTGATTTTGATGGTGGTTTCTGAGCGATTATGACTGACGGAGACGCGGCCGGCGAGTTCGGCGAGACGCGCTTGCACTTTCGGCTTGCGCAGATCCAAAAGCTCGACCACCCGTGGCAAACCCTGAGTCACATCCATACCGACGATACCGCCAGAGTGCTTAACCCGCATGGTCAGCTGTGTACCTGGCTCACCGATAGATTGAGCGGCGATAACGCCTACAGGAACACCAATTTCTGGATGTTCGTGGTTGGACATATTCCAGCCGTAACACTTGGCACAAATGCCTTTGTGGGCATGGCAGCGCAGCGGCGAGAAAACTTCCACTGACTCGACAGCGTCATTGGCGTCGAGAGCTTTAGCAGCTTTTTCGTCGATGAGATCGTTAACGTGGTATAAAGTTTTGCCGTCAACGACGACATCACGACTCAAGTAACGACCGATGATACGATTGGCAAAAGAATCGCGACGTTTAGCTTTGGAAATTTCGATACCTTCGGTGGTACCGCAATCTTCCATGCGAATAATGGTGTCGTGAGAGACGTCTACTAGGCGGCGAGTCAAGTAACCAGCGTCAGCGGTTTTGAGTGCCGAGTCAGTGAGACCTTTGCGCGAGCCACGAGCCGAAGTCACGTACTCAAAGATCGAAAGACCTTGACGGAAGTTAGATTTGGTGGGCATTTCCACGATGTTGCCCAAAGGATCGACCACCAGACCACGCATAGCAGCAAGCTGTTTGACCTGATCACGGCTCGCACGAGTACCACCGGAATTAATCATCACCTTGACAGCGTTGTCTTCGGCGTAAGAATCCCAAGTTTTGTCGGCGACTTCGTCGGTGGTTTTGATCCAAACTTCGTTGGTGAGTTGTTTCTTTTCATCGTTGGTGATCAAACCATCGAGGTATTTATCTTGAATTTCACCGACTTTAACGTTGGCCGCTTGAATGATGCCGTCTTTTTCGGGGATCATCTTACAGTCAGAAACAGCGACCGAAAGGCCAGAAATGGTGGCAGCGACAAAACCAAGATCTTTGATGTCGTCGATGAGTTTAGCCACGACTTTTTTATCCAAAGTGTCAATCGCTTGAGTGACGATAGTTTTGATGCGTTTGGCATCGATGGGTTCGTTGATGAACGGCTCGTTTTCTGGCAAAATCTCGTTAAACTTAATGCGACCGATCGTGGTCTCGATAATTTGCGGTTTGCCGTCGATTTCTAAGCGGATTTTGATACGCTGTTTGAGATCGATCAGGCGTTCGTCGTAAGCGTGATAAGCTTCGTCTTTGTCCGCGAAGACCGTGGTGCAAACGGGCAAGTGCTCATTGATGGAGGTGTAGAAGAAAAGTCCCATTGCCATTTCTTTGTTGGGAACGGTAATCGGATCGCCGTTGGCTGGTTTGAGGAGGTTATTTTCGGCCATCATTAAGTGGCGACATTCTTCTTGCGCTTCTTCGGTAAGCGGCAAATGCACCGCCATCTGGTCACCATCAAAGTCGGCGTTGTAACCACTACAGACACATGGGTGCAAGCGCAAAGCGTTACCTTCAATCAAAATTGGATAAAATGCTTGCATACCGAGTTTGTGCAAGGTGGGCGCACGGTTGAGAACGACGGGGTGATTTTTGGTCACTTCTTCGAGAATATCGTAGACAATTGGCTCGGCAGAATCAATGAGTTTGCGCGCGGATTTGACATTAGGGACAAAACCGTCTTTGATGAGTTCATGCAAGACATAAGGTTTGAAAATTTCCAAGGCCATGTCTTTGGGAATACCGCATTCGTTGAGCTTGAGTTCTGGACCGACAACAATCACACTACGGCCAGAATAATCGACACGTTTGCCAAGTAAGTTTTGGCGGAAACGACCTTGTTTGCCTTTGAGCATTTCAGAGAGAGATTTGAGCGGTTTGTGATTGGAACGATTGACTGCCCGTTTAACCTGCGCGGAATCAATCAGACTATCTACGGCTTCCTGGAGCATACGTTTTTCATTGCGCAAAATGATTTCGGGAGCGCCCAAATCTATCAGGTGACGCAAGCGGTTGTTGCGACTGATGACGCGGCGATAAAGATCATTGAGGTCGCTGGTGGCAAATTTACCGCCAGAAAGCTGGACCATTGGTCGTAAATCTGGGGGAATTACCGGAAGGACGGTCAGGAACATCCACGCCGGATCAGTGCCTGATTTTTTGAAACCTTCGACAACGCGTAAGCGCTTGATAGCTTTCACTTTGCGTTCGGCGGAAATCTTGGTTTTTTTGCCTTTTTTGTCGGAAACGTCATCTTGCATTTCACGGCGCAGCTGTGCGGCAAGAGCGTCGAGATCAACGCTGCGCACCATTTCAAGCAAACTTTCGGCACCCATGCCAACGGTGATAAAGTCAGAGACTTCATATTCGTCTAGTTTGAGATATTCCTCTTCGGAGATGGTAATACCTTTTTGCAAACGACGAACACTGCCCTTGATAGCTTTGAAAATCTCTTGTTTTTGAGCGGTGGTTTGTTCAAGATTGGCTTTGACAGTGGCGAGTTCCGTTTTGGCTTTGTTTTCTAGCTCTGAAAGTTTGAGTTCAAGAGTTTCTTTGCTGGTCACTTTTTGCTTGAGTTTCTCTTTGTCAGCTTGCCATTTGTCTTTGATTTGCGCCAAACGCTCCTCAGCGTCTTTGGTCATTTGGTCAAGTTCTTGACGTTCTTTCTCGTCGAGCTTCTTGAGTGCATCGTTGCGTTTTTCGTCTTGGACATCCAACACAATGTATTGCGAGAAATAAACAATAGCGTTGATGTTTTTGGGGCTTAAATCAAGCAAAAGTGACAGTTTTGACGGTGCGCCTTTGAAAAACCAGATATGAGCCACAGGCGTGGCTAAAGTAACGTGACCCATCCGCTCGCGACGGACACGGGCTTGAGTGACTTCGACGCCACATTTGTCGCAGATAATGCCTTTGTGGCGGACACGTTTGTATTTGCCGCAGAAACATTCAAAATCCTTGGTGGGACCGAAGATTTTTTCGTCAAAAAGACCGTCTTTTTCTGCTCGGAGAGAGCGATAATTAATGGTTTCTGGCTTTTTAACTTCGCCGTGCGACCACGCGAGAATGGACTCTGGGGCGGCGAGTTTAATTTGTAAAGCGCTGAAATCGACAATTTGTTGCATATTTTTCCCTTAAATCCTTATTTTTCCTCCTGCTCAAGCTGTTCTTCGTTGAGAAGATCGCTGTCGTCTGGTTCAAGATCTTCGTCATCAGCTTCGTCGTCTTCGGCGTTATCTTCGTCAGTACCAGCCGAATCAGATTCGCCTTGCTCGTATGCTGCTTCTACAAGCTGCTTTTCTTGGACAGAAGCCTCTTCAATTTCTGGTCCGGGCAAAGGCGAAAGATCTTCTTCGCGAATGTCAGCATCCATCGCCACGGCTTCAATGCCTAAAGCGTTAAGTTCGCGCATGAGAACTTTGAAGGCTTCTGGCACCGTAGGCGCGGGAATCTGCACACCTTTGACAATGGCCTCAAACGCTTTGGCGCGACCGGCGATATCGTCTGATTTGATGGTGAGCATTTCTTGGAGTGTATGCGCCGCCTGATGTGCTTCGAGAGCCCAGACTTCCATTTCTCCCAGACGCTGACCGCCCATTTGTGCTTTACCGCCGAGTGGTTGTTGGGTGACGAGCGAGTAAGGACCGGTGGAGCGAGCGTGAACTTTGTCTTCCACCATGTGTGAAAGCTTGAGGATGTAGGCGATACCAACCACACACTCATTGGCGAAAGGTTCGCCAGTGCGACCGTCGATAAGTTGCATCTTGCCAGAGCGCGGCAAGTGCGCTTGTTCGAGTTGTTCGAAAACTTCTTCTTCGTTGATTTCTTCGAACGCTGGAATAGCGACGCGGTAACCAAGTTTTTTGGCAGCGATGCCCAAGTGCGCTTCCAAGAGCTGACCGAGGTTCATCCGAGCCAAAACTGACAGAGGTGAAATGATGATGTCGATCGGGGTGCCATCTGCCAAGTGCGGCATATCGGCAGCAGGCATGATCTTGGAAATAACACCTTTGTTACCATGACGACCAGCGAGTTTGTCGCCGACGGTGATTTTGCGAGTTTTGGCCACTTTGACGACGATTTCTTTGTTGACGCCGGGGTCAAGTTCGTCGCCGAGTTCACGGTCGAGGATATCAACGCCAATGACAGTGCCGCTTTCGCCGTGGGGCAAACGGAGCGAGGTATCGCGGATTTCTTTGGATTTTTCGCCAAAAATGGCGCGCAACAAACGTTCTTCTGGAGAAAGCTCAGTTTCACCGCGAGGAGCGACTTTACCCACCAAGATATCGCCGGCTTTGACGACGCTGCCAATGCGGATAATACCGTCAAGATCGAGATTGGCCAAAGCAGTTTCGGAAACATTGGGAATATCGTTGGTCAGTTCTTCACTACCAAGCTTGGTGTCCATGACGCGGGCTTTGTGAGCGTTGATGGTGACTGACGTTAAAACATCGTCTTTGACAATGCGGTCAGAGATCACAATTGCGTCTTCGTAGCCGAGACCTTCAAAAGCCATGTAAGCGATCAAGAGATTGCTGCCAAGGGAAAGTTCACCTTGATCTGAGGCTGGACCGTCGATCAGAATGTCTCCAGGAGCGACGCGATCGCCTTTTTTGACGAGGACACGCTGAGTGTAAGACATAGACTGCGAAGTGCGCATGTAAATATTGAGGTAAAAAGTTTCGTTGACACCGTCAAACTCAACGTTATCATCAAAGCGATTGGTGTAAAAGGCAGTCGCCGCTTTGAGATCTTTTTTGTCGATTTTGACGACAACTTTTTTGGCGTCAGCATAAGTCACTTCGCCATGGAAGCGAGCGGCGACGGTGCGATTCATAGAAATGGCGATATCGCGTTCCATGCCGGTACCGATAATTGGCGCTTCTGGTTTGAGGAGCGGCACTGCCTGACATTGCATGTGCGTACCCATCAGTGCCCGGTTAGCTTCATCGTGAGCGATAAAAGGAATCAGCGAGGCGGAAGTGCCGATCACTTGGCGTGGGACGACGTCGATGTACTGTACGTCGGTGGCTGGACCTTCGGTGAAGTTGTTCATGTAGCGCATTGGCACCCATTCGTCGGTGATTTCCCACTTGTCGTTGATACCGATACTAGCATGAGTGATTTTGTAATCTTCTTCCTCGTCAGCAGAAAGATAAATGATTTTGTCATTGAGGATTTTGACTTTGTTTCCACGCTTTTCGACTTTAAAATAAGGCGCTTCCAAAAAGCCAAACTTATTTACACGGGTGTATAGGGATAAATATGTCACCAAACCAATGTTTGGTCCTTCTGGCGAGCGGACAGGACAAATGCGTGAGTATTGTGAAGCGTTGATATCACGCATAGAAAAGCTGGCGCGCTCTTTGGTGACGCCACCACTGCCCATCACCGAAAGGCGGCGGAGATTATCGACTTCAGAAAGCGGATTGGTTTGGTCGAGGATGGTAGAAAGGCGGTTGCGGCGGAAAAAATCGGCAACGGCAGCAATTACCGGTCGAGCGTTGACCAACATTGCCGGCGTTAAGTTTTCGTCGACTTTGGTGAGTGACATTTTTTCGCGGATAGAACGCTCCAAACGCGCCAAGCCGAGACGCAGGGCGTTGGTGGCCACAAGTTCGCCCACACAGCGAACGCGCCGGTTGGAGAGATGATCGATATCGTCAACTTTGCCTTTGCCGTTTTGCAGAGCAACGAGGTATTTAACGGTTGCCAAAATGTCTTCTGGATCAAGAATGGTTTTGGTGGCGTCAATATTGATACCCAGGCGACGATTGAGTTTATAGCGGCCGACTTCACCCAAATTATAGCGGCGAGGTTCGTAAAACATTTGTTTAAAGTATTCTCGTGCATTGTCCAAAATTGCTGGTTCGCCGTGGCGCATTTTGTCGTAAACTTCGAGTAAGGCTTCATTTTGGTTTTCGCATGGGTCTTTGGCCAAAGTATTTTCGATCAAGTGAAACTGGTCGGATTTAATTTCTTCAGCGAAAAGTTCGCGCAGCTGCTCGCTGCTACCGTAGCCCAAGGCGCGGAGTAAAACGGTAACTGGCATTTTGCGGCGTTTATCGATTTTGACGGTAATAATATCGCGGCGACCGTTGACCATTTCGATCCAGCTACCACGCATTGGACGCAGTTCGGCCTTATAAAGTAAGCGGCCAGAAATAGAATCTTCTTCACCAGAGAAAGAGACACCAGGTGCGCGTACGAGCTGAGTGACGACAGCGCGATCAATACCGTTAATGATGAAAGTGCCTTCTGGCGTCATCATCGGGATGTCGCCCAAAAACACTTCTTGAGTTTGTTTTTGGTTGGTTTTTTTATTGAGCAAGGTGGCTTCGGCGTAAAGTGGAGCGGAATAGTTAGTTTCTTTGCGGCGAGAAGTTTTGATATCGTACTCGCCACGACCGAAATAGTGGCGACCAAAACTTAAAGCCCAATTTTTGCCAGTGTAATCTTCGATGCCTTTTTCTCCTGAAACTTCAGCGAGCGTTTCCGCGATACCATTGGTGAGGAAGTCATTGTAGGAGTCGATTTGAATTTTGAGGAAATCTAGCTCTGGGATGAGGGGTCGGGGCTTACTCCATACTTTTCTTGGTACGCTCTCATTTTTCATGACTGCCCTTTCCGTCTGGCCCCTATCGGCTTAGACAATTGACGAGAAACAAAAACGAGACACGAAAAATCGTGCTCCTGTCCTTATTACGCTTGTCTCCCCTGCTCAACTGCCATATGTTTCAAATTTAACGAGGTTTTATTATACCACGCCTTGGTTTTTTTGTCAAGAGCATTTTGGTGAGAGTTTTGTTAAGTAAATTTGTAACAATTTTTAAGTTATTACGCCTGGTAGATGCTAATGCTACACGTGCAGCATCACAAAACATCGATGAAAAGATTTTGTGTTAACAGTTTTGCCAAAAGTGTTGACAAAATGAATAAATTTTTACAACAAATGCAAAAATTATAATGGTTTATAGCATTTTTTTCATTTGCTTAAAATTGCTTTTTTTTGGAGTTTTATTTTGTGGGACCGAGTTTGGAGATATTGTTGACGAGATCGGTAGGCACTACCCAGACAGTGCTGTTGGAAGCACTTGAGCCGAGGTCAGCGAGAGTGGAGAGAGTGCGCAATTGCATCGCCCCTGGGGAGCTGGCGAGCGTTTGAGCGGCGAGAGCCATGTTTTTGGCAGCTTCGACTTCTCCTTGAGAAGTGATAATGACGGCTTTACGTTCGCGTTCCGCTTGGGCAACTTTGGCAATGGTGTGTTTGAGGCTGTCGGAAAGAATGATATCTTTGAGTTCGACTGATTGGACTTCAATACCCCAGGGATCGGTGGCTTCATCAACGATGCGCTGGATTAAGTGAGCGACGTCGGCGCGATCTTGCAAGAGCTGGTCGAGGGTGTATTCGCCGATACTATTGCGCATGGTGGTTTGGGCGAGTTGAGAGGTGGCGTAAACAAAATCTTCGACTTCAATGACAGCCATGCCGGCATCTTTGACTCGGAAGTAAACGACGGCGTTGACTTGGACCGGAATATTGTCTTTGGTGATGACTTCTTGATTGGGAACATCGACGGTTTTAGTGCGGATATCCACTTTTTTGAGTTGGTGGATGACAGGCCACATGATAAACCAGCCGGGGTTGATGATGCGGCTAAAACGACCAAAGGTGAAAAGCACACCGCGCTCGTATTGGTTGATTTGACGGATAAATGGGGAAAGAATGGCAAAAATGAGAATAGCGATAAAGATAATGGCTAGCAAAAAAGTAATGATTGAAGCTAAAAATTGCATATAACTTTCTAACTTTTGGAGGTATTATACCACTAACCTTTAAAAATTAGAAATTATAAATTGCTAAGCACTGAGGCGTTGACGCAAAAGTGCGTTGACGTGCTGAGCGTCGAGCTTTTTACCAGCGGCACGCATGATCTGCCCCATGAAGAAGCCTAGAAGCTTGGCTTCGCCAGCGCGGAAACGGGCGACCTCGTCTGGATGAGCGGTAATCACTTGATCAATAACGCTTAAAAGTTCGTCGTCGCTGGATTGGTCCACACTGGTGGTGGCTTGGAATTTAGCGACTATAGTCTTGGGATCGTCGTCAAGCGAGTAAGCGAGTTTGCCGTTAACCAAGAAATTGGCGAGTTTGGCGACATCGACTTGCGCTTCGGCAGCAGCAGCCCAAAGTTTTTCTGCCCAGGCAATAGTAGTTGCTTTTTCGAGAAAATGATGAGCATATTTGTCGGCGATGTTGTATTTTGCTTGCCAGGCTGCAGCGCGGGCTTCGTTGGTAAGCGGCAGAGATGCCTTGAGTTTTTCGATTTGTTCTGGCGTGTGATCGATGGCCGGTAAGTCGGGATCGGGGAAATAACGATAGTCGGCGGCGTTTTCTTTAACGCGTTGGATGAAGGTTTTGCCGTTGACGCTGTCCCAACCGCGAGTTTCTTGAGGAATTTTTTCGCCGGCGCTGAGGAGGCGCGTCTGGCGATCAATTTCGTAATCGATGGCTTGGCCCATAAAGTTGAAGGAATTGATATTTTTGACTTCCACTTTGTACTCTGGGAGTTCACCGCGGCGAAATTGCTCTTCGGTTTGCAAAGAAATGTTGGCTTCCAGGCGCATGCCGCCTTTTTGCATGTCTGCATCGCCAATACCGAGGGTGCGGACGGCTTCTTGGATCTTGCGAGCGTAGGCTTTGGCTTGGTCGCTGCTGGTAATGTCAGCTTCGGAGACGATTTCTACCAGTGGGACGCTAGAACGATTGAAATCAATCAGGGTGACTTTGTGACCATTGAGGGTTTGGTGTAAAAGCTTGGCGGTATCCTCTTCTAAGTGGATACGATTGATACGGACAGCGCCAAATTCGGTTTTCACGACGCCATCGTGACAAAACGGTAAGTCATATTGGCTGATCTGGTAACTTTTGGGTAAATCTGGGTAAAAATAGTTTTTGCGGTCAAATTTTGAATGAAGATTGATTTGACAATCCAAAAAAAGACCGAGTTTGAGCGTCCATTCGATTGCTTGTTTGTTGGCCACTGGTAAGGCACCGGGAAGACCAAGACAAACTGGGCAGGTATAAATATTGGGCTTGGGAGCACCAAAGGGGTCGTTTTTGCAGCCGCAAAACATTTTGCTTTTGGTTTTGAGTTCAGTGTGAATTTCTAATCCGCAAACGAGGTGATATGGCATGGTATCCTTTAAATTATTTCTTGATTTTTCCAGGTATTATAGTCAGTGGCATCTTCAAAAGCTTTCATGAGCGCGATGACGCGTTCTTCGTGATGATAGGGCGCCATGACATTAAGTCCCAAAAAGAGCCCGGTTTTGGGGTCGCGATAACACGGTACGGAACCGCTGGGGAGACCGCAGATCGCGCTGGGTTCTACAAAAATGTCTTCGAGTTCACCAAAAAGAGCGTTACCTTCGCTACTACCAAGTTTTTTGGCGTATGAGGGCGAGGTGGGTGAAACGAGGAGATCATACTCACTAAAAAGCCGGTCAAAGTCTTGAGCGAAAAGGGTGCGCACTTTTTGAGCTTGGAGATAATATTTGTCGGCGTAGCCCTGAGAAAGTAAAAAGGTGCCTAAAATAATCCGGCGGCGCGCTTCAGCACCAAAAGCATCTCTGGTGTGACCATAGCGCACACCGTCGAAACGTCCCAAATTGCTGGAAACTTCACTACGCTGGACGACGGTGTAAACGGCGATGGCTTCATGCGGATCGCGAGCGGTTACCGCCTCTACTTTGGCGCCGAGTTTTTCCAAGGTTTTCCAGGCTTGTTCGTAATGGGCGCGGACATCTTGAAGACCGTCAATATCGAGGTAAAGGAAACCGATCTTTTTTCCGTGGAGGTCAGTTTTGAGTGCAGCTTGTAAATCTGGGAGGGGGTCGGGGGTGGTGGTGGCATCATATGGGTCTTGACCACAAATTAAAGGCGTGAGCAAAGCGGCGTCAGTGACGGTTTTGGTTAAAAATCCTGGTGAATCGGTGCTTGAGGCCATGGCAATGACACCATAGCGGCTGGCGCGACCATAGCTTGGGCGGAAGCCGACGCAGCCGCACCACGCGGCAGGCTGGCGAACGCTACCAGCGGTTTCACTGCCGAGCGCAGCGAGGCACATGTCGGCGGCGACAGCGCTAGCCGAGCCGCCACTGCTACCACCTGGTGCATGAGCGAGATTGCGGGGATTTTTGGAGGGACCGTAGTCGGAAGTTTCGGTGCTGGAACCATGCGCCCAAGCATCCATATTGGTTTTACCCAAAAAACTAAAGCCAAGATCAGCAAGTTTTTGGACTACCGTGGCTTGATAAGGAGCACGATAACCATCGAGTACTTTGCTGCTGGCGCGGGTTTGAAATTGGCAAGTGCAATAGTTGTCTTTGACGGCAACGGGTAAACCGCCGTATTCTCCTGGTTTGGTGGGAAAATCTTGTTCGGTAGCGACGTCGAGGTAAGCATGAAGTTCTGGATTGTGCTGCTCGATGGCTTGCAAGCAAGCATCGTAAACTTCTTTTCCGGAAAACTTTTTAGCGCGAATCCCTTCGAGAGCGGCGGCAAAGGTGAGTTGATTAAGCTTCATGATCGATAACCCTTTCGACAACAAAATAGCCTTCATGCGTGTGGGCGGCACCGCTTAAAGCGGCTTCTTGAGAGAGCATGTGTTTTTCGTCGATGATGTCTTCGCGCCAAACGTTACTGAGATTACCAACTTGGTAAGTAGGAGCGACGTTTTGGGTGTCAATTTTGGTTAATTCATCAACAACCTGCATTGATTCGTCAAATTCACGTTGCAGTGTTTCGGCTTGTTGATCATTCAGTGGCAAATGAGCAAGCTCAGCAATATGATAGACAAATTCACGACTAAATTTCATTTAATTAATTCCTAAAAGTTCAACTTCAAAAACCAGAGTACTATTGGCAGGAATGAGGCCGACACTCTGGTTACCGTAAGCCATACTAGCAGGAATGACGAGACGACGTTTGCCGCCCACTTTCATGCCCACAATGCCTTCATCCCAGCCTTGAATCACCTCGCCTGCCCCGAGAGTAAATTCAAAAGGTTGACCGCGGTCAACGGAGCTGTCAAATTTGGTACCATCGAGCAGTGTGCCCACATAATGCATGCTTAAGTGATCGCCGTTTTTGGCTTCGGCGCCGTTGCCAGCAATTTCATCGTATACAAGTAATGCATCGCTCATATCTACTTCCATGCCCGCGTTTTCGCCTTCGGTAACAACACCGACAAAGCCGCTGCTAGTCGCGGTTTGTTCACTACTTTGGCTCTCTTGCCTGGCGGCAGCGTCTTGCCAGGCTTGTTTGAGAGCATGATAACCATTGCTGATCCAATCTGGAATAAAAAGCAATGCGAGTGCAATTACCAGGGCGATCAGCGACCATTTAAAAAATTGTTTTTGGGTATTGGTGTTATTTTCCATATCGCTTATTGTAGCACAAAAATCTTCCACAGCAGGGCCAAAATGATGACGAAAAAGAGAATTCCGAGGAAAATTAGACTACGAAATTGAATTTTTTCGTCTTGCAATCGTGCATTGTGACTTTCTTGCAATTTTTGCGGTAATTTTTTTTCTTGGGCATGGCTGGCTTTGATAAACTCCACGAGTTTACTGGGAGTGGTAACATGGTTGGTGGGTAAAACAGTTTTTGGTGTTGCAGGCAATTGCTCTTGAGTTTCGCTGGAAATCTCCGACTGAGCTTGGCTGGTTGTTTCTGGAGTAGTGTTTTCGGCTGGATTTTGTTGACTGTTGGTCGCAATATCAGCGGATGTATCGGTTTGAGAAACGGTAGATGTTTTTTTTGGCGGTGTTTGAGTGGTCGATATGCGGTTTTCTGAACGGTTGACGTTGGTTTCGATGGTGGTGCTAGTTGAAGACGACTTGGTAACAGTCGCTGGTAACACTTGGTGAGTATTGACGTTGGAACTGGTGGCAATGGTGGCTTGAGGAGAAGTTGGTTGGGGGTTAGCGACATCGCTGGAGTTGGAAGCGATTTTGGCGCTAAAACGTTTTTTTTTATTTTTTTCTGATTTTATAATATTATTTAGTGTATTTGAGTAAATTTTGTCTACATTACTGACAGTTTTGCCTGAGGTGTTTGGCGTCGCCCAGCCATCGTTTTCCACAGGCCAAGTGGGTTGAGACCATAAATCAGGACCGCCAACTGCCGGTTTTTTGCCTTCGCTTGCCTCGAGTTTTTGTTTGATCAGGTGATCAATGACGGCGTCAACCATTTCGGCGGGCCAGCGTTTGGCGACGAGTTCGGCCTTAATTTCAGGTGTCGATTTCCCTTCTTTCCAGGCGTCATTAACGTAGTTTTCCACAATGGTTGCGTAATCCATGCGCCTATTATACACGCCAGTGGTGGGAAATGCAAGCATGGAGAGAAAGAACGTGGCGTAATAGGGTCCGAAGCGAGGGAAAAGCTGAGAAGACAGCAAGTGTCAGTGCTCGAATAGTGACGACTCCATAAGTAGTGATTTTGCCTGCCAAGTAGTCTTGACGTTTTGATTGACATTTTGTTATTTTTTGATATAATAAAAGGACGTCTTTAAAAACTTTCTCGGATAAAAAAGGAGGCATTAGCATGATCCGATGCGATGCGTTTGTGGAACAACTGGGCATTGCGGTGGCGTGGTTGCTGCGTTTGGTGGGCTTGCTCACCATGTCCGTTTGTCTGTACACAGCGTTGTACTCGGTGTCGTGGATTTGGTATCGAGTGCATCCTGTGGGTGGCGTGGTGATGACGTTGGTTTATGGGTTGCTAGCCTGGCAATGGATACACAAGGGCTGGTGGGAGTTGGATTTGATCCTCATGTTGGGCGTGTTGGTGATAATCCTTGGTCTGGTGGCAATGGCGGTGATACTGTTTATCTTTTGGCCGTCTTGTTTACTGGGCCGACTCAATATTTATTTGGGTATAGGATATATGTTTTTTGCAATTGCGGAGGTGATTGCGAGAATTCGGGAAGCGTTGACGGGCCGCCGGTAAAACCGGCGGCTTTTTGCGCGGTTATTTAAATAATGCTGCACGTGTAGCATTGGTATTTTCCAGGTATGATGACATGAAAAATGTTACAAATTGTGAAAAGTACGCTTTAGTTTTGGCGAGAATAATCAATCATATATGTTTGGCAAAAATCTGCGGTGGACAATTGCTCGATTTGCAAAAGTTGGGCTTGTTGGACTTGGGAGAAAGGTGATAAGGAGTAAAGCCGGCACAAAGTGTCGCCCCAAAGCCGGTAATTGGCGCCGCTGTCTTTGAGGGCGACGAGGTCAAGCTCAGCAGTGGCTTCGGGAGCGAGCGTGGCGGATAAAGTGGCAATCATGGGAGCGCAGCTTTCGTTGAGACTGGCTTCTAGAATAATAGTGTCGGCTGGCGCGTGAAGTAAGTCTTCACAATGATTGCTCCAAGTAATATTATCCCAGGTTTGTGTTTTTTGCCCTTGAGCAAAGTTAGCGGCAAGTAAGGACGCTTGGTCGCGAGTGTAAGCCTGGGTGTAAAAGATATAATCACGAAAACGGTCCCAGGGTTTTTGAGTGATAATGAGCGTTGAGCGAGGGCGAGTAAGTTGCAGATAGCGAGCAAGTAGACGCTCGCGCAGGTACCATTGTTCTTCGGCGTAGATGGGATAACGGTCAAAATAATTGTGCGCCAAAAAGATTAAAGAGCACAAATACAGACTGCCGATAGCTCCAAACGCTAAGAGTCGGTAGCGCTGCCAGCAGGTTTCCCAGGTGTAAGCGATTAAAACTGCCAACAGTGGCAAGAGAAGACAGTTTTGATACACCCAATTGGAAGCTTCGGTTTTGAGTGCGTAAGTAATGGGAGCTGCGAGCAGCCACGCTCCAGCAAAACATAATTCGCGCCATTGGTGACGGCGGAGTAAAAGGTAAAAGCTGATCAGAAGAGCGAAAGCTTCAAAAAGGTGAAATTCGCCAACGCTCCAGACGCTGAGCTGAAAAACAAGGACACCGGTCATGAAGAGGACTTTGGGGTTGTAAATATCGCCGTAGCGTTCCCAGAAATTGAGCCACCAAAGGGTACGGCTGTTATCAAGGATACGCGTGGTGAGCGTTTTGGGAGCAAGATTGAGGCGCCGTTGACGGTCAGATTGCTGGATGTAACCGGTAAAATTGAAAAGACTGAGTTCGCTGGTGCGCATTTGCGTGCGCATGACGGTGAAAGTGTTAATGGCGAGTAGACCCATGGCGAGGGTGGCGATCAAACCAGCACGGCGATAACTAGTGGCTGTAGGTTTGGTTTGACAAAAAAGATAAGCCAGTAAAATCATAGTTGTCAAGCTGCCGCCGATTTTAAGACCGTGATAAGTGAAAAAACCCCAGAAAAAGAGGGCAAACCAAGCGAGTGTCCAACCAATAAATGGTTTAAGTTTTCGAGCGCGCCAGAGTTTGACCAGGCAAACCCAACTCCAAGTGAAAAGACACCAAGCGACAGGTCCGTCATAACCAGTGCGACCGATGAAAATCGCCCAAGGATTGATAGCGAGAACAGCCATAGTAATCAGGGCAAGATTTTGGCGCCGCCAGAGTAAAAACACGAGGACGTAAACACCAACTAAAGCGAGCAGACTGTAAATGACAGGCATGATTTTAACGGTGAGTAAGCTGGATGGTAGCCAGGCTTGAGTGAAGATTTGATAAATGGGTGTGAGTTCGCCCATGGGAACGTTGTAAACGAAAGGTTGGAGTGACCAGATGGAATGGGTGAAAGTGAGATCGCGACCAAACCAAGCGACACTTTTGGCGGTGAGGGCGTAGTCGATTTCGTCTGGGGCGAGAGCGGGTGGGGAAACCGTGAGTCTGTAAGTGCGCCACCAGAGCGCAATGACAAGTATGAGGGCAAAAATGATTGTGATTTTGTGGCGAGCGAAAAACCGATGCCAACGAGTTGATGTCAACATAATTTGGAGTTTTAACGATTTTAGCGTATTATATCATAATTTCGTCGAATTTGCTGGGTGGGAGTATGGAGGCAGCACTCAAGAGCAATGCTGCACGTGTAGCATTG
>CAYQLH010000014.1:0-17533 GCA_964418385.1 uncultured Pseudomonadales bacterium
GCGTAAAAGCTTGTGATCTTTTCGTCATCTGTTCCTTTCTTGACCTATTGGTTTCCATTTTAAGTCTAACTCTCCTTTTTAACACCCACATCTTACTCCATCGTTTGGCGATTGTCAAGTGTTAGAATTATCGGGGCATGGTCGCTGCCCATAATTTCGGTTTGAATTTCGCAAGACCTTATCCAAGGTGCAAGTGCCTCGCTGGCCCAAAAATAATCAATCCGCCAACCTACATTGCGCTCGCGGGCGCGGGTCTTGTAATCCCACCAGGAATATGCCACTTCTTGGGGATGTAGTCGCCGCCACACGTCCACAAAACCGGCAGCACTGACACTATCCAACCACGCTCGCTCTTGCGGCAAAAATCCAGTGTGAGTTTCGTTTTCGCGAGGCCGCGACAAATCAATCTCACGGTGAGCCGTATTAACATCGCCTGCAAACAGTACGGGTTTACTTTGGGCCAATTCTTGTATCCAAGCGAGATACTCTTGGTAAAAATTCATTTTGTAAGCAAGACGCACCGGACCTTGATCTCCATTGGGAAAATACGTATTTATCAAGTAAAAATTGCCAGTGTCTAAAGCGACAGTTCGCCCTTCGGCAGCGAGTAGGGGAGGAACGTCCAAACGCTTCGCCGTTTCGCTTTCACGCGCCAAAATCAACGTCCCCGAATAACCCGCACGCTCCCCACAACCCCAATATTCACGGTAGTCGTGCCAACCAGCGGGCAGCGGTTGATTGGTTTTGGTTTCTTGGATCAAGAAAAAATCAGCGTCAAGCCTCGCCAAAATTTCGCCAAAACCTTTGCGCCAGATTGCGCGCCACCCGTTAACATTCCACGTGATAATTTTCATTTGAGCTATTATATCACAGCAAGACACAATTGCCACTTGACAAATAGCGTCCGCGCGCGTAAACTTATATTATGATAAAATTTGATGGCGTCTGCAAAGAATTCTGTGGCGGTGAGAAAGTCGCGCTTGATGACGTCTCGTTTGAAGTTGATGATGGTGAATTTGTCTTTATTACCGGTCATTCTGGTTGTGGTAAAACAACACTTTTGCGCTTGTTGATGCGCGAATTCAAGCCTACCAGTGGTGACGTATATTTCAACGATTGTGATCTTTGCCAACTGTCGCGAGGTAAAGTCGCCAAACATCGCCGCCGTGTGGGCGTAATTTTTCAAGATTACCGTCTGATTGATACCCTCAATGTTTACGATAATATCGCTTTACCCTTGGTCATTGCCCACGAAAAACGCGATGAAATCCGCAGCCGCATCAATGAACTACTCAAACTCATTGGCTTGGAAGGCTATGAACGCGTTTATCCCTCACAACTTTCCGGAGGCGAGTCACAACGTGTCGGCTTAGCCAGAGCATTGATTACCGCTCCAGCAGTGATTTTTGCCGATGAACCAACGGGCAATCTCGATGCTGCTAATGCACTTGACTTGCTCAATTTGCTCAAAGGTGTCAATAGCTGCGGGACAACAGTGCTGATGACGACGCACGATTTAAGTCTAATTCCCAAAGTCCCCAATGCTCGCCATTTAGAGTTTGACCACGGTAAACTCGTCAAAGACACTCGTCCCGTCGCGCGCAAAAAGAAAAAAGAAAAGCAACAGGAGACCAAAGAACATGAGTAGCGTTTTTTCTAGTTGGGGCAATATCCGCCAAACTCCGTTTCAAAGTATGGCCGCCCTCATGGTTGTGATCACCACCTTTTTTTTGGTTTACACTCTCACGGATTTTCTTTATATCGGTAATACTGTTTTGCAATATTTTGAAGCTCAGCCAGAAATCCTCGTTTTTTACGATGTTACGGTTTCGGATGCGCAAGCGACGGCTGACGCTCAGTTGATAGAAAAACTAGACTACGTTGAGTCTGTCACCATTACTGGCAAAACCGATGCGTACGAGAATTATAAAACTGCCAATGCCAACGAACCACTTTTGTTGGGTTTGCTCAATCCTGAGCTCTTCCCTGCGAGTCTTTCCATCAAAGCAACTTCGCCTGAGGGCTTAGATAAAGTTTATGCGGAGCTAGAAAAACTTGATGGTATCGATGAAATTGATTATCATGAAGACGTCATTGATGAATTTTTAAATTGGACCAGCGCTCTGCGACATGAAAGTTTGATCATTGTGGCTGTTTTCACCATCCAATATATTTTGGTGATTCAAGTGATTACTGGTATGAAAGTGGCTGCGCGTCGGCGCACGCTCAACATCATGAGCACTCTTGGTGCCAGTCGTGCTGCTATCAAGTGGACTTTTATTCGCGAAGCGATGTGGATTGGTATTGTGGGAAGTTTAATTGCCTTTGGCATTTCTTACGGTATTTTTGCCTATATTCAGCCCGTACTTAAGAGTTTCTTCGGCGAAATTCCGGTGTTCCCGCTGCCAGCGCATTTCTTTTTGTACCAAGCTCTTGCTGGTACGAGCATTGCTGCGTTCTTGGCAGCTTTTGCGGCTTGGCTTTCCAGCGGTCGCTTGATCAAAAAATAATATGTCATGTGGGCGTTTGCTAACGAGTTTTGCTGTCGCGAGTGCCTTGACACTCGCGAGTTTTACTGGCGTCTTCGCTGACGACGAGTGCAAAGATAGATTTAACTGTCCTGGGATTGAAGATGATAATGAACGCGCCGCTTGCGTTGATCAAAAAGTAGCTTGTTATCAACAAAAAATTAATGAAAGCAAAAACCAGCAACAAACATTAAACGGCGAATTATCGTATATCGACAACCGTATTGCCTATCAAGAAGCGCAAATCGAAAAAACGCGTCTCGAAATCGTGCGCGCTGGCAAAGAAGCAGATATTCTTTCGGCACGGATTGACAATCTTGAGCAGTCCATGGAACGCTTGGCAGCACTTTTATCACAGCTGGTCGTGACATCGTATAAAGCTCAGCATTATTCTAGCTTGGAAATGTTTCTTGCCAGCAAAAATTTCCAAACAGCGATCAATCGTCGCCAACGAGAAAACACCGTTAGCCTACAGACAAGCAAAGTGCTTTTTCGCACCATGCAAGACAAAATAGAATATGATCAGCAAAAAGAACAACGCCAACAGTTGCAACAGGATCTCGAAGAAAAAACCGCAAGGTTGCAAAAACAACAACTTGCACTCGAATCACAAAAAGAAGAAAAGGCCATTTTGCTGGCGCAAACTAAAAATAGCGAAAAAGAATATCAACGTTTGATGGATGAGGCGCGCAAAGAAGCTGATAGTTTCAAGCGTTTTGCTGCCAGTGCTGGTGGTGGTCGGTGCTTGCCTGCAATTCCAGGTGAGGGCAGTAATGGTTTTTATTACTCGCAGCGCGATCCACGCTGGTGCAATCAGCTTATCGGTGGTTCAGATATGACCGTGGGTGACGTCGGTTGTTACATTACGTCAGTCACCATGATTTTCAAAAAATATGGCTCCAATATTACTCCCAGTGTTTTTGCGGCCAATCGCAGTTACTTTTTCTCCAACACCGCTTTAATGACATCACCGCCATCGCCCAGCGGCTATACGTACAAACGTCAAGATTATTTCAATCAAGGCACCCTAGATTCTGAGCTCGCTGCTGGTCGGCCGGTTGTCGTCCACGTCAGAACCAACAATGGCTATGGTGGGCACTTTATCGTTTTGTACGAAGGCAGTGGCGGTAACTATAAGATGCACGATCCGTGGTATGGTGCCGATCTTGATTTTACTTCTCGCTATAGCACCGGGATGATCGACAGTATCCGGCTTTTCACGCAATAACTCAGTTTTGCTCTCACATTGGTATTTTTGTGTACAGACACTAACAGTTTGGTTGTCTTTTTATTTTGGTCCTTGCAAAATCATTTTAAATTAGTTATACTGTACATATAAATTAGTTTGCAAAAAGCATATGAACGAACAAACATTAAGCCCAGCAATTGAAAAAGCATTAAGCGATTTGCGCCAAGCAATCGCCGCAGAAATTGCGACTCATCAAGATTCTTCTGTCTCTCCAGTGGCTGTGCCCTCGCCTTTGTCTACTCCAGCAACTCCTGATTCCGCCCCGCTGACACCGCCAGAGATTTCCAGCCCTTTAACTCCAGATATGGGTTTACAAATTCCCACACCGACTGAGCCTGTAGGCATAAACTTACCGGATCTTTCAGCAGCTCCAGCGCCAGTTAGCGGCAACAATGGTCTCGACGATTCACCAGTGCGTTTAGATATTCCTGTGACTCCAGAAGTTAGTGCCGCTCCAGCGACGCCAGTGACTGCGCCCATCAGTGAACCAGCGGCCACTTCTACTATCGAACCAGTAAATGCGCCTGCTCCTACAGACATGTCTGCTTCCGCTCCAGCGCCAACAGAAGTATCTGCGCCTGCGCCAGCAACTGATATACCAGCGCCAGTCAATCCCATTACTGCTGCGGAGTCACCAGCAACAGTAGAACCCATTACACCCGCAGGTGACGCCAGTACCGCCGCCGGCGGTTTACCCAAAGCTAACAGCTTATTGAGTAACGTTCTCAAGAAAGGTTGGAGCAGTAGCCAGCAATAATTATGTCTACGACTCAAGTAACCATTGAAGACCTGGGCAGCATTTCCATGAGTGCACCCGAGCCTCAGAAAAAAACGGCTCCCGCACCCACGCCAGCTAAGGTGGTTACTGCACACGATGTTTCACCGGTGATGCCAGTCATCAGCGATCTGGGCGAAGTAACACTCGCCCCACCTCAAGCCGTGGTCGCTGCGACTCGCACTCCGGTGGTGACTGCCCCAAAAGTGTCTATCACCGCGGGTTCAGTGAAAGCTGTCACTGCGTCTAAGCAAACCTCAGATCAAGTCAAACCGGTCGCTACCGACACTGGCCTTGCCAGTAAGGCAATCGCTCCCGCTAAACCGACTGCACTCGCTCCTACTCGACTCGCCCCAAGCGATGACGTTTTTTACGATCCGCTCACCGGTGAAGCCATAACTCCTTTGGAGGAAAGTTTTGGCTCGCCTGCCAACAATGTTCCTGTCAAACTAGCAATCAAGCCAGACGTTAAAACCGGTGCTCAAGTGCGGTCTCCAGAAACAGTTAAAACTGTCGATAAAGTTAACGCGACGCCAAAAACTGGATCTACTGGCACACTTGACGTGGAAGCGGCTCTCAAAACGCTCACTGCTGAGTACGACCGCTTGCATGTTTTTGCCGATATTACCCTCGATAAAGACGATTTTGTGCCCGATCTGACAGCAATATTAGACGTCTTGTCAACACCACGTGAGGAATACACACGCCTCATGGCTCATCTCGATCACATTTTGACCGACAAAGATAAGACTGACGAGACCGCTCAACTCGCAGCCATGGCCGACAAAGCCGACAAGCAACGCGCCGCATTGTGTACTAAAATCGACAAACTCCTCATTTCGTTTACCGCTGGCAACAATTGGTATCGCGTTTTGGCAGCATGGGAGCTTTTCCATCGCGACCGTTTCCGCGCTTTCGTTGCCAAAAAATCCTGGTGCGACACGCTTTCACATCAAGCAGCTACGCTTTTAACCGACACTCAAAAAGCTGATCTGGTGGCCGATGCCGATGCCACCATCCCTGCGGCTGACAGTTTAAAGGCCCTAGCCAAGAGTTTAGACACTTCTGACACGCCCTTAAGCGCCGACCAAAAAACTGCGCTTGTGGCTTTGTTAATGCCTGTCTGGTCACAAATCAGTGTGAAAGCTAAACAAAAAGCCGACAAGCCGGCTACAGTCGCGACTCAGGAAACAACCCTTCAACCTACAGCTCCAGTTTTGCCTGCTGGTGCGACAGATCAGGACCAGCAAAAAGTCGCCGCTTTGCAAAGCGCTTTCGATATGCTTGAAAGCAGTCATGAGTCTGAATTTAGTCGCATCAAAGACAATTTTGCCGCTGCCAACGAAAAACTTGCTCGCCTTGAGCAAATTGTCAACGAAAAAATGCTCACCGTGACTCAAGAAACCACGCAGAGTCTCACCAAACTGACCGCTAAGCTCGACGCCAAACTAGAAAAAGAAAAAACGGCTGCTACTGCTCGCGATCAGCAGCTTAAAGATCAACTTGTCAAGCAGCAACAGGATTTCAAACTCAAGATTACTTCAGTTGATGAAACTTTGAGCACGTTCAAAAAACTACAAGCCACTAGAGATCAAGATCAAAACAAGAAGTTAACCGTGATCACGGGAGAGATCGAAGATCTACGCAAAAATGCCGGCAAACAAATCCAAGTCACCGACAGTAATCTTTCTCGTGCTCGCCAGGATGTGGAAGAACGTCTCCATCAGTTTGCCCGCCAGTTGACAGAAATTAAATCCGATCAAATGGGTGTCAATCAAGTGCAGACTTCCGCGCTGGCGCAATTAGCTGCCGAAGCCCAAAACGTCAAAAGCACCCTCACGGGTTACGCCACTCGCTTGCAGCAGTTGGAAACCACCACTATCGAGATTGACAGTCTCAAAAATCAAGTCACCGACCAGTTACAAAATCTCACTGTCCGCGTGCAAACTGACCTTGATTCCAATCGTTTGCGGATTGACAAAATATCAGCCCAAGTCGCGGAGCTGCAAAGTTACGCTTCCCGCTTGGAAACGGAAAACGAAGAATTGCGCATCAGCAACGCAGGCCTCAAACAAGAAAATTGGCAAGCGCGCCGTCAGCTTGGTCTTGAACCCGGTCAACCTGTGCCTGTCGTTGCCGAACCAGCACCAGTTGTGGCTGACGCTCCAACGCCGTTAGCTGCTAACCCGATTACTGCCACTGCTGAACCAGTTGCCACTTTTGCACCAGCAAGCGCTGCTGCTCCTTCTGCTCCTCAAGCCACTGCTGATACTCAACCTCTCACCGTCGATGCTATTGCTGCTGTCAGCGCACCGGAAGCGAACGATTTGCCTGCGCCGCAACCAGCGCCGACTCAGATTTCCAATCTTGCCAAACTTGGCATTACCACTTCGCGTCTCACTGCTGACTCACGCCTACTTACGCATCAGCCGCTTGATTTCTTACGACTCAATCTCCAACTGGCAAAGGCACTTACTGGTCTCAACTCTTTTTCAGACTGGTTGCACGCACAAGCCGCGCCCGCGCCGACTCCTGTTTATCAAGCGGAGTCGACTCCAGTGGCTCCAGCTGTCAGTGAAATTCCCGTGTCAAATATCACCGCCCCCGGTCCGCAAGCTTTCGCTCCCGCCAGCAATGCTGATTATCCAGCTGTCAACTCCAATCCCACAGTGACCGCTATTCCCAGTATTGAGCCTATCAATCCTTATGCCAATAGTATTCCGGTGCCGCCTCCGTCCGCTGCGGCCGATTCATTCACACCTCAGTCCAATTCGTCTGTTGGCAACAGTATTTCTCGACCAGAACCTGACGCCGTCGTTTTGCCATTCATGAGCTAAGCGCGTTTTGCCTTATTAGACAAAATGTATACAAAATATTTATTTTGTAACAATTTTAGCGATATTTAGCCTGGAAACATATAATGCTACACGTGCAGCATTGCGCACGTCGTGCTGAGTTTATTTGCTCACACCCACCCAAAAACGCCGCTGATCATTGGTATCGCGCAAACTCATCCAGCTCCAACCGCGCGCTTGCGGCCACGCTGAGACCTCGTGACTTGGGTCAGTTTCCAAAAATACTGCTTTTGGTCGTAATTTTCTTGTGGTCGCGTGCCCCAAAAGCCGTTGGATCAACCGTGCACCGTCAGGACCACCGTCGAGCGCCAGTCGTGGTTCAAAGTTACGCACGCACGGTGCCAGTTTTTCCCAATCAGCTGTGGGAATGTAAGGCAGATTAGCCACCAAAATATACGGTTCGCTAAACTCTGACGCGTCCACATTGGTCAACAAAAAGCTCGGCTTAAAATGGACTTGCTCTTCCAAGTGATACCGTTCGCGATTGACGCGTGCTACATCCAAGGCTGCCCGACTGACATCCATACCCGTTACTCTGGCTTCAGGAATGCGCCGCGCCAGCGCCAAAGCAATCGCCCCGCAACCTGTACCCATATCAATAATATCGTGGCACGGCTCGCTTTGTGCACGCCACCACGCGGTCACAATTTCTACCAATTGCTCCGTTTCTGGACGTGGGATCAAGACATCGGCATTCACCATCAGTTCCATCCCGTCAAACTCCGCCGCCCCCGTCAAATACTCCACCGGTGTTTGTAAATCACTCTGCTCCAAAGATTCTATACGCTCGCTGTCCCAGCCGTGTTCACGTAACCAGTTTATTTCCCAGGGGAGTAATTTACGCATGTACGAGTCTCCATAAAGTTTTCGGAATTTGTTCACACAACTGGGTGGTCGTGTAAAATGGGCCATATGTTTGATACAAATCGTCAGCTGCAGTTTTAAGTGTCCGACTCGCCCAAATGCATGCCGTTGCGGCATCATTATAGCAGTAAAGCCCCGCTGCTAAACCCGCCAAAACATCACCGCTCCCGCCTTTGGTCAAACCCGCGTTGCCACCGGCAATTTTACTGACCACTGCGCCATTGCACAGTACTTGATCTACTTGATTTTTACTTAAAATTGTCGCGGCTTGCAAACGTGCTTGCAAAGTTTTACTTCGAGCTTGTTTTTGCAGCTGTTGCCATTCTACTTGGTGCGGTGTTAAAATGCATTTCTCGCTTACCCAATCCAACTCCAACATCTGCAACGCCCCCGCATCCAAGACAAATTTTTTTTCGGGAAAACGCGCCAGCATCCAATTGGTCACAAGATAAGTATCATTTTGCCATTGTTCATGAGTTAACTCGTCGCCATTTTTGATAATTTTTTCCAGATCCTGGCGACTCGCTTGTCCGCGTGTCAACCCTGGTCCCAGCAAAATCACGTCTGCTTCGGCAGCGTAGTCTAGCACATTGTCACGCTCAATGACAATTCCGTCGCGAAAATTGGACTTGGCAGTTTTTGCAAAAAGGTTATTTTCGCTGGTGCTGGCATAAAAAACCATGTCTACCAAGTGCGAAGCCACCTGAGCACTCCACAAGGATGCTGCGTGAAAAAGTCGCGACCCACCAATAATCAGCAGTTTCCCGTTTTGACCTTTGTGAGTCTCTTGTGCCGGCAGCGTCAGTTTTTTTCCTTGCATTTGCTGTATTATAAACCTAAAAACTGAGTTATAATAGGGGAAATTGTAAAAACAAACGATATCAAGAAAATACAAACATTATGACACATCACAACAATCATCAAGACAACGCTTTAAAAATTTTTCCCATCGGTGGGATCGAACACGTCACCCAAAATATGTATTTATACATGTATGGTGACGAAATTTTAATCGTGGATTGCGGCATCGGTTTTCCAGATTTGCAAATGCCGGGCGTAGATATCGTCATTCCCGATATTGCTTATCTTCAAGAATTAGTTACTTCGGGCAAAAAAATCGTCGGTATGATCCTCACGCATGGTCACGATGATCACATTGCCGCCCTGCCTTATCTTTTACCGATGCTGCCAGATTTTCCCATTTACGCTTCGCGCTTGACGGCGGGTTTCGCCATGAATCGCCTCTTGGATGTGGGCAATACCAAGCATATTCAAGTGATGCAAGATCGCGAACCGCTCAAAATTGGTCAATATTTCACCGTCACGCCTTTTGCGCTCACACATTCAGTGCCAGATACAAAACATTTTTTCATCCAAACGCCCGTGGGCAATATTTACCACGGCTCAGATTTCAAGTTGGACGAGCACCCAGTGGACGATGTTTTACCGGATTACAACTTTATGGAATACATTCACAAACAGGGTGTCGCTTTAATGCTTACTGATTGTCTTGGCGTGGAAAAAGCGCAGCGTGTGGGCTCGGAAAGCAGCGTCTATCCGGTACTTTTGGACGCCATGCAAGGCGTGCGGGGTAAAATTTTGGTCACGCTGATGAGTTCACACATTCACCGCATCGTGCAAGTGATGCAAGCCGCCGCCGCCTTGGGTCGCAAAGTGGCTCTTATCGGTCGCAGCGTTGAACAAAATGTCACCATCGCGACAGAACTTGGCTTTATGAGTGATGAGCGGCATGTTTTGATCGACAAAAAAGACATCCCTGATTATCACGATGATCAATTAGTGCTCATTATTGCGGGTAGTCAAGGTCAGGAAGGCTCATCTCTGGTGCGCGCCATTTACGGCGAGCACAAAGAAGTACAAATTAAAGCCGAGGACAAAGTGATCTTTTCGGCGGACGCGATACCCGGTAACGAGCTTACTTATTACGGTGCCATCGATACTTTGTGTGAAAATAAAATTGAAACCATTTATCCGGCAGTGGTGGCAGGCATTCACCAGTCCGGTCACGCACGCCGTCCAGAACTTGTGGAATTAGTGGAACGTATCCGGCCTGCCAAAATTATGCCGATCGGCGGCAACAATCGCCACCGTGCCAAATACCGCGAGCTTGTCGCCAGACCTTTGGGCATTGCTGACGAGGCGATTATTACACCAAGCGAAGGTGATATTATCGCCCTTTACGCTGACGGACGGGTTCGTCAAGTTGCCAACGTTGGTCTCAGGCCGCAAATCGTGGATGGCTTGGGTGTTGGTGACGTGGGTCCAGTGGTCCTTTCTGACAGACGGGTTATGGGCCAAGCGGGCATTATCATTGTCATCATTCGCCACTATCGCGATCGTCAACAAGCTGGCAGTGTGGACATTAATAAATTTGGCTTTGCTTTACACGATATGACGATTATCTCACGTGGTTTCGTTTTTATGAAGGATGCTGACGACGTGGTGGAGTTTATCCAGCAACGCACTGGCGAACTACTAATGCAGTTTCACCAAGAAAAACGCGATCAATGCGAACGGCAAATCGAACGTGGTTTGAGTCGCAGTCTTTATAAGATCATTCAACGCGAGCCGATGATTGAAGTCGAAATTGTCGACGTTTAAGCGCGGACACTGTCAACTTTTTTGGCGCTGATTTGTCCTTGATTTTGCCCAAAAATTGTGTATTATAATACACAAAGTTTGGCGTCCCCAGGCGTAAGCAAAAATTATCTTCTTCTGACGCCAGTGTATTATAATACACTGGCGTCACAGTCATACGCTTTCCAAGCCCATCCCGTGTATCAAAAAACCACCCCGAGGGGGTGGTTTTGAGGTTTTCAACTTTCCAGTTTACTCTGCTGTAGTTGCCGCATCGCCACAGAAATCTGGTTTGGTGGTGCTGGCGCAGCAGACAATATTCTTGTAAGCTTCTGGCACGCGATCACCATTACCAAAGCTGGTATCGCTCACAGCATCAGTGTCATTGAGGAAGAAGCTGGGCGTACCAGTGACCTTCAACTCGTTAGCACGATTGATATCGACAGTAATTGCCGCAATTCCGCGATCGTTGCTTTCCATACACGCGTTCACGTTGGCAGTGTTGACCTTAGCTTGTGCCAAACAGGTGTCACTTTCACCGTCATTGGCCATACAAGACACGTAGGGCCAGAAAACATCATGTTGTTCATCGCGAATACACACTTGACGCAAGTTCTCGGTGCCGGCTTCTTCGCTGCCCAAAAAGGAAATGATTTGCCCGTCGCTGCCAACGCTACCTGCATAGTGCAAAACAATCTGCTCACCCAAAGCGGGATTTTCTTCCACGGCTTTCGCCATTTGAATTTCTGCTTGTTTGCAGTAACCGCAATCAGACGAAACGTAAACGTCCAAAACCGGTCGTTCCGACTTTGGCATGTTTTCACACGAAGTAATCGCTGCTTTGGAGCTGTCATTGCTTTCATCATACTGGCTCAAAAGCTCATCGACATTATAACCGTCCACAAAAAGCATCTTGCCATCACGAGTGATGTAAGAAGTAAACACCTCATCATAATCCTCAAATTCGATTGTGAAGCTGTAAACGCCATTTTGGCTCTTGGGTTTGCCAATTTCTTTCAGTGGCATACCGCCACCCAAAGGCTCAATGATTTTTGGCAATTTGGCTTGAATAGTGCTGGTGCGCACCATGTCCATGATCTTGAACACAATCAAACCAGCCGCCAAAGTTAACAAGACAGCACCGCAAAAAACGCCCCATGGGAATTGTTTCCAATTGCCATTATTGTTTTTGGAATTCGCTTCCATTTTGGCCAATTCCTTGCGAGCCTGTTCTACGACATCCAATTTCTTCTCTTGCGTGGCTTTATTCTTGCTATCAGCCTTGTCAGCAGCTTTGTTTTTTTCGCTGGCAACCTTACTTTTTTCTGTCACGGCTTTTGTTTTCGTCGCTTCTGCAGTTTTAGTTGCCGCGGCACTCGCCACTTTCACCTTTTTGGTGCTGGTTGTTTTTTCCGACTTTTCTGATTTCTCAGCTTTCGGTAATGTTGATTTTTTCGACATAACATCCAAAATTATCTTGATGCATCAATCTTTTTTAAGCTTGAAGACCTGATAACCTTTCCTTTCTGTCTATAATAATTGCTAATTTTTGTCAATTAGCTGTAGTTTATAATATTTTTTTCAAATGTCAAGAGACAATTTTTATCTGCAGCCAAATTTTCGCCATTTTACTAGTAACGCGTTAAAGTAACGTGAAAAAATTTGTGCAATTACTTGACACAATGGCTTGACAGGGGTCTATAATTTGTGTTAAACTGTTAACATGGCAGAAATCAGCATTAATGTTGGCGGCACCAAGCGTTATAAACGCGGTCTCAATTTTATTACCGCTAAAATTGACCCCATTGAAGCCAGTTTGGGTGTTGTCATCAATTTTGGCTTGCTGGCCATTACAATTGCCACGATCGTCGCTTGGATTTTTTGCGGTTGGGAATACTATTTACAACGCCGTCTAGATCGCACCAATCGTGAACTCAACGATCTCGCTGCGCAAGTGCAAACGCAAATGGAGCAGCGGGTGGGCGTCACAGATGATTATCCTGGCATTCGCTTTGAAAGTAAATTTTTAGCCACCAAACAAAAATTAACCCGCTACGGACAACTGGCCGATGATGAAAAAATGGTTAGCTTTTTCCAAATCTTGGCCGCGCTCACCCCGCCCGGAGTGCAAATTCTGACTCTTCGTGTAGAGCCACACAGCGCCGAAATCACTTCTTTTGTTGCTGATAAAAAAGCATACAGCGATTTAGCTGCCAATATTTGGAGCGTCAACAACGCCACTTTTCCTGACGGCAAAAAATTAATTATCGATGAAGTCAGTTTCCCCGATGTCGCGATGGCACACAATAGTGCCAGCGGCGCTGAGGGTTTAAACGTCACTTGGGGCTTTTCTTATACTATTGAAGATGCGGATGGGGGAGGCTTAAATGAAAATTGATCGCGCCTACCTTGAAAGCGTTCTCCAAGATACCCTCGGTGGTCATCCGCCCAAGATTTCTTGGAGCGAGTTTAAGCAAAAAGCATTTGGTATCAAGAAAAAATCCGTAAACGCTGAACTTGCCGGCAAACGTGCCGAGCAACTTCGACAAACGCTTATTGTTGGCATTGGCGCAGCGATTTTGGCAGCAATCGTGTTTTTAATTATCCTTCCGAGAATGGTGACGATTTTCCAGTATCGCCAGCAACTCAAGGATCACCAAGAAATGCAGGAAGAGCTTCAAGAAAAGCTGACCGCGCTCAATCGTGCTCACAACAATTACGAAAATCTAACAGCCGATATCGAAACCATTGATCAAGCAGTTGGCGACTACAGCGACATTTCCACAGTTCTCCTCATGATCGAAAAAGTGGCTGGTGAAGCTTTTGAAAACGGGCACAAATTTGTTTTAAATAGCGTCAGTGTTAACGGTTATCCCGAAGATTATCCAGATACAGCAGCGCAAAATTCAGGTTTGCTGAGCGAACAAGAATTAAATTTAACAGTTAGCTGCCGTGGCGAGTATGAAGGCATTCATGATTTTATCAACCGCCTCAAAGCACTGCGGCACAATTTTCACCTTAACCAGCTCAACTTCACCGCTGATCCAAACAAACCAGATCAAGTCCAGCTTGAAATGGATATCTCATATTACTATTTTAATTAAGGATGCATTATGAACGAAAACGAATTTACGATTACTCCGGCAATGAAACTTGGCTATTTTGGAGTCATGGCAGCGTTGGCGGGGTTTTCGTGGGTGCTTTTTCACGTTATTTTGCGGCAACCGCTCACCACGAGCGATGATTATGCTGATCTTGTAGCAGTCCGGATCGATCCCAGCGTCAATACACAATCGTTAGCACTTATGCGTGCTGGACGGGAAATTACTGAACATGAACTTACCAACTTTAATCTTTATATTGAGGATACGGAGTCGTCAGACACTAATACTCTCAATCTTATTAAATACGTACCGGTCCGTAAGTAGTTCGATCATATATGACTCATAAACTCTCGCAAAGAGACTCTTGCATAATTAATCAGAATGTGGTATAATACGTTTTATGAATAAAAAACTTAAAGTAAGCGCTAGTTTGTTTGTTTTAATCATGTTAAGCGCTGGTGCTTTGGTACGGGCGCAATTTTCGTTCGCACAAAACTACAGCTCCACTCAGCCAGTGACTGCGACCGCGCGTGTAGTCGCCACCCCCACCCCCGCTCCAGTTGTAGTCGCCACTCCAGTGCCGACTCCGGTGCCCACCCCCACGCCGACTCCGGTTCCTGCTCCCACACCGACTCCAGTTGTAGTCGCCCCCCCCACCCCCACTCCTTCGCCATTGCCGGTTACGGCTGGTAGCGCGCATTTATCAGCATTTTTAGCCGTTGCCGGAATTGCCACTTGCATTTTAGGCTTTTATCAGTTAAAATTAAAGAACTTGACAAAGTAGAATTGGCTGTCCAGATAAGAGGAACCAAGAAAGGTTAAGGACTATGAAAAAAACTTTGACACTCATGCTCGCTGCAGCAGGCGCCGCTGTTACTTTGGGTCGCGTGCAAGCGCAAGAAGCATCTCCGGTGACCGTGAATGCTACCAGCACGACTACCAACAGCACTGTGATCAGTCGTCGTCCACAAACGGTGGAGACAGTGGATACCAGCAGTAACGTGGTTTCCAACAATACCGTTGTTTCTTCTCAAACCACCACTGTCGCTGACACGAATACTGTCGTGGCCGATCGTTCTGTCGCTGAAACTCCAGTTTCTGGTAGTGCTGAGACGACCATGATGTTGGTCTTAGCCGGTCTTGCCATGGCTTCTTTTGGCACTTATCAAGTGTGCAAAAAGAATTAAGAATTGGTGTGATTTAAAGAAAAACCCCGCTGGAAAGCGGGGTTTTGGTGTATAATGAGACTTATGTCAGCCAAAAGTCACAATCAACTGGCACTAGTAATCAAATGTCAACGCCATCACGAAACAGATCTCTTGGTGACGCTCATTACTCGTGAGCGAGGTAAAATTCTCACCGTCGCCAAAGGTGTGCGCAAACTTACTTCTAAGCGTCGCTCGGCTTTGGAAGCAGGTAATCTCGTGCACGCGCAACTCATCGACACCAAAGGCTGGCCGCTTTTAACGCAAACCAAGCTTGTTGCTGATACCATCGCTGTCCGCCACGAACTTGCAGCCATGCGCAAATTTTTGCTTTTTCTGGAAATTATAGACCGTTTAATTGTGGCTGAAGAGCTCTCGCCTGAGCTTTTTGAGCAGATCCTTTATTTGCGCGAGTTGATCTTGCATCGTGTCAGTAATGAAATTGTACGCGAGCATTTCACCCACGTCTTGCAAGCACTCGGTTACGCCGATGAGCGACCAGAGGCTTCTATTAACCAACAAGTGAATGCTATTCTTGACAGTCAATTACGCAGTTTTGAGTACTTAAGTGTGAAAATTGAGTGAGTGTGATATAATAACTCATATGAAAAAGATGGCGATCATTCTTTTCATTATTCTCTTGATTGCTTGTGATTTGATCAATCGTTCATATTTTGGTAGCGCTTATTTTGGCATTATCCTCGCTTTCGAAAAACTCATTATCCTCGCTATTTTACTGGCGTTTTGCATTTTTTATATTTTGCGTCAAGCGCGTGAAACTATGTATTCCTACAGTCTGATGACCAATTTAGGCGTGATCATTTTTTTGCTTTCCAATTTCCTTTTTCATCTTGGAGTTTTAATTTTCTTTTTTCACCCTTTCACCATTGAAGAAATCTATACCAGTGTCTTGGACTCTTTCGCGATTCACGTTTATTTTATGTCACCTTTAATTATTGTCATCGCGCTGATGCTTATTGCTAGCAATATCGCTCTGGTGCGCCGCGAGGGTTCGCGTTGGACAAACAATCTTGGTCTCGTTCTCGGCTTTGGGCTTTTGTTTGGCACTGTAGTGGCACTCAATATCTACCATTGGCTTGCGCCCATAGTGGACGATTTTTCACCGCGTTTAAGCGTTTTAGTTTACTTTTTAGAAGCGTTTTTTTGTCTTTGTTTAGCCTATCTTGAATGTATGATGATTGCCACTATCATTTGCACTCTTGGCTCTGAGCGTTATCAACCACCTTTGGATCAAGACTACATGATTATCTTGGGGTGCAAAGTGGATAAAAATGGTCGTCCGCTACCCATCCTTCAAGGACGATTGGATCGCGCTCTTGATTTTGGCCGCACTCAAGCTACACAAAATATACCCCTTGTTTATGTGCCATCCGGAGGTCGCGGTCGAGATGAGCGTACATCCGAAGCTAGTGCGATGTCTCGTTATTTACGATCGCATCATGTAGAGTCACAACACATTGTCCCAGAAAATCAATCCACAAATACCCGCGAAAACATGATGTTTTCCAAAAAAATTATTGATAAACGCACCAAAGACGCGCGTGTAGTTTTTGCGACTACCGGTTATCATGTTTTCCGTAGCGGCGTCATCGCTCATAGTATTGGTTTGCGCGCGGTGGGCATCGGGGCGAAAGCGCCGTGGTATTTCTACAACAATGCCCTTGTTCGTGAATTCGCGGCCAATCTAGTTGCGCAAAAAAAGCAGCACTTCTTCAATCTTGCCATGCTTTTGCTTCACCTCTTGGTCTTTTTTGGAATTGGAATTTACCTCGGAATTATTTACTAATCCAACCATCTACCAAAGTAGGAATGCGCATTTGCGTAAAATTTGTCCCGAAAGCAACCGTGACTGTTAACTGAAACACTGCCCACGTAGACGCCAAAATTAAAATACCCACAATCGCTGCCAAGATCCGGTCGCGCGCTTGTGCCACTTTGCCTTTATCACCAGCTGAAGAAATCCACAGCATCGCGCCCATCATCATGTGGTACAAAGTCATCACCGCGCTCACCACAATCACCAACGTAATCACATTGCGCAATAAAAGCCCGGCATTACCATTGATGCTGATTCCCGCGCTATTGGGATTCAATGCTGACAAAGACAACGTCTCTTGGGCGTTAGCTTGCGGAATGAATGTATTTGTCCATTGTTGATCCATCACGTTTTTCTTTCTGAACTCTCTATTTCCACATCATTATATTACAAAAGATCTCGTTTGTCAACCGTCTGTTTGGCGCTGCGACATTTGAGGTAGTCAAGCAACTTTTCCTTCAAGGTAAAGAGAATGGGTGCGCCGCCGCCCCGTGAGTTTATGCGCATCAAAACTCCCC
>CAYQLH010000015.1:0-17193 GCA_964418385.1 uncultured Pseudomonadales bacterium
CCGGTCCGAGTCGCAGCATAAAATCCCGTTTAACCGGGATTTTTTTTGAATTTGAGCACAAAAGATGATCATTTTGGTTGGCGATTTGAAGCGCAGCAATGGCAACAATTTTGCTTTGTAATAAATGTAAGGCTGTGATATAATGACAGTTGCTTTGATCTTTACCAGGTGTATAAGGAGGAGATAACAGTGGCAATGAGTCGGCGTAGTGGCGGTTTAGTGCGACCGGAGGATTTGGCGCAGGTGGTCACAAGGATCACTACTTTGCCCATTTACCGGAAATGGTTGGATCAGATCGCACTGCAGGAGAATTACGCTCGGCATTCGGTGCGGTATCGGCGGTTGGCTTTCGATCACGGTCGGGAGCATATGGTGCGCGTGGCCAAAACAGCGTGGCAACTTTTGGATAGTTGTTGTGTGTGTCGTGAATGGACTCTGGCGGGAATACTGGCGGGATTGGTTCATGACATCGGTTTTGCTTTGGGCAGAACTGATCACGCCATGCGCTCGGCTTTGTGGGCGGGGTCGATTTTGCGGTCGTTTCAAACATTGGGACGGACCGAATTAAACTTGATCCAGCAGGCAATTGCTTGTCATAGTGACGGTGGGAGTTCACCTTCACTGATCGGCGCGATTCTTGCGATTGCTGACAAGGCTGATTTGTGTCGGGCGCGTTGCCTTTATCCCAATGATAATCCGGTGGGTTTGATTGACGATTATCGGGTGTCATGGGAAGACGGCGTGCTCAAATTGGAATACTTTTTGAGTCATCCCGACGGGAGGAAAAGTTTCTTTTTGTTCCCCAAAGCTTTGAGCGTACCAGAAAAAATGGCGGAGCTTTTTGGCTGGCAGGTGGAATACTGGCTTAATGGCAAGAGAGAGACTTTTGAAGATCGGGATCAGAAGTACGTTTATCGGCGAGTTGTGGGCGAATAAGAATCACAAGGGTAAAGATCTGGGGACGGGAGTTACAACTGATGTTGTAATTTCTCGTCCCCACTTTTTTTGGAGTGAAGTAAATTGTGGGGTTGAAAGTGATCGCTCCCCTACTCGCCTTCCAGGAGTTTCACGGTGGGTAAAGCGTTATTGGTGACGCCTTGAAGACCACCGTACATGGTGACCACGCTTTCTTGGAGGGCATCAATTTCTTTTTCGCGGGTGGCGAAATGTTTTGCCCAAAAAGTCTTTTCTTTTTCGAGTTGTTGGCGCATGCTGGCGATGGTTTCGTATTGCGATTCGATTTTTTGGGAAAACTCAGGGCCGGTGAGATAGCGGTAAAGGCTTTCAACTTTTTCGTCTTTGCTGGCTTGCGACTCGACGACGTGGCTGATACGGATGAGATGGAAGCGCAGCAACTGCGAGATAAAGGTAGCCAGTTCTGGCTGACAAATCCAGATGCCTTGGTAATAATCGTATTTTTTTGTGCCACTGCTTTTGGGCATGACAGTGGTGACCAAAACAGCCAGATCCGCTTTTTCGGCGCGTTGATCGGCTTTGAGCTTGGGGATCCAACCTTCAGTCCAGTTTTTGGTGCGTTTGCTTTCCCAAATGATTTTGCCGCATTCACTGCCTTTGGTGTTAAAAACACGTTGGCGGATATCAGCACCGTTGACGCCTTTGGGGATGGGTTCAATTAAATCATCAGCGAAAGCGTGGCGTAGGGTTTCTTCAAGTTGGAGTTCAAGGACTTCACCTTGGAGTTGCTGTGAGTTTTGGTTGAGCTTGCGTTGCATTTGTGCCACTTGTTTTTCGTAATCGGCGATTTTTTTGTCTTTTTCGGCCAGTTGAAGTTGAGTCTGCTCGTTGAGTTTGGCGCTGAGTTCGGCTTGGATTTTTTCGCGCTGCTCGAGCATCTTTTTTTGGCTTTCGAGAGCGAGATTTTGTTTTTCTTGTTCCCAAGCATCTTTTTGTTTGAGAAACTCAAGATTTTGAGCGCGCATTTTTTCCAGCATTCGTTCGCGGTTTTTGAGCATTTCGTCATTGGCTTGCAGCTTTTGTATAAGGTTTTCGTGGTCGGCTTGAAATTTTTCTTGCATTTGCACGCGCAGAGTATCGCTTTGTTGTTTGAGTTTTTGGTCTAAAGCCTCTTGTTTGGCTTGCATTTGCGCGGCAAGTTGCGACTCGAGTTCTTTTCTGATTTTCTGCTCGAGTTTGTCAGCCGCATTTTTGGCGAGGATTTCATCAACGTCAAATTCAAAGTGACAGTGAGGGCAAGAAATTTTTGTTTGCATAAGTGAGACAATTATACCACCGATTAGGGCGTTTTGATGGTATAATACAGATATGTCTCGAGTAAATGCGATAATGCCACCGAGCGTGATTTTTGATGACGATGGAACACGTTTAGGTTTTGATGCCGATGAGCAAGAAGCGATCGCGTCAGTTTTGGCGGACATGAACGACGACACTGCGGCTGGGCAAAACGACACTGAGATTTGGGATGACGATTTGGCGGCAGAAGCAGCCGTGCGTGAAGCCTATGCTTCGCTTGATGGTGTCACTTGGAAAAAAGAAGAGTTGGTGCCAGTGAAGTTGGAACACAACGCGCAGATTGATGAAGCGCTGGCGGCACTTTTGGTGCGGCGAGGTCATGTCTTTATTACCGGTTCGGCGGGGACAGGCAAGTCAACGCTGTTGCGATATTTTTTGCAAAATTGCGGTGACCAACAGACAGTGGTTTTAGCACCCACAGGCGTGGCGGCGTTGAATGTGGGTGGCGAAACAATTCATCATTTTATGCGCATTGGACCGATGGCAACGCGAGGTGACGTTTTTTCGGCGGCGAGACGTTTGGTGCGTGCGCACGAAACAAAATTGTATGAAAGCGTGGACGCATTGATTATTGATGAAATCTCAATGGTGCGAGCAGATTTGTTTGATTTTTTGGATCTTTTTTTGCGTTTAGTGCGGGGCAATGAGCGACCTTTTGGTGGGGTGCGGTTGATTTGTTTTGGTGATTTGTACCAATTACCGCCAGTAGTGAAGGGTGATGAACGCGAAGCTTTTGAGGAGGAATACGAAACGCCGTTTTTCTTTAGTAGTCAAGTTTTTGATCGTTTGCAGCGAGATCGGCGAGTGCCACTGGAGTATATTCAATTGCAAAAAATATATCGGCAAACTGACGAGCGGTTTATTAGTTTGCTGCAAGAAATCCGGACGCAGTCGATTACGCCCGAGCGCTTGGCGCTTCTCAATGAGCGTGTGCTTGATGATGGTAGGGTGGACGATTTGGCTGGTGACTTTGTAGTTTTAACAGCGACTAAAGCGCGAGCGGAAGCGATTAACAATTACCATTTGGAATGTTTACCGGGTCGAGTACGAGCATATTTGGCCAATCAGGATGGTAAATTTCCGGATTCGAGCCGACCAACACTTGAGCGTTTACGCTTGAAAAAAGGAGCACGGGTGATGCTTTTAAATAATCATCCCAAAGGAGCGTGGGTCAATGGTACGATGGGTGAAATTGAAGCTATGTATCGGGATTTTGTTTTGGTTAAGTTGGACGGTGGTGAAACGGTAAAAGTGGATGTGTACACGTGGGAGAATTATCACGCTGTTTTTAATCCAGTCAAGCAAACGATTGAGCGTGAAAAGGTGGGCGAGTTTTCGCAGTTACCGTTGAAGTTGGCGTGGGCAGTGACGATTCATAAAGCTCAAGGACAAACTTTTGAGCGTTTAGCGATCGATTTAGGTCGTGGTGCTTTTGCTGGCGGGCAAACATATGTTGCTTTGTCACGTGGCACCAGTTTGGAAGGAATATGTTTGGCGCGACCATTGCGACCGGAAGATATCTGCTGTGATCAGCATATTTTGCGTTTTTATCAAGAATTAGAAAATCTGGAGTATTTTGGTGAGAGCACATACGGACGTTTTACGAACAAACCCAAGCGGAAAAAAAGTCAACAAGGAGTACAGGAGACAATTCTTTGATGCGAGCTAAACGTGGAACTTTATTATCTTTAGCGAGTTTGCGGAGCATGAAGCAAGCGCAAGCTTTGGTAAGTTTTTTGCGCCGCACGGGGCAGACTTGTTGGCAAGTTTTGCCAGTGAGTGCTCCTTTGAGCCAACCTTATCGTGGACAGGGAATTGGAATTGCCGGACAATTTTTTGATAATCATTTGCCAGAGGAGTGGCAGAGTTGGTGGCTATCGCGTGAGGAATTTGTATCCCAAAATCAGTTTTGGTTGCCGGATTATGCCCATTTTCAAGCTTTGGTGCGCACTTTAAAGACAGATGAGTGGTGGCGCTGGCCGCGAGAGTTGGCGCTGCGACAAGAATCTGCGCTGCGCGAGAGTAAGCTCAAGTTGACAAGCGAAATTGCTGGTTTTGAGGATCAACAATATGTGCTTTATAATTCTTTTTTGCATTTACGGCGTTTTGCAGCGGAAAACGAAGTGATTTTAAGTGGCGATTTGCCGTTTTATATCAGTCGTGAAAGTGCCATGGTGTGGGCGCATCAAAAGTTGTTTTTACTTGGTGAGTGCGGAGAAATGCGCTTGCAAAGCGGTGTCCCGGCAGCACCGGATGAACCGTTTGCTCAGCAGTATTGGGGGCATCCGCTTTACGATTGGGAGAATAATGAAATTGATGATATCATGCAACTTTTTTACGAGCGGTTGCGCTTTATGCGCGGTTGGTGCGATTTAGTGCGGATTGATCACGCTAACGGTTTTTTTCGCTATGGGGCGATGTCTCCAGAGCATCCTGGGTGGAATCGGAAATTGACCGGGCCGGGCAAACCCGCGCTGGTGAAGCTTTTGGGAGATTTGCAACGGTTGCAATTTGGCGTTTATTTGGAAGATGTGGCGAGCGACAAGATGCGTTTGGAACAATTCATGAAAGAGTACGAACTCGCTGGAGTGAGCGTGGTGACTTTGATGTACAATGTGGAAGCGACCGGGAAACTGAAAATTAGAGATCAAGATTTGGATTTAAATCGGCTTGCTGGTAATAAAATTGTTTTCACGTCTACCCATGATACGCCCACGCTTTTGGGTTGGGTTAAACGTTTGCCAGCGGAAGTACGGTCACGTTTGGTAGCGATTAATAATTTGCAAGATCATGCTGGCGATGCGGCTTTGGCAGCGCAAATCCGGGAGCGAGTGTTGACGTTGCCGGCGCGCATGGTGATTGTTGCTTATCAGGATTGGCAAGCAAGCGAGTGGCGTTATAATGTACCTGGTGACGAGGCACAGGCAGATTGGCAACATCAAGTGGCAGCAATTTAATGCAATGCTACACGTGTAGCATTGCAGTTTTCCAGGTTTAGAGACGTGAAAAATGTTACAAATTTGTGTTTACAAACCGCTTGGGGTGGCGTCGGTGAAACTGCTAAAATCAAGTGTTTGCGCGCTCTCACTGGCTTCACTCCAGTCGGCAAAGGAGTTGAGAACACTGTCAGTGTCGCCGTCGTGATTGAGTGGTGAAAAATCTGACATTAAAAATAAAGTGAGTGCCATCAGAGCGAAAACGCCCCAAGTGCCATATGTGATCCAGCGACTTTCTTGTTTTGTCATTAATGTTTCTGGTGAAACCAGCCCTTCTTATCAAACAGTATTAAAAGTGGAATAGAAACAAATGGCGACGAGTAAGTGCCAAAAATAACGCCCAAAAGCAGAGCGAGAGCAAAACTGCGCAACGTGACGCCACCGAGCAAGAGCAGACTTAAAAGCATAAAGACCACGGTGAGCGAGTTATTGAAAGAACGAGAAATGGTAGCGGTAACGGCGGCTTCGCAAACTTGGATAAAAGGAGCGTGAGGAAATTTGGTTTGTAGCTCGCGGATGCGATCATAGATGACGACGGTGTCGTGGACAGAGAAAGAAATAGTGGTCAGCATCGCGGTGACAAAAAGAGTGTCCACTTCGGTGCCACGTAACCAGCCTAAAATGCTGAAAATCCCGCAAATAATGCTGACATCGTGGACGACTCCCAGGAGCGCACCGAGACCGTAGGCAAAGTTTTTGAAGCGATAATGCAAGTAGATGACCAAAACGAGTGAAGCGAGAGCGATGGCGATTCCAGTTTTGCGGATGAGTTCGCCACCCATGGTGGCACCGACGCTTTCATAGCTGACTTGCTGGACGGGGATTTGAGAGCTAATGTCGCTTAAAAGTTGATTTTTAGCGTCATTGTCGAGTTCGCTAGTACGGATAATGGCTTGTGCGTGATCATTGCGTTTAATGCTAGAGATCGCGATGTTATCACTGATTAAAGCGCGCAGATTTGATTCGGTGAGCTCGCCGGAGCGAGTGGCATCGACCGCTTCGATGGTAAGAATGGTGCCGCCGGTAAAATCGATGCCAGGTTTGAAGCCGTGCGTGAGCATGGAAAAGATTCCGGGCAGTAAAAAGCAAGCGGAGATGACAAAATAAATCCAGTAGTAACGATAAATTTTAAGTTTCATTGGGTGACTCCTGTTTGGATTTAACTTCGGGTCGCGTATAGAGGAAAGCGCGGGTGAGAATGCGTGTGACGTAAATGCCGGTAAAAAGACCAACAAGGACACCCATTAAAAGGGTGATCCCAAAACCGCGAATAGTACCGGAACTATTGAGGAAGGAAAGGTCAAGTGGATTGATGAGAATGAGGGCGATCATGATGGTGATAAAATTGGCATCCTTGATGCTATCCATCGCGCGGCCAAAACTGAGTTCGCGGGCGCGTTCGCGCGATTGCCCGAGTTGCTCTTCTTCTTTCATGCGGGAGAAAACGAGGATGTTGGAGTCGACGGCCATACCCATGGAGATAAGTAAAGCGGCAATTGAAGGCAGAGTGAGAGTGACACCAAAGATTTTGTAGAGAGCGATGATAATCAGGCAGTAAATTAAGAGGCCAAAGTCGGCGATTAAACCTTTGGTGGCGTAGTTGAGGACCATGAAAATGGCAACTAAAATGAGCCCAATAACGCCAGCATAAATGCTAGCGCGCACGCTGTCTTCACCCAAAGAAGCGCCGACTTGACTTTGCGAAAGCACTTGAAGTGGTACTGGCAGGGCACCAGAGTTGAGTTGTACAGCGAGGGCGCGCGCCTGCTCGCGCGTAAAGCCACCGGTAATCATGGCGTTGCCGTCGAGGATGGGTTGATTGATGGAAGGGGCCATAATAGGATAATCGTCAATGAAAATACCTAAAACGCGACCGACATTGTCTTTGGTAATTTGCGCAAAGATGTCTTTACCTTCGGGTGTGAATTGCAAGGAAACAATTTGTTGGTTGGTTTGCGGGTCGAGACTGGCAGTGGCGCGTTCAAGCATATTGCCTTGGAGGGGGGTGGGATTGAAAGAGTCGAGATAAGCGTAGTATTGGTACAGCTGGTCTTCAATTGTTGCGGCAGCGCTAGCTTCGGCGAGGGCAGCGGCTTTGGTGGCATCTTGGAGGCGGAAATCCATCATGGCGGTGGTGCCGATGAGGCTGACAGCTTGGTCGACGTCGGTCATACCGGGAACTTCCACAATAATCCGATAATTATCGCCGCTGGTGGCGGTTTGAATAATGGGCTCGCTGAGGCCATAAGCGTCGACACGCTGACGCACAATTTCGACGGCTGATTCGAGGGCAGTGAGGCGATCTTCGCTGGCAATGTCGCTCATATCGGCTTCAAGGGTGAGTTGAACACCACCAGCAATATCGAGCCCAAGGTGCATGGGGATGTCAAGCGGTAGTTTGTGACCAAAAATGGTGGGAATGACGCGGTCTTTGACAAAATGAATTTCGCGATCGTACACTTTCCAAGTAAATTCGCTGGGTAAAGCGATAAAAAAACTGATGAACAGCAAAGTTAAAACCAAAAAATAATGCCGAACAAGTTTACTTTTCTTGAGCATACGAGCGAGTATACCACAAAAATTTGGCTTTTGAGGAGCAATTTAAATGTGCAGAATTAAAAAACCGGTGTATCGGTATAAATTTCAGCTATTATCTTCATCACGGTTTTCTGTCTTGACGAAAGGTGTGGGGATGGATGCGGTTACATTTTCTTTTTTGTCTAAAGCAAGGAGAGAAATTTTGCTTTGTGGCATTAAGGCTTTGTGAGTTGTTTTTTCCGGCAATGATGGTACAGGAATTGAAGTGGTTGCATTGGTGACTGGCTGTTCTGACTTGATGTCTTGAGATGCGGACACTGGCGATGACGGTGTTGGTTGAGCGTCTTTTGATTTTTCAAGTACTGGCGGCGTTGAATCTACCGGTGCGGACTTGGTTGCGTTTTGAGTGACCGGTGGTGGTGTCACTGCTTTTTTGGTGGGTGCGGCTTTAGTTAAAGCTTCTTGTATGCACTTGTAAAGCTTGTGGGTGGCATCTTTTTGGGTATCAATTGCAGCTAAATTTTGATGCAAAGTTTCAGCTTTGGCGGCGAGTTCATTGATGTAATTTAAAAGGTCTGATGGTTGCAATTCTTCTTGACGAACCACTAAAGCAGCATCTTGTGCGGCAAGGGCAGCAGCATTTTGATACTGTTCGTCATAATTGGCATGAGGCAAAGGGACAAAAAGTGTTGGCAGGCGGAAAGCAGTCAGTTCGGCGACAGTATTGGCACCAGCACGCGCGACCACTAAAGATGCATTTTGGTAAAAAAAGGCAAGTTCTTTCAGTTTTAAAAATTCACGGGGAAAATAATTGGTAATGGTTGTGAAATTTTGATTGAGAAAAGCGTTGATTTCGGCTAAAGGGTTGCGAGCCTGACTGGCTGTGCCAACTTGATGGACGATAATAAAGTCTTGGCTTAAAGGAGCCAGAATAGGCAAAAGGAGTTGATTGAGCGCTTGGGCACCTTGAGAACCACCGCAAACTAGTAGAATGGGCAAAGAAGTTGTTGGCGAAAACCAAGCAGGTGCGGGCGCTGATTGCCAGAGCTGAGCACGCAAGGGATTACCAGTCACTTGAGTATGGCGAGTCCAAAATGGCAAAAGAGTGTCACTATAGGAGAGAGCGGTGGTATTAGCCAAAAGGGTGAGGGCGCGGTTAGCACGACCGAGAACTCTGGTTTGTTCGTGGGTGATTACCGGGATTTTGAGTTGATGCGCAGCAAGGGCAAATGGCAGAGCCATAAAACCGCCAAAACTTAAAACAAGATCAACATTGTTGGCAGTGAGAACGGTTTTGGCTTGGCGGATGGTTTCGGCGTAGGTGAAGGGATTAAAATTGCTACTTTTTTGGGCTTGAAAAGGAATAAACGGAAGACCGCGTTGTGTGATTTCGCTTCTTTCCCACGCTGGCTGACCATTGTCGAGTTGGGCGTATTCGCGACCGGCGAAAATAACTTCCTCTTTGGGGTGTGCTGCTTTGAGATAATCTATAAACGCGAGTGCGGGTGTAAGGTGACCGCCAGTGATGAGAATTTTAGACATATTTCTTTCTTTTGATGATAAATTTGGGAGTCGTGGTGTCGCGCTGGCTGGCAAGATTGGCGATGACGCCCACTAAAGCGCAAGAAATCACGAGTGAGGAACCGCCGTACGATAAAAATGGCAGGGTGATCCCGGTGAGGGGGGTGAGCCCAGAAATAGCGCCGAGATTGACGAAAATTTGGCTGACAAAGGCAACAAAAATGCCGTAGCCGATCATTTTAAGACCAGGGTCAAGTTGTCCGTATTGGATGATGCGCCAGATGAGGTAGAGGAAAAAACTATAAAGTGCAAAAATGAGGATGACACCGGCAAAACCGGTTTCTTCGGCAATGATGGCAAAAATGGAATCAGTGTGAACTTCGGGCAGATATTGAAATTTTTGGCGCGATTGACCTAGACCTTGACCAAGTAAACCGCCGCGACCAATAGCGATTTTGAGTTGATTGATGTGATAACCTTCGTCTTGGGTGTCATTGGTGGGATGAATGTAAGTCATTAAACGTTCACGCCGGTACGGACTGGCAAGGATCATGACCAGTACAGCCAGGATGCCAGCGATGCCAATGGGGATAAGTTTGTATAAATCAGCGCCAGAAAGGAAATAAATGGCAAAACACGAGGCGAGCATAATCAACAGACTGCCGAGATCTTTTTGGCACAGCATGAGAATCACGGGCGGGGTGAGGTAGGCAATAAAATAGCGATAATCGTTGTTTTTGAGCATGAGATGAGAAAAAAAGACGATGAGACAGAATTTTGCGACTTCGCTGAGCTGGAGGGAAAAGCCACCAACGCTAGTCCAACGACTGGCGCCGTGAGAGATACTTCCAGTAAAAAGCGGGATTGCCATTAAAATGAGACCGATGAAGTAAATGGGATATGGGAAACGTTCGTAAAGTTTGGCGTCGATAAGATAGGCAGTGGCGAGCATCGCGGCAAAACCAATGCCAAAATGCAGAAGTTGTTTTTTCACCAAACTGTAGGGATCGTGATTGGCGGAGAGTTTCATGGATTTGAGAGTGCCGACATCAAAAATGAAAAAAATACCGATACAAGCGAGTAAACAGGTGAGACCAATCAGTAGTTGTTTTTCGAGTTTTAGCATTGAGAGCTATTTTATCACACTTTGGTGGTGAATGCTAGAGCAGTGCCAACCAAATGCCAAAAAGCGTCAAAACCATTTGAATTAGCCAGAAACGTTGGACAATTTTCGGTTCGGCCCAACCCATTTTTTGGAGCCACAGATGCAAGGGCGCGACAGGTAAAAGTTTACGCTTGAGAAATTTTTTGGACAAAAGCTGGATCAGAGAAGAAGAAATTTCGATCACAAAAATCCCGCCCATGACCACCAAAGCCATTGGTCGGCCCAAAAGCAAACCCATGACTGCAAAAATAGCGCCAAAAGATAAAGCGCCGACGTCGCCTAAAAAGATACGCGCGGGGAAAATATTGAAGTAAACGAAAGCAATTAAGCAACCGATAAAAAGAGTAATAAAAAGCGAGAGTGGGCCGTCGAGACGGACGCCAGAAATGGACGCAATCAGCCAGAGACCAAAAAGCGAAATCAGCATCACGCCACCGGCAAGACCGTCGAGACCATCGGTGATGTTGATGGCATTGGCGAAAGCAACGATGACGAAAGCGGCAAAAGGAATGTAAAAAAGCCCCAGCTCCCATTGACCCAAAAAAGGAATATTGATGAAAGAAATTCCCAAATTAAAATAGAGTGTGCAGGCACTGACCAGACTTAAAATAATTTGGATGGCAAGTTTTTGGGGCATACGCATACCGAAAAAGCCGGTTTTTTCAAAACCAAAAAACTTTTTAACGTCGTCATAAAGCCCCAAAGCTCCGAAAGACAAAAAGGTGAAAAGGAGGACAAAAATTTCGGCGTCTTTGTTGGAATGGTTAAATGTAATGGGCAGGTGTAAAAGTTCAATGATAGCAATAGCGAGCAGCATCAGCAGACTCACGACGACAATGACGAGAATCCCGCCACCGACAGGTGTGCCGGCTTTGGAAGCGTTGAAGCGGTCAAAAACTGGTGTGGGATGACCGAAAGGATCGATCGTTTTTTGCTTGGCACGTTTGAAGTTGATACGGTATAAAAGGTTGATAAATGGGACAATTAAAACCATTGAGATGGAGAGCGACAAAAACAAAAAGCCTAAGAATAATACCGGTGACATTAAGCCTCCACTCTTTCAATTTTGGCGCCTAGCTGGCGCAGTTTATCGTCAAGGCGTTCGTAGCCGCGATCTATAAGTTCCACATTGGTGAGGCTGATTTGAGCTTGACTGGTCAAACCTGCCAAAATCAAGGTGGCACCGGCACGTAAATCTGGTACTTTAAAATCACCGCCAGTGAAAGTGGCGGGGCCAGTAATGCGGACTGCGTGGCAAGCGTCAGCTTGATCGTCTTCCAAATTAAAATTATAAATGTGATCGCGGTCGGTAACTTCTGGTTGGAAGATTTCGAGTTGACCACCCATAGCTTGTAAAGGAGCCACGTATTGAAAACGGGACTGCATGACGGTTTCGTGGATGGTACTGATGCCTGTACATTGTGTCAAAAGCGTAGCCATCAATGGCTGCCAGTCGGTCATAAATCCGGGGTGAATCGCGGTGGTAATATCCGTGGCGTGCAAAGTGTCGAAGTAGTAGAAGCGAATGCCAAAATCGCCGAGTTCGTAGCCGGCGCCGATATCAGTCAGTTTCGCCAAAAACGCTGCCAAATCTTCGGCACGGGCGTTTTCGACAATGACGTCACCGCGGGTGGCAAGCGCAGCGCAAGCGTAGGAAACAACTTCGTTGCGATCAGGCATAATTTTGTAAATGCAACCGGTGAGATGATTGACGCCGCGGATGCGGAAACAGCGGGGGCGGATTTGGTGAATTTGGGCGCCGCAAGCGTTGAGGTAATTGACTAAATCTAGAACTTCTGGTTCGATAGCAGCGTTTTCCAAGATTGTTTCGCCGTCGGCTAAAGCGGCAGCCATGAGAAGTGTTTCCGTGCCAGTGTGCGAGTTTTTGGCAAAACGATAATGGGCGGCGTGGAAGCGCCCTTCGGGCAGTGTCGCGACAACTTGGTTGTCTTGAATTTCCAAACTGGCACCTAAAGCTTGCAGTCCGGCAAAGTGTCGTTCGAGTGGGCGGCGACCGATTTTATCGCCTCCAGGCAGTGGAACTTGGGCGTGACCAAATTTGTGAAGCAGAATGGGCAAAAAAGCAACGCTGGAGCGGGAGAATTCGCCTTTTGATTGATCAATGACTGGTGCGTGCAGACCACGAGGATCCAAGTAGTACATGCGTTCGCCACGCGTTTGGACTTCACCACCGAGTTCGCGGATGAGCGTGGTGACAAATTCAACGTCGGCAATGTGAGGGAGATTGAGAAGTCGACTAGGCGTGTCAGCCAGGAGAGCTGCAATCATGATTTTCCAGGATGCGTTTTTGGCGCCGCTTACGCGCACCGAACCAAAAAGAGGCGTGCCTCCGGTAACAATTAATTTTGTCATGTGAAGTATTATACCACAAAGATTGAATTTTGCGCTATCGCGGTGCACGGAATTAAAATACCTATAAATCAGTATTTTTTAAGTATTGCCTGCCTAAACTCTTGACAAGATGATGTTTTTTGGTATAATAATAAGAATTGAAAGGAGACTACGGAAGATGCCGGAAGCAAAAACAATGGCCGAACTCTTGGCCGCAAATAATGTGAAAATCGTAACCCCAAAAGCGGATACTCAGATTGAAGGGGTGATTGTTGCCAAGACGCCAAAATCCTTAGTGGTGGATATTAACGCCAAAACTGAAGGTGTGATTGTGGGTAAAGAATTTGATTTAGCCAAAGATTACATTGCGGATTTGCAAGTGGGTCAGAAAATTTCCGTGGCGGTGATTGATAACGAAAACAACAAAAATCAAATTTTGTTGTCTTTGCGTCAAGCAGCCAATAAGCAAAAATGGGATTTCTTTTATAAAGCTTTGGAAACCGGTGAGGTTTTGGAAGTGAAGGGTGTCGAGACCAATAAAGGCGGCTTGATCGTTTTAATTAACGGTATTCGTGGTTTTATTCCTTCCAGTCAATTTGGAAAAATGTATTTGGGTAAGCTTAATAAGCTTCGCGGTGAGACCATTCGCGTGAAGACAATTGAAGTGGAACATGAGAAAAATCGCTTGATTTTTTCGGAAAAATTTGTTTCGGAGGAGAAAGAATTGGCGCAGCGTAACGCTGCGATGAATGCGGTGAAGCCAGGCGATATTTATGACGGCGTCGTTTCTGGCGTCATGCCTTTTGGTGTCTTTATTACGGCGGAAGTGCCGATTAACGACAAAGGCGAGATTGGTTTGGTGGAAGGCTTGGTGCATATTAGTGAGATTTCTTGGGAGAAAGTGACGCATCCTGGTAATTATTATAAGTTGGGTGATAAGTTGAAGGTGAAAGTTTTGGATGTGGATCCAGAGAACGAAAAACTTAACCTTTCGATCAAGCAGTTAACACAAGATCCGTGGTTGACGATTGAAGAACGTTATCCGGTAGGTTCGGTGGTGACTGGCACCGTGTCACGGATTGAGCAGTTTGGCGTTTTTGTCAACGTGGAGTCTGGCGTGGATGGTTTGATCCACAACAGCAAGCTGGAAAGCGATCAGAAATTGCGCCGTGGCGAGACAATCAGTGTCAATATCGAGAATATCGATAAGCAAAACAAACGCATGAGTTTAACTTTGATCACCAATGAATTGCCGGTGAATTACAAATAAGCGAAACTGAGGAGCGAAAATGTCCAAACAAAGAATGATTATTACCGACGATCAGCTGCTGATCGATGTGGATTTGCTTTTTGGTTTGATTCGCGCCGCTGATGGCGATTGGCAAGCGGTGGAAAAGCAAATGAATGAGTTGCTGTCTTCGGTGCAAATGTCATCTGATGATGAGTCGGCTTCTTGAGTATAGTTGGAATTATGCTTGACGAATGCGTGCTTTTGTGATATAATACCTGGTATCACTGCTTGATTTGTGAAGGTTGTCAGCCGGTGAGAAAGTAGGTATGAGTGAAGCTAAAAGCGGTTTGTGGGTGATTGCATCTGGTGATGAAGGTTTACAGTTAAACAGCGGCGTGCGTTTAGGTTTTGCTGGAGCAGGTTATACTTTGCCTCATTTTTCTGAAGCGGTTGACATTTTGCGTGGAACCCTAGCTGGCGAGATTTACATGGCGTCTGCTCAAGAAGACGATTGGCTCGCGCGAGCTTTGCAATCAAAAAATCAGTCAGTTTTTGATGAGACGATACAAGCTTTGGCTGCAGAGAACCAATTGACATACGTGGGTCAATTTGATTTCGGCGATCCCAAGGATTTAGAGCACGGTGTGCGCGGACACTTGGTACGACCACCTAAAATCCACGTGGCCGAAGCGATTGTTTTGACTGTGGGTGGTGGTGAACAGGTCTACAGTTTGGAGCAGTTGGTAATCTCGGCGGAATATGCTTATCGCTTGGCGCCAGAAAAGTTGCAGGTGCTCATGAATACTCAAATTGATTTTTATCGGCAGGTAGTTGGCGTTGATTTACCGGTGAAAATTGTGCGTGATGGCGTTTTGGCAGCAGATGTCAAAAAGGCAAACGAGACTGCTTTAGCGTCGATAACGGTGGTATCAGCTTAAGTAATTATTCTTTTTGCGTTTTCTGTTCGTGAGCAGCAAGAGCGCGTTTGCTGGGGCGACCTTTGGTCATTTTGAGGATGCGGATTAAATCTTTTTGGCGCGAGGTGGGGTCACCGGTGAGCGTAATAACAATACGCGTCCCACGGCGAGTGTCGGTGAGTTTGATGTCAGCTTTGGAGTGCAAACGGGCTTTCCAGTTATTTTCCCAGGTCTTGGTGTATTCATCTGGATTGACAAGCGGTGGGACTTTGGCGGTCTTGGGCTGAGCAGCGTTTTCTTTTTGGAGACGGCGGAAGCGCACCAGTGCTTCCGTGCGGCGGACATTGGCGCCTTCAGCAATGACGGTGCGATAAATATCCACCATGTCTTTGGGGTCATCCACGGCGGCGAGCGCGCGCGCGTGACCTTCAGTGATCAGGCCTTCATTGAGACCGTCTTTGACGGGGTCAGGTAGTCCGAGCAACTGCACTGCACAGGCCACGTATTGCCGTGATTTGCCAAGTCTGGCGGCAACTTCTTCTTGTGTGTAACCAAATTCTGACATCAAGCGCCGCACTGCCTGCGCTTTTTCGAGTGGAGTGAGGTTGACGCGCTGGATGTTTTCGATAATGGCCATTTCCAACATGCCTTTGGGAGTGGTTTTGATTAAGTGGACTGGCACGGTGGCGAGGCCGACTTTTTTGGCAGCGCGCCAGCGACGCTCGCCAGCGACAATGTGCATACCGGCAGGTGTTTTGACGACGACGAGCGGTTCGAGCACGCCGTACTGCTGGATTGAGGCGACTAACTCTTGAAAGGGCGCGTCTTCGATGACTTTATCGCGCGGTTGGAAAGGATTGGGTTGGAGTTGGTCCACCGCGAAAAATAGTACTTGATTGTCTTTTTTTTGTGTTGGCATGTTTTTATTATACTGCAAAATGGGCGAAAATGCGAGGGAAAAAATGGGAAAAATGGGCGATGATTATCTGCACGATGAGCGGCTGCATTTTGTGGCGTACGTACTAAAAAATGTATCAATTGGGTGAGAAATAGTGATAATTACAATTCTTTATATACTTTTAATTTAATGCTGCACGTGTAGCATTGCGTTTTTCCAGGCGTGAGTGGCACGAAATTGTTGCAAAGTGAAAAGATTGACAAAAAGCAAAAGCGATTTTAACAAAGAGGAGGCGATTGCCTGGTCCTTTAGGAACCAGGGAATCGCCTCTACAATGAGCAGTCACCCGCTCACTGATTCCTCAAGTTAACTATTTGCAAGTATATCACAATTATTTGAGTTTGTCAATCTCCAGACCAGCGTGAGTAATTATTTTGATGCGGCGGGCGTATTTTTGTTTGTTAAATAGGCTGGTGAGAGTATTGATGGCTTTACTCGGCGAACCGTTCAGATGTCTTAAATCAAAAATCAGATTTGGTGATTGAGTAATTGCTTTTTTGAAAATATTGGTTAAGCTTGAGGTTGTAGCAGAACGAGGGCATTTAATTTCCCAAGGAGTGTCACCAATCGAAATATCTGGAGTGCGAGCACCTTTGCGACGTACTGGTGGAATAAGTTCTATGTTAACACCTTTCGTTCGCAAGAAGTCAATGGTTTGTGTTTCTTCCGGCGTTAAGCGTACGCCATGACTGATAAGTTTGCCTTTGTAGTGAGTCATGCTTCGTATTATATCATACAAACAAGATCACAACTTATCAAAACTCCCCCTTGTGGGGGAGTTTTGTACACACAGGTAATAAGTAAAGAAAGAGCAAAAATTAAGGCACTTCGAGATGACTGATACGAGCTATGGCAATATTATCATGGTTTGAACAGTCAGCTTTAAGTTTATCATCTGTCCCCATGACGCATGTATTGGAAATTGTATATGTATCAGTAGCGGTTGAAGTTTCACAGTTGTAACAAGTCATGTGTTTGGTAATGCCGCCTGCTGAAATTAACTTTGGGTTCCCAATATAGCCGGAACCACCACCACCTCCGGGAGCATAATCATTACTACTGCCCCCACCGTACCAGCCACCACCACCTCCGTTGCCTTTGTGGGTGCCGTTGGCAGTAGTGGAACCACCTTGTCCAAATGAGCCCGATCTACCTTCTGATTTGCCAGCTCCTCCGCTGCTTTGAGTGCCGCCACCTCCACCTTCCCCAGTGGTTTCTGTAAACACTAGAATATTCCTCTTTCC
>CAYQLH010000016.1:0-11743 GCA_964418385.1 uncultured Pseudomonadales bacterium
TACGCAGGTATTTCCGCCAATATTCTGGTATAATAAACCATATGCGGATTGTTGTTTTGGTTGGTGGTTTATCACCCGAACGCGAGGTTTCGCTCTCGTCCGGCGCTTTGATCGCGGCCGCTTTGCTTCAACTCGGGCACGACGTTTGTTTTCTGGATTTGTGGCAAGGTGTCAGACGTGCGGCCGACGCCATGTTTTACAATCAAAACGATCACCGGGAATTTCAGCATACAATCACAGCTACACCTCCAGATTTAGAAGCACTGGGCAAACAACACGCTCAAGAAATTGGTCTGGGAGTGCTTGATATTTGCCGTGAAAGCGATTTAGTTTTTCTTGCTTTGCACGGTGGTATTGGCGAAAATGGTCAGCTGCAAACACTGTTTGATTTGGAAGGTATTCGCTACACCGGTTCGGGCAGTTTCGCTGCGTCCTTGGCAATGGACAAAGATATCTCCAAGTGCATTTTTCGTACTCACGGTTTGCCCACACTGGACTGGGAAGTTTTTGGTGCCGAGACGCTCGACACTCAAACAATTCTTGCTCGTTTTTCGCTGCCTTTGGCGGGCAAACCGCTTAACTCAGGTTCTAGTATTGGTGTGCGCCTGGCACGCACCGCCGACGAACTCGAAAAAGCAGTGTTCACTTGGCGTGCTCATGAGCACCGGGTGTTGATCGAACCAGCCATTATTGGCGGACGTGAGTTTGCTTGTGGCGTTTTGGGAGCGCAAAGTTTGCCGGCAATTGAAATCCGCCCGCAACACGGTTGGTATGACTACCAAGCTAAATATCAAGCTGGTGCCACCAGTGAGCTTTGCCCAGCACCGATCCCGCAAGAGTTAGCAACAGCCATCCAACGTTTGGCGCTGGCAGCGCATCGAGCTTTACGTTTGGAAGTTTACTCGCGCAGTGACATTTTGCTCGACGGTGACGGTCATCTTTGGCTTTTGGAAGTCAACACCTTGCCGGGAATGACGCCGACCAGTCTCCTTCCTCAAGAAGCCGCTGCTGCCGGCATTGACTATCCAGATCTTTGTCAAAAAATAATTGATTTATCGCTAAAAAAATATAAATCACCCTCACAGACGTGGTTGCCATTTAATCAGCATTAATTGCAACCAGAATTTCCTCGGCGATCTTAAGCGTGCACTGCTCCACGTCACGAGCGGGATTGTATTCCACCAGGTCAAAACTTTGGATCTTCGCTCGATTTTGATCAAGGTTCATCAGCAATTCGCGTATTTGTGCCAGGTTAAAGCCATTCTCTTCTGGCACGCTCACACCTGGAGCAAGTTTGGGATCGATGACATCGAGATCAAAACTGACGTGCACCCGCTCGCCGGCAATCGCCCATGCTTGGGTCATAATGGATGCCAGTCCTTCTTGACGGCATTGGCGATCGGTAAAAACTTTCACTCCTGCACGACGCAGATTGACCCATTCGCCAGGATCAACGCTCCGCGCTCCCACTATCACGGCGTGCTCAGGCGCAAAAAAATCTTGGCAACTGGTTGGCGCAAGGCGAGGTTCTTGACCACACGCTACGGCCAAAGGCAAACCATGTAAATTGCCTGTCTTTGTGGACGCCAAAACGTGAAAATCTGTATGGGCATCAATCCAAATTATTCCCTGAGCATCAAGAAAATTTCGGCTCGCCAGCGCTGAAGCCGCCGCTACCGTGTGATCACCGCCCAACGTCAGCGGTCGCCAACCAGCGTGTATACTTTTGACAATTTCCTCCCAAAGCACATCTTGATACGCCAGCACTGCTGCCAAATTGCGCGTGCGGTTTCCCGGTTCTTTTTGCTTGCGCACTTCCGGAGCATTCACTATCACTGAGTGTTGGTTTTGTTTGCCTCGTGGTGTTGCCAAGATCGCAGCGGGACCTTGCTTGGCTCCGTCCACCGCTACCCCCAGATCACTAGCTGCGCCAATCCACATCCATTCACGTGATTTCATCTGTCTGTTTGCTTTCTAGCGCACTTGCCAGTAAAAATAAAAACCGCTCAAGGTAATCCAATTCACCGCCAAAAAAGTCCCAATCACCGGAATAAGCGGTGACAGTATCAAGATAAGCTGATTTAGCAGCACCAGTCCCAGAGCTGACCACAATTTTTGATTGGTGAGCACATAGCTTTGTTGCAGCGCTTTGATGATACCGATTTTACGATCCAAAATAATCGCGCTCGTAAGGCCAAAACGCCACTGCCACAAAATATAAATCACACTAATACCGCTCAAAATATAAGGCCACGAAGCCACGTACTCGCCTATAATCACAAAAATGCTCACCACCATCATTAAAAAAGGCACCACCGCCAAAAGCAAGTAGCTCAAAAACATCGGCAAACCAGACCACAAATAATCACGATTGAAAACCGGATATTTACCCGGACCACGTTCGCGCGCAAGCGCCAAAAAATTTTTGGAGACACCGGTGAGTGAGAGGTTAAAAAAAACGGCGCTCACCAAGCCCACCGTCATCAAGATAATTTTGGGCACATTGCCAAAATACAAAAGCGTCATCATCCCACCAAAAAAAAGCAATTGCAAACCAATTAAAAAATCTAAATTAGCAATATATAAAAAATTCGTCTGGAAAACTTCCCAAACTCTACTCAGGTGATCTTTAATGGACACAAATCCTGCCATAATTCATATTATACACCGGATTTCGCCTTTTTTACGGAGCAATTTACCGACTATCAATGGCGGCTTTTAGTCGATACGCGTTTTTGCCGACGTCACGCTACACGTGCAGCATTGTCATTTACCAGGCAAAAACCAAAAATAATTGTTACATTTTGCAATATTCGTATACAAAATGTGTACAGTGAGAATTTAGAAAAATGGATTAAACTTGAGTCCGATCCACACCGCACAGCCGGCCGCGCCCCAAGTGCCGCAAATAGAAGCTTTTTTGGGATATTTATCGCGCCAGACAAAATACAAAACTATCCCCACGATCGGCAATAAGAGGCTAAAAATTGCCCAGCCCCAGCCGTGTTGATCATCTTCCACATCCGTATTAATTGGGAAATACGCACCCAAAGAAGAAGGTGTAAATGCAGTAGCGGTGCTTGCAGTACTTTCGGCGTGCTCGTGAGTCGAAGTTTTTGCCGCCACTGGAGTACCACACTTAGTACAAAACGCGGCATCATCAACCAATTTAGCACCACATTTCTTGCAATTCATAAAAACCACCTCCTTATCGTGACCCCAGTGGGATTCGAACCCACGATCTTTTGGATGAAAACCAAATGTCCTAAACCGCTAGACGATGGGGCCACTTACTTCAAGAACCCGTTTATTATACCACAACTTTGGATATTATTCTGGGCAATTTTACGCAGGCACGACGCACACCAGCACTCTTAGCTTGCAATCTCAAACCAGACAAACATCAAACTCGCACTTGCAGCGGGCAACTTTTTTGACACCACAAACCGTCATCAGCTTTAAGCTTCAACCGGCCTCTCTCGCGCCAGATACAGCAATGCTTTCCCAATCTTGCCCGTCAACGAGCAACTGCTTGGCTATCGGTTTTTTACCCGGTGTATAGGAATAAATTACTTCAAAGCGGTGCGCGCCATCTTGCTGAGTCAAAAGTGTATTCAAGTCGTCTGCTTTGCGCTCATCCACAAAAAAGCGACATCGCTGCTCCCATTGTGTCTCTTGGCAAAATTCATTTTGAGGACAGTGATCATCGGCAAATTGTGTGCAGTCAGTTTCATTCCAGTCAATCGTGTACGACACAAAGCGACCAGAAAGTAAATCGCGCGGGTCATAGCCTTGAATTACCACCGTGACTTCGCGACCAGTGGCACGCGTAAAGGCCAAATACAGCACCCAAGTCAGCAAACAGATGAATGGTATTGCCAAGGCAACGATTAACAATTTATTTTTCACCAAAAACCTCCATCCCCTTAATGTAGCGTGTGGTGCGGCGCAAAAGCCAGATAAATCCTAAAATCAGCAAACCACCGCCAATAAAACCCAAACCCGTTGTCCACAGATCGCTAAACTGCGCCATAAAAATCGCAAAAATATAAAGTTCAATCATGATCGCATTGGCGCGAAAAGCACGCATTTTTTGCTGGCAGATAGCGATATAAAGCCGCCAACCAAAAAAGCCCAAAACGATCGCGTGAGCGGCCAATTGCGTGAGCAAGCAACCACTGTCTGTGCAGTCAAAACTTTGAGCCAAACCGAACGTACTGCCCACCGTCCAAATTAAAATATATGTCAAAATCTTGAAACAGCGCGCTGCTGTGGCCGGTAAGACAAAACGGTTTTGAATGCGCTCTGCCAGCCAGGCACAACCGCAAGAAGCGCCGTATAAAAGCAAAATTCCGCATACTGTTTTCCACGAAAGGCTGTCAAAAAGCCACGTGAAGATGCGGGCGCGGATATCATCGTTAACTGCAGAAAGCAAAAGCAGGAGCCACGCAGCAGATAAAACTCTCGTACGGCTGATAAGTACTAGTGGCAGCCCCAAAAGTGCCCAGAAAAAAGCGAGGCTATACCAGCTACCTGAGAGTTGAAAAATTTGGCCGATCAAACCGATGGAACCACCAATCAACAAAAAGCTCACGATCGCCAACACTTCACGATAGTGCGGGTGGTTTTCGGTGACACTCCAATAAACACCGTAAAGCAAGGTGCCCAAAAGGGCAAAGTCAGCAAATAATTTGACGCCGGCAGGAATCGCTGACCAGTTGGAAGCGATCAGCAAAATCACTCCCAGGCCGATGAATAGCCCAGCACCCACATAAGCGAAATTCCAAAACGAGCGGTTATTATTTTTATTTTCAAAGCTCAGGATCGCTGTCCGTTGATCGGCAGTAATCAAGTTCGCGTTCACCCATTTTTGTGATTGTTTCATCAGTGACATATGCCTTATTGTAAGTGATAGCAACACTAGTGTCAAGAGATTCGCGCGGTGCTGCCAGCGGCAAAAAATTATATATTTTGTAACATTTTCTCTCAAACTACGCCTGGCAAACATTAATGCTACACGTGCAGCATTCGAATTGATCCCATATTTGACATCAGATGATATTAGGGTATAATGAAGTCATATGGGAAATTTTTTAAAAATTTTACAGCAGCAAATCATTGCCACCACTTGCATCATTGTTTTTTTGGGTTTCATGGGCGCGGGTGTTTTGGCTTATCGTGCCGTTACTCGCGAGCCAGAATCCGATGCGATTGCGTTTGACGCTGATGCCACTACAGACAAAACCGCCACTTTGGCGGCTGTACCAGTAGATAATACCATTGAAGAAGACGACTTTCAGCACCGGATGAAAAACGATTATTGGGCGCAGTTTAGTGACAGTGTCGATGTATTGCTGACCATACAATATATCAAACTTGTCCCTGACTGGCAAACCTATCATGGGACAATTCCTTTCCTCGAGAATTACGGCTATTCGCTTTATCGCGATGGTTTCATCGCACGTTGGGACTGGTCCACGGAAACAATTGAACACATCGGTACCATGTCACCAGATACAGTGGCATCATTGGCAGCTTTGATTGATCCTTTACCTGCCTCGCCGCAGTTTTCACGTCGGCTGAATTTTGCAACTTCTGCTGAGAGCGCGCAGGTCAATCTTTACAACAAAAATCAAGATCTCATTGTTCTCCAATCTGGCGAGGTGCGCAATTACCGCCCTGAGCTTGAGCTCGTCTACGAGGAGTGCGCGCAAATGATCCTTGATTTAAATCAACCTCCAGCCATCAAAGAATTGGTAGCGCCCACAAATGAAAACACGCATTTAGCAGCAAAATCTGCCGCAATGTCGCCAGCGCCGACAGCCACTGCAAGTGCGACTCCTACCACGCTGACTCCAGACGAACAGCCGACCACCGCGAGCTTTTATGACAAAATAGAGAAAAACTCCTGGGCGGGCGATGGTTATTCATCCTCTGCCTTGATTACTATTGATTACGACCTGCTCACGCCAGATTGGCAAGCATATCAGGGCGTGATACCCAGACTTGATAATTTTGGTTATACGCTTTATCGCGACGGCAGTATCGCCAAATGGAATTTAGACACAGAAGAAATTCAAATGATCGGCAACGCTGCCGCGCAAGACATGCAATGGTTGCGTGATTTGATTGATCCCTTGCCTTTCACGCAAACCATGAGCCGGCCCAAAGAATTTGTGGAATCGCCAGATAGTGTCCAGGTTAATGTTTACAATGCTCAAGACGAACCGATCGTTTTGCAGGTGCATACGACTCGTGATTATCGCCCCGAACTCGAACCCATTTATCGCTTCTGCGAGCAAATGCTGGTGGATTTAGAGCAACCCATCGTGGTGCGAGAATTGGTGGCACCACTTGAGTATAACACACGCTTGAAAAATAAGATCTAAAACTCGCGTCTCACGTTTTGTAAGACTGACAGGGAACGACGTTCTGTGCAATTTGTAACAAATTTTTGCCACTCAAGCCTGAAAAAATATAATGCTACACGTGCAGCATTGTACTCTCACTCACAACCAGCGTCCGGTCCATAATGCCGCTATCACCACGCCCACCATGTCCACCGTTACGTCGCGTATACTGGCGATCCGCGTGGGTGTCCAGCTTTGGTGCCACTCGTCCAAACAAGCATACACGAAGCATAAAACAATGATCGCGGTCCACGTCACCGGGGAGTGTGTCCAACCGCATTCGCGTATTACTCGCCACCAACTCCAAAAAAGACCAGCGTAAATCAGTAAGTGTGCCGTTTTTTTAAGCAAAAAATCTGCCAGGTACAGCTCAAAACTTGCCAGTACCGGTCGGTCAGAAAACCAGTAAATAAGAGCCATCCAAGCAATGGGCAAAAGTAACCAGCTAAAAAACCGATAAATCGTCTTCGTTTTCATCTTGCGTTCCACCACTTACCAGCCACTCAGCGCCAAGCGTGAGTCCAATGACCGCCACACCCACTATTATACCAGCAATCGCGAGAACTGTCACTGTCCAGTTAAACTGTGGTGATGCGTACTCCTGTGTAATACTGTCTGCTTGAGTGCTCACACCCAATACTTGTGGTTGTGGCGTCGCAGTGGCGCTCGTTGATGTTTTGTGGTAATCAATCCGTGGTGTGGCAAACTCAATCCCGTCTTTCCAGGTGTCAGGATCAATTTTAGCTGTGGGAGACGGCACGGGAGAAGGACTGGCAGTCTCTGAGGTGGTCTGATTGGTGGTGGCGCCTGTGGCTTTATTACTGGTAATACTTGTGCCCACACTCGAATTAGTTTTGTTAGCGGTGTTGGTTTGCTCAGCGATATTTTTGGTCGCAGTTTGGGTGTCGCTCGCGCTGGCACTCGCATTAGTCGCACTTGCCAGACTTTTTCCCGCACCGGTCGCCACGTAACTGGCGCTACTCGCTTCACGCGACAAAACAGCACTGAGGCTTGCTTCAGTGCTGACAACAAGTTTGGCTTCAACGTCATTTGCGTCTGACGGTGTGGGTGTAGTGATTTCCCAACTGTCAGTGCCATCGCGTGTGCGCGCGTATGCTTGCTTGGCAGTGAGCTTGGGATAAGTGACTTCATCCACGATTAGACCTGTAGGATCGACAAGATAAAGCGTGTCGCCACCGTTGTTGAATGAGAGTTTGCCTGTGGGCGTGAATGTGAGATAACCATGAGCCAGCAAGTATAAATCTGCGCTTGGATCTACAAGTTCAAAGTTTCCAGGACCGTCTTTGGTAATTTCACCTAGTTGCCAATTTACAAGTGAGATCGAATGGGCTGTTGGATTATATATTTCTACCCATTCGTGATCGCCACTGGCGGGGCTCGCATAAATTTCATTGATTATCAGTTGGGCTTGCGCTTTTTTGGAGAAAACGCTCATCGCTATTAAACCCAAGACCCAAAACCAGTGTTTCATATTGGCGATTATCCACACAAATCTTTCAAATGTTTTCATTTTTTTGCCGCGCAATTACCGCAGCGAGTGAGAAAAACGCGCTTCAGCGCTGATAAAAAGACAACGCCAAAACATCGAAATTGCTTGCAACCCGTCAGCGCGCCATCGTAAATTGCTAAACTGTTTATCCGCAAAAAGGTGTATAATAGAAAGACTTATGCGAAATCGACTCAAGTTTTTGTTTGTCTGGCTGATACTGTTGGCTTGCACGGTCAAACCGACACATGCCCAAACAACTACCGGTCAATGGAAAGACGTCTGCGTGGGTGCGAGCGGCACTTTGTCCGCGGATGTGGCCACCATTCAAGGGTCGTTGTGTTTGATCGCTAATGCACTCAATGCCGTTTTGACATTATTTTCTTTTGTGGGTTTTTTGATGTTTGTTTACGCCTCTTTTATGCTCATGATTTCTGGCGGTAACCCTAGCGCATTTGAAACTGCACGCAATACTTTCACCTATGCCGTTTTTGGTTTTATTTTAGCGCTCTCATCTTTTGTTATTATCCAAGTCATTTCTTACTACACTGGTTTGTCGTCGTTTATGACCATTAATTTTTTACCAGCGACGACATCATCATAAAACATATATGAAACACCGTACTTGGTCGCGATTATTGCTTAGATTAGTTAGCTGTCTGTTTTTGTTTTCAATCACCACCGTGCAAGCGACCGAACTTTCTCCAGAACAGGAAAACATTGCTCAACAATTTGTTACTCAATATCCAGCGCTAGGTCAAGAAAAAATTCGTGAAGTAGTCGCGAGCGGCAACGGCGATATCGCACTTGTCGACAATCAACTCAAAACCCTCAATGATACTTTCCGCGCGCGCGACTGGGAAGCGGTTGTGCAACGCTTTTTAAGCGATTATCCAAACATAGATGCTGATCGTATTCGCAAAATCGTCATTGATTATGGTGGCAATACAGCGGCCATTACCACGCAGGCGAGTCAGACTTATGAAACACTAAACAGCGAATTTGCAAGCTCCGCAAAAACCGTCGCCACTGATGCACTCTACAAAATCGCTTTAGAAAATCTCACGGATAGTGCTGCTGCCAAAGGTGAAGTTGAGCATTATACTAAGGTTTTAACAGCCCTGCAAAGCTTACACGCAGACATGCCGACACTGGTTCTTTCTGCAATTGCATTTAAAGATCGTAATAGTTTTTCGGCTGCCGTTGACGACGCCGCTGCCACGCTCGATTTGGCTCATCAGCTACAAGATAATACTGAAATTTCCACGATTGCCGCGCAACTGTTGGCTTTTAATAATCTAGACCAGACAAGTAGTTTGAGCAATGCACTCAAAAATGCTGCTTCACTCACCGGTGTCGCCAAAACATTTACCAGCGAACTTGGCATCGGCTCCGCCGCCGCAGAGATTTTAGGTGCTCTCGACATTACCGGGCAACTCGGCACCACTTTTGGGAGTTTGGATAATCTTAAAGGTGCACTTACCAGCACCATTGGTGGCAGCGATTTGGGTAAAACTGCTCGTGAAATTTTGGCTGCCACCAACATTTTTACCCCTGGCAATTTTTCCGCAGACGCCTCACAGGTTAAAAGTATTGCCACCAGTATTTTGAACTCGCTGGGTGCAAGTGATAGCAAAACTGACACTGATATTTTGAGTGCTACAGCCGCGCAGGCGCTCTCGGCTCTCAACCTCGGTTCGCTTTCTGGCGTCAAAGCAGACTCTACGGCGTTTAAATCGCTTACAGCTCAAGTATCGTCGCAGACCAATGATGCGGCCAATAAATATCTTGAATTGAAAAACAAATTGGAGGCTACATACGATCAGTCACAGCTTGAGAGCTTAGGTGATAAAGTGGAAAATAATATTTTAAAAAACATTGATTTGCCAGGAGATAAATCTGAAGTCGCCACAAAAAAGCAAACTCAAGAAGATCTCGATATTAAATCCGGCGGCAAAGGCGGCAGCGCTTCAGATGAGGAAACGGGGAAAAGATATAAATCAGACGAGCAGTATTCTTGTGAAAAACTTTGTGGTGACAAAGGTGTCAAAAAAGCGGAATCAGAAGGCGAAAACGTCAAGTGCACTTGTGGCGACGGTGAGGAAAAACAAGGAGCAAGTCAGCAGTGTCCTCCTGATGATCCTGATTGCAAAAAAGAAGAAGAGGCGACAGATGAGCCCTGTGCTGAGGGTGATGAAGAGTGCAAAAAGCAAGAAGAAGAAAATGCCAAAATTAAAGAATACATCAAAAGCAGTGCCCAAGGAGGTATTGCCGCCGCAATTTTGGGTAAACTCTCTGGCGGTGGCAGTGGATCGGCGGTCGCGACAGGCTTGGTGGGCGGTTCCACCAGCACTTTGGGCAATTTGGGCCAATCGCTAGGAAATCTCAAAGTAGACGATATCAAGAATTTAGCGGCGACGCTTGGTAAGCCAGAAGTGAAAACAGCTTTACAAACACTTGGTTCTGGGGAATTAAAGGATATTGCTTCCCAAATTGTCAGCGGTGATTTACAAAAATCTCTTGGCAATCTCAAAAGCGACGACGTCAAATCTCTTCTTAATCAAGTTAAAAGTGGCGATTTGAAAGATACGCTCACATCACTTATCAGCACCGGCACGCTCGACAGCGTCAGTCTCAAAAATATTTTGGCGAATTTAGCTGGCTCGAGCAGTTTTGGTAACACTGATCTCAAAAACATCTTAAGTCAAACCATTCAAAGTGGTTCTTTTTCATCAGGTGATCTTAAACAAATCCTCAACCAAGCCATCGCCAGCAATACTAGCAGTAGAGAGCTTGGAAATTTGCTGACCCAAACGCTTACTAATGGCCAATTGGACAGTTCCAGTTTAAAAAGCATTTTAAAATCTACCGTTAACGATGCTAATTTGAATAACACTAATTTACAAAATCTACTCACTAGTGCCATCAATGGCAAAACTCTTGACGCCAACAGTTTGCGCCAAATTTTATCACAGACAGGTAATCCACAATTAGCTGCACTTGTCTCCTCAAGTACCACCAACGACTCCGAAACATTGCTCAAACAGGCCTTTGCGCAAAGCAATGTGAGCCGTAGTGACTGGCAAAACATTGCCAGCAAAGTGCTTGAGAATGGCAAATTTGACGAAACCATCCTCAAAAATGTTCTCGCGAATACGATTTCTGGCACTGCACTTGGCAGCAATGACCTTCAGAACATTTTATCCAAGACAATCGCTACAGGAAAATTTGACACAAGCACACTCGAAGGTTTGCTTAACAACGCTATCAATGGTACCGGTATAGACAACAAAAACTTGCAAAGCATTTTAAGCCAAACTGTCTCCAGTGGCAATTTTGACGCCAGCAGTCTGCAAGGCATTCTTGGTGACACCCTCACCAAAGGTCAACTTGATCCCACCAGCCTGGATAGTCTGCTCAAAGATATTTCTTCTGGTGATTTAAATAAAATTATTGATCAACTTGGTAGTGGCGACATTCAAAATTTGATGAAAAAAATCACTAACGGCGACTTTCAAACAATTTTCACCACGCTTGGCAGCAGCGACATTCAAGCGACACTCAACAAGCTCGGCAATGGTGATTTAGACGCCGCGATTAAACAACTTGGCAGCAGCGATCTTGCGACCGCACTTCAAGGTTTGCAAACTCTCAGTCCACATTTAGACTCACTGGGTGATCTTGCTGAGGCTTTGGGATCGTTAAACGATATCGGCGGTTCTTTGGGTTCGCTGTCAGACTTGAGTTCATCACTGGGCTCGCTTGGTGATTTATCATCACTCGGTTCTTTGGGTGATCTGAGCAGCACACTTGGCTCTTTAGGTTC
>CAYQLH010000016.1:11843-16154 GCA_964418385.1 uncultured Pseudomonadales bacterium
GCTGGCGGCTATCGTGCGAAGCTCATTGCCAAAAACCTCGCTCTCGACGGCAACGAAGTTTATCACGTCAAAATACACACGCCGCAATTTACACCAATATTACCCACGCTGCCAACGACGTTGATTTCAGTAATGCCACCGTGCCGCTTTTGCGCAATTCCGTTTATCGTCCAGAACGTCTCAATTCTGCCGAAAACTATTACGGCTACAATGCTCGCCGCGATCTGCAACCTTCTGACGATTTGCTAGTTTCTTCTGCTTGGATTGCCAAAATGTCTGGGACAGTGAAATGCTCGCTTAAACTGGCTAATCTTGTTTACATCGTTCGCACCTGCGACGTTTTGAATGCGCCCACGTGCGAAGGACTTTACTTGGGTGCGGATGGCAAATCAACCATTCGTGGTACCAAAATTAACATTCATGACTTAGCAATTATCCTGACAGTGTTGCTCATCCAAGGCAAACAAGATATTCCTGCCGAAGTCGTAGCTGTTCTTGCCGAGGGCGGTGACCTTTCGAGTATCGCCAATACCTATCGCGAACAATTGCAAACTCTCACTGGTGGTGATAGTGATGTTGCCGCACGTTTAGCAGCCATGGCTGCCAATAAAGTCATGGAACCGCTTGTGGACAATCGCAAACCATTTTGTGAGAGCCTTTACACGGCGCCCACCACAACAGCCACAGACGAAAAAACACTTTTGGCGGATACTAGCCTTGACACCAACGCCAAAGCGAAAATCGCTCTTCGTTGGGCGATCGAAAAACTTGACTTTTACTTAGCCAGCGAATACCGCACTGCTTATCTCGTTCAACAAAATCGGATTTGCCCGGTCAAAAGACAGTGGATTTGCGATCGCAGCGAAGTCTATAAATATCACTTCCCCACCAATGTAACTCCATTTGATCCTTGCACGGACGGCGTTACTCCAGATCAAGTGCGGATTTATCCATTTAAAGTGCCAGATCTTTTTACCAACAAAAATTTTTGTAACACTGCCGATTTGGAATATCCTGGCCTCGCGCTTGATGACGTCAGCTGTAAGTCATCGGAATATTTTAGCTATGCCGATTCTTTTCAAGAGTATTATGACCCGGCACTTTTAAACAAAAACTTTTTGCTCACCTCATCGCAAATGAAATCTTATCGTGATAAAATTATCGCCAAACGCAGTGAGCGTGCCCAAAACGCTTCTAAAGCTTGTACGGCTAATTCAATTAAAACCTATCCTATGCAAGAAGCTGATTTGACCTGTAGCAAAATCCATACCGTTAGCAACGACCTGCTCGATTGTGAAAATTGTCAAGGTAAAGACGTCAAAGCCGCAATTGTGAAAGTTATCAATCAAGCCATCGATAATGGCACCCTATACAATCTGGAAAACCCCAATGGTAATTCTGCTGGTACCGACAACATTACCGACGGCATGAATAGCAGCCAAATTACTACTTCCGCTTACAATAGTCTCGAAGCACCTATGAATGATTACAAACGCTTTAACGACTTTTGTCTCTATCGTGTCACTCACTTTATTTGGATTCCGTTTTTCGCTTACGCTGATATCGATTATTTCGTGGTCACGCCATTTAGTGATGAAGTGGAGACTATCGAAAACACACTCATTGCCACTCAGTTCAAACCAGACACGTACAAGAAATTTATTACTGACGACAGGCGTCAAAATCGCAAGTTACAAGTGAATAATGTTGATAGTCACTTAGGCAATATTCCGGTGTGGTTGCCAGCCGCGGGTCCGATCGGGAGTGTTTTGATCCAGCAAGAAGGTTTGTACTCCCAAAGTAGCCCGCTCCATCAATCATTTAAGGACTGTAGCTCAGCACCGTCATATTTTGAAACACGTTGTGCCCAGGAAAGCGCTCCCAACGTCACTTTTGAAGACAATAGTGCTTGCATCACCAATGTAGAAGGTCGCTGCACTCAAGGGTGCAGTCGCGCTGGCATTGAAAAAATCGTTTACGAGTCCGCAGAAGACGGAGGTAAAGATGTCACTTGTTCGTGCAACCAAAGCACTTCCGAAGAAGATGGTTACACCCAAAAAGAATTTCACTACCACTGCGCACCGGTGGAGTAAAGCATTTATCCGTACACACAAAATACACATACTATGTGTTTTTCTTGGCAGCGTTATTTTACGAATGAGCGAAACTATTTACCCACATGTAAGTTTGCAACTGTGCGCACAATTGTTTGCGATTTTGGGTTGTATCCCACCGTGCACGCGTAGTTACCATTTTTTGTACTCGTTGTGCTAGTGCTTGTGCCAGTACTTCTTCATTTGGAGCGTCAACAATCTGCAAAAACGGCGAAGTAATTTCTAAACCTTCAGCGCCCACGCTTGTAGTAATGACTGGTACTCCAAAACTTAAACTTTCTAAAATCTTCATGCGTGTACCGCTGCCAGCAAAAAGTGGAGCCAGCAAAAAGTCAATTTGGCCGTAAAAATCGCGCACTTTTGCTACTTCGCCCAAAATTTTTACGTGGTGGTCGTCATTTTTTTGGTGATGGCTGCCTGCCAGCAAAAACATGTACGGTTCTTTGAGTAACGGTAAAACTTTTTGCACCGCAAATTCGATTGCTCGCGCGTTGGGCTTGTGCTGCGGTGAACCAATATAACCGCAAGTTAAAATCTTACGTTTGGGTTGTGACAAGAATACCACCTGTTCGATACCATTAGGTTCCACGCGTACTTGTTTGAGATGCCAATTTTGGCGCAGCCACATCGCATCAGTCGCGGACACAGCCACCACTTCATCGTAGCGTGGCAACCAAAATTTTTCATACGCTTCAATTTCGATGCGACTGGCGTGCGCAAAGCCGGCTTGCAAGAGCGTCACCAGATCGGCGTGACGCCAGTCGCCACGCGCTCGCCGCGCATACGAGACGGTCGAAATCTCATGTGCCACAAAAGTTGTTTTCACGCCTGCCGGCACCAAGCGGCGCAACGATGCCAGTTGCGTAAATTCGACGCGTACCTGGGTAATTTGTGCGTGTTTAATAATTGCTACCATTGCCTGCTCAAGAGCGTTATTTTGCCAACAAGAAAACTGATATGGCAAACTCGAAAGCATCCGCCGAGAGCGCAAAGGGAAAATTTGCCAACTAGCACACCGTGCGTCGAGCCACGCACGCTTTTTGGCGTCGCTTATCTCATCACCAAAAAGCAAAACGTGCAATTGGTAGCGTTTTGCCAAATATTTGATCGTGTAAAACATCCTCGCCGCCCCACCGCTATTTGCGGGCCACGGCGCGATCGCACTGATCAGCAACATCTTTTCACGCATAACCTGATTATACTCCCAAAAATATAAATTTCTCCACCAAAACCGCACTGCAAAATCGTCATCGTTTCGCCAAGATTGTGTGATATAATCGGACTATGTCTTTTTTTAGTGTCTTAGTGAGTCCGCAATATCGAGAACTTCTCTGGCAACTTGTGTCGCGTGAGCTCGCACAACGCTACAAACAGTCCGTTGTCGGTTATTGCTGGGTTTTGCTCAATCCGCTTGTGCAAATGGTGGTGATGTCATTTGTCTTTGTGCATATTTTTGGCTCGCAAAATCTTGGTGTACCGTACCCGCTTTTTCTTTTTTGCGCCCTGCTACCGTGGAATCTCTTTGCTCAGTCGCTCACTTCTGGTGTGGAATCGCTGGTTAGCAATTCTGGTCTTTTATCCAAAATTTATTTTCCGCGCGAAATTCTTGTTTTGGCAGATATGATTGCGCGTGTCATTGACTTTTTATTTGCTTCGATTATTTTAGTGGTCATGATGATTTATTATCGTCAGCCAGTTAATTTTAACCTGCTGTGGGCACTGCCGATTTTTGGCATTCAATTCCTTTTCACCTACGGTTTAACACTTTTTGCCTCAGCAGCCAATTTATTTTATCGTGACATCAAGCATTTAATTCCGTTGGTGACGTTTACCTGGATGTATTTAACGCCAGTGATGTACAACATGGAAATTTTCCCAGACAAATATCGCTGGATTTTTCAAGTTAATCCCATGTCTGTTTTTGTCAACGCCTACCGGCAAACAATTTTAGGCGGTGGCCTGCCAAATTTTGTCAGTTTGGCGATTGCTTTGGCGCTTTCACTTGTAGTGGCAACTCTTGGGTATCGTTTTTTCAAAAAATTAGAAGGGCAATTTGCCGACAGTGTTTAAAATTATGTCAGTTCAAAATTCAGCCACTAGCGAAATTGCTATCCACGTTGACGGTGTGTCCAAAATCTTTCGCCGCCAAAAACAGCGCACTTTCAAGGAAATGCTACCGGCGCTTATGCGTCATGGC
>CAYQLH010000017.1:0-15082 GCA_964418385.1 uncultured Pseudomonadales bacterium
CCCCCGCTTATAAACTCGCAACCCCCACCAAAAACACGACTCAGTGGCGCCTTTGGTGGATCCCGAAATTGACCGTCCGGAAATTTTGCAAATTCTCCAAGGCCAATCCTACGCCGTCGTCGAAATCGACGCTGCTTCCCACCGCGGCATTGACGACGTCCGCGCCCTCCAAGAACAAGTTTACATGCCACCCACACTTTCCAAAATCCTCGTTTACATCCTCGACGAAGTCCACATGTTTACCCCCGAAGCTTTCAACGCTCTGCTGAAAGTTTTAGAAGAACCACCCGCCCATGCTTTTTTTATCCTCGCCACCACCGAAAGTCACAAAATTCCTGCCACTGTCAGTTCGCGCTGCACCAGTGTCAACTTCCGCCGCGCCAGCGTCGATGAACAAGTCGCCACTTTTCAAAGAATCTTGCAAGCCGAAAAACTCACCGCCGAGCCTGAAGCCCTCCAAGAAATTGCCCGCCTCGCCGATGGCAGTTTTCGCGATGGTGTCAAGTATCTGCAAACCGTGAGCAACGCTGGTCCCATTACTCTTGAAACCGTGCAAACGCATCTTGTGAGCAATCACGCTGAAAAAGTTGAAGCCCTTGTCAAGCTCATCGTCGCCAAGGACAGCTTGAGCCTGACTAAATTTTTCGCCGAACTCCGCGCTCTTGATTTTGACGAAAAATACTTTACCCGCTGCTTTTTCCAATACCTTTACGATCAACTTTTGGCCAACATTCGCGGCCAACAAGCCGCCCTCAACGATAAACAAGCCCGCTTTTTGCTGAAATCGCTTTTAGGTAGCAGCCAAACCGCACCCATACCCTTTCTCTCACTCGAGCTCGCCCTGCTGGATATTATCGCGGCTGCCAAAAAATAATTAATAATGTTCTCAAAATTCAAAATATAAGCGATCTATCAATCTTTTTTAAATATTTTAACCCCAAATTTAAGCACCTTTTCCGCCGGATTTTACCGTATTTTTCGCTAGTTTGTATACATTTTATATACAAATAACCAATATTTAACCAATTCACCAATATTTTTTAATGAAAAAATTAATCAGCTTGCTCAAAATCCCGGATCACATCCCGCAAAATTGCCGCCAACTCAAAATCCATCACGTTCGCTGCCTTGGTCATTCGCCGCTTGAGCTTGGGTACCAAAGCCTTGCGCTCAAAAGGCGTGTAATCTTCCGGATTCACATTATTCAGATCAATCGCCGTTTTTTTATCCAAATTCACCACCAATGCTTTTTTGAGCTTCACACCGCGTTCGTGTCGGTCTTCCAAAAGTGACTCACGTTTTTGCTTTTGCTCACGATCTAAAAGTTTTTCCCGGATCTGTTTTTTCACGCTTACCGGCGTAATCCCGTGCTCACGATTAAAGCGCAACTGATATTCACGCCTTCTCGCCGTTTCCTCCATTGCCCGTTGCATCGAACCGGTGATCTGATCCGCGTACAAAATCGCGCGTCCATCCACGTGTCGTGCCGCCCGACCAATCGTTTGGATCATCGAGGTTTGTGAGCGCAAAAAGCCTTCCTTATCCGCATCCACGATCGCCACCAGCGACACTTCCGGCAAATCCAAACCCTCACGCAGCAAATTTATCCCCACCAAAACGTCATATTTGCCTGCACGCAAATCCGTCAAAATTTCAGTCCGATCCAGCGTTTCCACGTCTGAGTGCAAATACGCCACTTTTGGCAACTCCGCCTCAGCGGGGAATTGCAGCTCTGGATGCTTGTCAATCAAAGCTCGCAAGCGTTCCTGATCATTGAGATAATCAGTCAAAGTCTCCGCCATACGTTTGGTCAAAACTGTCACCAAAACCCGCTCACCCACGAGTTTGCGCCGCAAAATTTCGCCAATCAAGTCTTCAATTTGCCCATCACTGGGGCGCACTTCCACCAGCGGATCCACCAGACCCGTGGGCCGGATCAACTGCTCCGCCACGTGACCGTGCGCCAGTTGCAACTCGTACTCCGCCGGCGTTGCTGACACAAAAACAAACTGCTGGTTTTTCTCCAAAAATTCGTGAAACTTCAGTGGCCGATTATCCAGCGCCGAGGGCAAACGAAAACCATATTTAATCAAATTTTGCTTGCGCGACAAGTCGCCAAAAAACATCCCCCTAATCTGCGGCACGCTCATGTGCGACTCGTCAATAATCGTCAAGAATCCATCACTACCAAAAATTTTCTGATTTTCCCAGAAATAATCCAAAAGCGTAAACGGTGGCTCGCCCGGTTTGCGCCCATCAAAATAGCGCGTGTAGTTTTCAATGCCGCTGACAAAACCATACTCGCGGATTTGCTCCAAATCATAATTGACTTTTTGCTTCAAGCGATACGCTTCAATGGTTTTGCCACTCGCTTCCAGCTCTTGCAACCGCGCCGCCAAATCGGCGCGGATCTGTGCCTCCGCCGTCTCGATGCCGTGAGAAACAACGTGATGCTTGGCAGGATTGATTGAAATCGCGTGCGCTGGCTCCTCCAAGCGCTCGCCACTTTCAGGGTCAAATTTCACAATCGATTCAATTTTATCCTCCAAAGTATCGATAGACCAAGCAAAATTCTCGTTTGCCGGCCAGACTTGCAAGGTGTCGCCCTTGAGCCGAAAACTTGCCCGCTTTAAATCCAAAGGCGAGTTTTCATATTGCAGCGCCCGCAATCTTTTGATCAACGCCTCGCGACTCACCAACTCGCCAGCGATGATTTCCAAAAAACTCTCTGCGTAATCCGCCGGTGAACCCAAATTATAAATCGCGGACACCGAAGAGACCACAATTACGTCCGGACGCGTCAGTAAATTTGTAGTTGCGCTCAAGCGCAAGCGATCAATTTCATCATTGATCGTCGCTTCCTTCTCGATATACGTATCCGTCGCCGCAATATACGCTTCCGGCTGATAATAGTCATAGTAAGACACGAAATAAGAAACAGCGTTGTGCGGAAAAAAGTCACGCAGTTCTTGGTAAAGTTGTGCTGCCAGCGTTTTATTGTGTGCCAAAACCAAAGTCGGCTTGCCAGTATTGCGGATCAAATTTGCCATCGTAAAAGTTTTACCAGAACCCGTCACTCCCAAAAGCACTTGTGCTGGTAAACCTTCCTGAATCCCTCGCGTCAGCTGTTCAATTGCCTGCGGCTGATCACCAGAAGGCGTATAATCCGAAACCAAGCTAAACTCTGCCATAAGATCTCCGATTATACCACATCTTGACACAAGCTGCAATCGCCATCACGCAGACATAATTAAAAATTGTATGCCCCAGCGCTAATTCGACTAAAATTTTAGTTGATATAAAATCTAATTCGACTAAAATTTTAGTCAATATAAAATGCAGTTTACCAGGCATATTAGTCGAGATAAAATTTAATTCGACTAAAATTAGTCGAGATAGCACTGCCGCTTTTTATAATTTCTAATTTCAAAATTTTAATTTTTAGTTGAATTTCTAATTTTTAGCTGTGTCTTGACAATACCGCCTGACTTGTTATAATCGCCCATAATGTGGGAAGCTAAACTCAACTACTATTACCTTAAATTACTGGTTGCTTGTCACGACTGGCGCGACGCTCGCAAGCGTCTGGTACGCTGGCTCATCATTTTGAGCGTCACACTCGCTATCTTTGTTTGGCTGGCTTTAGCTTGGCGTGGTCTCAATATTTCTACATGGGGCGACGAAAAAACCACTTACAATATGATCGCTGGTACATGGTCGGCACTCGCGGACCAACTGCTTCACGATTACCATCCGCCAGGGTTTTACGTCGCCATCAAAACTTGGTGGACCGGTTGCCAAATCTTGTTGCCAAAAATGCCTTTTGCTTTGGCCGCCAAATTTTTTTGCTACCTCCCAAGCTTCATTTTAGCCGGTGTCGGCGCGTTTTTCTTCTACAAACGTACTCAAAAACTTTTACCGGCAATTGCCTGGACTTGGTGGATACTCACCGGGCCATTGTTTTTGCCTTACAGCTTTGAAATTCGCATGTACTCGTGGGCAGCCACAGGAGTTAGCCTTGCTTTTTTTGCCGCCCTGCTAGTGCGCGAAAACGATCGCTGGTATTGGTGGGGTTGTCTTTCGCTTGCAAGTTTGCTCGCTTTATACAGCCAATACTATGCTGGTATCAGTATTGTCATTATCTGGTTGTGGCTGTATGCCGACAGTCATTATCGCCACCACCAACGCCATGACGAATATCGCTCGCACTGGTGGCGGACGGGCTGGATCAGCGTGATTGCCTATTCACCAGCCTTATATTTCCTCAACAACCAAGTCCCACGCCTCGGCGAGCACCCGCTGGGTACCCAAACTTTCCCTTTGACACTCGCATCAAGTTGGCATTTTTGGGGCGCTTTAGTCACGCCTAGTGGTCTCGCACCGCCCGTGAGTAGCCATCTTTACGGTTGGTCGTGGTGGTCGACCATCGCGCTCGTGGTCGTGATTGCCACTTTCGCTTGGTTGCGACCAAAGCGCTGGTCAGCGGCAATTTTTGGCGGCATCTTAGTTTACGCGCTCACGCTTTTGTTTGGTTTAGTCGGTTATACTCGCAATATTCCGCTCATGCCACGTTATCTTTTCCCAGCAGCAGGACCCTTGCTTGCCGCCCTGATGTTTTGTCTTGACTGCAACTGGTATCAAGTCCGCACTCGAGAGTGGCTGACCGCTATGAGTCTTTTGGCAGGCATATTTATTATCGGGTGTATCAACGTTTCCCAATTTTGGCTGGCAGAAAGCGCCTACACCCGAGATGCACAGACTTATCAAGAACTGCTCCAGACGCATCTATCAGACCCGGAAGCACTGACAGTTGTTGACGCCACGTGGGTATGCCAAATCGACGATCTTTATTACGGTCACCCCGCTGACAATTTAAATTGTCTGTCATATGACGATGTCGATTTTGAAAAGCAATTTCAAACAGCTTTAGCAGACAAAAAACACCTTTACGTCGCCAATTATTTTTACAATTGTACAGAAATCAAGGCTCGATTTGAAAATCAGCTTGGCAAAACTAGCCAGCGGGTTTTCTTTTCGCCTCTCCTGAGCAGTCACTGCCAATTTGACGATTACTTGTGTGAGTGGGAACTCGTCAGCCCACAATGTCTTTACCTTTTCGAACTGGAACCGCAACCAAGAGCGGACACCACTTTATAATTTTTCTTGGGCGGAAGCAGTGGGACTCGAACCCACGACGGGAAACCCCGACGGTTTTCAAGACCGTTGCCATAGCCGCTAGGCGATGCTTCCACTTGTCTTGACGCTGATATTATACCACAGATTTTCGCATTTCCGGCAGGAGCCAATTAACGTTCATTTGTAATAAAAGTAGGATAAATCAAGCCCACCGTCACCGCTCGTGGCCGCAACTGTTCCAATTCTTCCAGCCCGACTTTACCCCAATACAAATCGCGAATATCGTGCGCGGGATCCGCCAGCCACGCGCTCACCTGCTGATAGCCCTCCCAATAAACTAAATCTTTGGTAAAACCACCGGGCTGGCTTGTATCCGCCAAACCACGCTTCACCCGCAAACTATTCACAAAAGCCTGTCGCCGGTCAACACCGCGTTTTAAATTTTGCTGATATACCGTTTCAAAATCCGCACGCGCCGCCACATAAACCAACTCATACAAAAGCGCCGCTTGATGCAAATCCTGCTCGCCACTGCGGCGACTATTGCACATTGCCAAACCTTCATCGGTTTTTTTCCACAAAACACTCGAACGTTTTTCTCCAGACCACTCTTGGCGCTGATCATTGAGTCGGCGCAAATAATGCGTTTGCACTTCGTGATCCAAAACCGCTTGAAACTGCTCGCGTGTAATTTGCGTGGGCCAACGCATCACCAAAATTCCTTCTCGTGTCACCATAAAACGACTGTTTTGCTCCGTATTGGTCACCAACTTCAAGGGTGCAATCTGCAGCTGCGCACACAAACCGGTAACCATTTGCTGTAACTCGTCAAGACTTAAAAATTCACGTGACTTCGCTGCCCGTGAGGTCACATATGTATCCAAGTAAGTACGCGCCTTTTGATATTCTTCTTCGCTCACCAAACCGTACTTAGTCAAAACTTTCGGCGAGTAGTTTTTACGATAAACAAACTGCGGATTATAATGACCGTCACTGGCAAAAAAACGTTCGCGTTCAGTTTCCAAATTCAGCGGTATTAAATTACTAATTAAACTCACTCCGATATTATAGCACCGATTTGATTATTTTTTACCCCATTTCGGCCAATGCCAACCAAAACGTTGATTTTGGTAATCAATAATATCCGAAAGTTTTTCCACTTCGCGCGAACTATTGCCCATGCGAATGTAAAATTTCTCCAGCTTATTACCATTTTTATCCGTCGCATCAGTATAAAGTGCACTACGTCCCTTTTTCACCTTCACCACACACACTTCCTTGTTATCCAAAACCGGGAAGAAAATCTCCACTCGCCGTGCCGCAAAATGCTGACCATAAGCTTTAGAAATCAAAGCTCGTAAATGCAGTTCAAAACCATCCTTGTCAGGTTTTTTTAACGTTTTATAATCATGTGCCAAACCCACTACTTGTGCGTCATCACTCACACCAATAATCAGCAAACCGCCGTCAGTATTGTTAAACGCCGCAATGCTTTTCAGCACTGTATTTTCCAAACTCTTGTTTAATTCCTGTTTTTGTAAATCAAAACGAAGCGTTGATTTAAATTCCAACCGCGCACTCTCGCCACTTTTAAGCAAATCCTTGATTTGGTTGGTAAAATAAAACCGCCGCGAATACCACCAATAATAATATAAAAACAAAACCACATTCAGACCGATCACGCCCCACAAACTCCAACGCACCCAACTGGAACGAATGCCAATACTCGTTAATGGTTCCGCTTCTGGCAAAATAATCGCCAATAAATTATAATCGGTTTTTGTATTCACTGGTACAATTTTTACCCAAAACGTTTCGCCATTGATCTCCATATTGAAAATCGCCAACCGCTCATCACGCAATTTTTGCATAATTTGCCCCGCCATCGCCCCATCAGCAAGATTGATATTGATCCGTGCCGGTGCTAGGCGCTCTGACGCTAACTGTGCTGTCTCCGAAGCATTTTGTTGCCGTGACAGTGGGAGTAGGGGATAGACTTGCTGTCCACGATTGCTATTCAAAAACGCTATCGCGCCGCCGCGCTGCCGCGGAATTTGTTGCACTGTCAGCTCATACGGGAAATCAGCCGCCGCCAAGAAATAAATCTTCTCGCCGTCCTCACCGATATCCAACCAAAAAAGACAGATTTCATGATCGCTTCCAGAACGACCCGCATACCAGTAAATCTCACCTGCACTCACGTCTTGCGTCAAAAGCCAAGCGGCAAAATCCTGATCAATCTCAGTAGTCAATGCCCACTCACCATCAGCACTTCGCGTCCCTCGCCATTGACTGCTCACTCCCACTTGACCAAATTGAATATATTTCAAATTATCAATCTTGCCCAAATTCTCTTCAATTTCTGACAAAAACCGTTCACCCGCATCGACCCTATTCAGCATCGGGGCCAACTGTACCGCTAAATTTCCTTGAAACGACAACCAATAATAAAGTTCATCGTAAGTCGGGTAAAATTGGCTCACAAACTCACTTTCGCTCCGCTCAAGCTCGTCGCGGTTAATCAACAAGTTCACTTGCGCGCTTGAAAACGCCAAAAGTAAAACCATCGCCACCAAAATTAAAATAAAAAACCACCGTGAGCGTTGCAAAAGTGTCCGCCCGCCAATATCTTGCACCTGAAAAGGGCGCAGCAGAGGATTATTTTGCACTGATTGCCACAGTGGATTTTTTGCCATTTGTCTATATTATACCATCAAAACCAATCATTTTCCTCGCAGTTTCCACTTTCAAAAGTTATTCCAGGCAAAAAAATTGCCTCTGCATACCGTATAAAATATGTTATAATCAGTTGATGTCAAAAAAGAAAAACATGTCAACCAAAAAGAAAAATTTCGCCAAAAAGTCGCGCCGCGCTGCTAGTGGCAAGACGCTCACTGGTAATTCAACGCCAGCTGCAACCACCAACAAAAAAACCAACACTAAACCCGCTGCCACAGCCAGCAAGGCTGTTGCCGCCAAAAAGAAACGCCGCGGCACTGGTAATGTTTGGCTCGTGACTTTGATACTCCTGCTGATTATGGGTGGCATGTTCTATTGTCTCTGGTCTTTTGGTGCCGATTGTCTGCAACGCTTTGAAAAAGAAAAAGCCCTTGCTAAAATTGAAGATTACCATTAAACCGTGCCAAAAACGCTCAATACTCTCGTCACGCAGCCGTCAAAACGGGCGCAAACAACGAGGCGGCGTCGATCACTTTTATTTTTCCCGCAGACGTCAAACCAGTACTATTGGTGGTTACAATTTCTTCCAAACTACTCGCTTGCAAAAACGTTACTGCCTCTTCGTTTAAAGGTGCGTGCGACACCCATGCTCTCACGCTCACTGCACCCTGAGCGCGCAAAAAATCACTCACGCGTCCTAAAGTTTGTCCGGTAGTCGTAAAATCATCCACCAAAAGCACTTTTCGCCCTGCAACCTCGCCGTGCAAACGTCCAACTTCCGGCGCTCCAGTCAAACTCGGTCGTGACTTTTCCACCCACGCTGTGGTTAGATTAAGCGCAGAAGCAATTTTTTCTGCTCGAGTACGATACCCAACGTCCGGTGCTGCCACCACCCAAGTTTCATCAACCAAATTTCGGAAATGTTCACGCACCAAAGTTGTCATCTCCACTTCTACGCTTCCTGGCACCAAATCTGCCGTCACCGGTGAATGCAACTCGCCCCAAATGATACGCGTTGCCGGCAATGACGCCAAAGCCCGAGTCACCACTGCCACTCGTAATGACGTCCCCACGCCATCAGTTTTATCCGCTTTGGCATAAGAAAAATAAGGAATAATCACATCCGTCACCTCTGCCCCGGCGCGTTTTAAAGCATCCACCGCAAAAAGCAATTCCCACAGCTGCCGGTGCACTTCGCGACCCCACAAACTAACCGCAATGCCGACTCTATCACCGCGGTGCACGTCGAGACAACGTACCCATGTATTACCATCCACAAAATCCACTCGCTCCCAAGTATGCACTGGCACCGCTAAACGTTTACCCAAAGACAATGTCAACTCGATCGCCGGTGCGCTCGTCCACAAAGTCTCAATCATACCTAGCCTCTTCTACTACCGACAACGCTTGAGAATAAGCATCAGCACGCTTGCTGTCTTTTTTAAGCACGCCAAAAACAAACTCCCGTGTGAGCATCGCCAACCACAAAATCAATTTGAGCCAATCCCACTGCTCACGCGATTTGTATTTTTGGAAAAAATACAAATAACCTTTCACTTCGCCCACTAAAGCAAATGCGCTACCACCGCTAGCCGAACCTAAATGAGTAATCGGCGCCGTTTGCAAAATTCCGTGATAAAAACCTTTTTGGTGCAAGCGATAAGACCATTCCTGATCCTCACCATACATAAAAATATTTTCGTCCCAACCACCAAAATCGGTAATCAAATCGCGATGAATCATCACCGCCGTCCCAGCGACCCAGCCCTTACGCTCAAATTCCACACTTACAGCTTTTTGAGCATTAAAACGCCGGCCCGTATGTTGTACACTTGGCAAAAAACGATTTAAAACCGGTAAATCATCCACAAAAAACATCGCTGAGCCAATCGTCCCCAAACTCGGCAAATCACCACCTTGCGGCTGAATTGTGCCATCCGCGTTGCGCAAACCTGCCGCCAAAAGCCCCAATTTTCGCTTTTTCCACACCCGCTCCCGCTCATTCAAATAATAAGCCGTCATTTTTTCCAGTGTCCCTGCAGGCACAATCGTGTCAGAATTTAAAAACAAAATTAATTGTCCTGTGGCTCGCTTGAAACCTAGGTTATTCGCCCGCCCAAAACCCAAGTTTTCCCCTGCCCGGATAATCTTCAAATTCTGCCGACCAAGTTTTTCCAATGCTTCCACCGTGCGGTCATGACTATCATTATCCACCACAATCATTTCCCAATTATCCGCCAAAGGCGAATCTTGCCCAATCGCTTGCTGCAACGAGCGCACTGTTTGCAGCGTCAGTTTTTTGGTATTATAAGAAACAATGATTATAGAAAGTTGCATTTTATTTCCTTGTTTGCCGCACCACTTTCGTCAAAAGCGTCAAAATCAAATCAGCTGATCTTTCGTACGAAAATTTTTGTATTTGTCGCACAGCTAAACGTGCCCATCTTGCTCGCGCTGTCGCCGTCATGCAAGCAGCTGTGACCATCGCTTTTGCAATGCTAGACACCCGAAAAGGATTTACCCCCAAGCCAGCCACACCCACCACTTCTATCATCGAAGTGTTATTGGCCACAATCGGCAGCACTCCATAGGCAAGTGACTCCAAAGAGGGGATGCCAAAACCTTCATAAATCCCCAAATTAAGCGTTGCCATCGCGTGACTTAAAAGAGCTGCTTTTTGCACTTCGCTTACAAAACCCGTCAAAACAATTTTTTGAGAAACTGGAGACGACATTATCTTTTTTTCAATTTCGCCTGTCAACCAACCATTCTTACCAGCCAACACCAATTGATAATCCACAAAGCGCTTGTCCTCATGTAGTTTTTCAAAAGCCTCAATCATCGCCACAATATTTTTGCGTGGCTGCAACGTCCCCAAGTACAAAAAATACTTAGGTCCAACATGTAAATCTCGCAAAATCTGTCGGCTCGCGGCCGCACTCAAACGTAACGGTTTACCACTCAAGGCAGGATACGCCACCAGCAAATCGCTCAACGCACGACCGTAGTATTTACGCACTTCACCACGCGTAAACCGGCTGATGCACACCACTTTCTGGGCGTGTTTGACTGAATAGCGCGTCCAGTTTTCCAACTTGTATAAATCACGAGCGCGAAAAAGCTCAGGGTAGGGGATAAAGGCCAAATCCATTACTGTATTCACAAAAGGAACGGCACACCAACGCGGCGCGTAATGACCAGGCGTGAAAAAAACATCAAAATCCATCTGGTGCACAAATAAATACAGCGGCAAACCCAACTGTGTCCACGCCACTCGCGGTCCCACCACTTTATATTTCCAGCCAGAACGCTCCGGCGGCATATCTAGCTCTGGCTTGCTCGCCAAAAAAACTGTAATTTGAAATTGCCGTCGGGCGCGAGCCGTTATTTTTTCCAAAGCGCGCAAGATTTCAAAAGCGTAGACATTGCTGCCCACGCGCCCCGCGCAATTTGCCTCGTTGCCATCAATGGCCACTTGTATCGGACGAAAAATCTCAGCCATAAAATTCCTCCCACGCCAGTCGATAAACAGCCGCTGTTTCTCGCGCGGCACGCGCCCAAGAAAAGCGCGCCAGCTGTTGAGTCATTAATTGCCGCCGCACCTGTTTCTCTGTTTCGTTTTCTGCCAAAATGGTCTCAATGCCGGCACGAATCGATTCCACTTCCAAAGGCTCCACCAAAACCGCTGCCGCTCCACCTATTTCTTCGCAGGCATTGCCGCGACTCGTGACTACTGGCGTCCCATGAGCAAAACTCTCCAAAATCGGCAGACCAAAGCCTTCATATAAAGACGGAAACACCAAAGCCCGCGCGTGAATATACAAAGCAGTCAGCATCTCATCACCAACGCCTTCACACACGTGCAAGTGAGCCTGAGCTCGCGTCTGCTTACCCCAACCACGCGCCCCCACAATCACCAAATCCACATCCGCCGCCAATTTTTCCCACGCACTCACCAAACGCGCTAAATTTTTTCGCGGTTCACGTGTACCCACAAAAAGTAAATACGGTCGCCTTAAATCCCATTCTTGCTGTACCTGCTTCCACACCGACTCGCTCACTGCTGTTTTTACTTGTGAAGGTAAAGCCGCATACACTAAGTGTACCCGTGCCTCCGGCCAGTCTAAAAACTCCAAAACATCACGCTTCGTCGCTGCCGAATCCACCGTTACGTGCGCCCCACGCTGACGCAAGATTTCCCACGATTCGCGATGATGCCGCCACACACGTTTATCTGCTGTTTCCGGAAAACGCCACATCGCTAAATCATGAATTGTCGACACCAAAGGTATATTTTTGTCTGGCGGTTGTAAAAAATCCCAAGTGTGAAAAAGCTCAATTTCCGGCAGTTGTTTTTTAATTTTATTCACTCGCAAATAGTGCCACAACCAGTGATTCACCCGCGTTGGTATTCCCTGCACGCGTGTGTGCGTCCAAAAATTCTCCCGTGCTGACGGCGTTAGCGCCGCCGCCAATTCATTCAATGCCGTGTGCATTGCTTGCTGGGCACGACTCCCACAGCTAGCATAAGCGTACATTTCTACCTCTTCCAAAGTCGTCAATTCCCGGAACAAATCAAAAGTAAAACGCGACACTCCGCGCCGATATAGTAAGCTCGTCAAATCCATGCCCACTCTCACACCGTTCCTTCCAAATCCTCGCCAGCCACTGGTTGGCTATACACACGCACGCAACCCAAAGTATGCGGATAGCAAAAAGGAACTGTTTCCTCAAACTGCCACGCACGCAAAAGTTGTGGAATCGCCTGCTCGCTATCCGTCAAACGCAGATAATCAAGCATCACCACCTGCCGATAATTGCGCACCAAGCCAATCTGTCTTGACAAATCGTCACTCTCGCTGACCTGATAAGTATCCACATTCACACTTGCAAAACGTTGTCCCGTTTTTGTTTGCCGCTCATACCACTCCCACGCCGCTGGTGGGGTGGGATATGCAAAAAGCACCACCATTTCCGTCTCATCATACGTCTCATGTAAACGTGCCAGCAGCCCGCGCCAGTCTTCATGTCCGTAACCGCTCACCGTGTAAACCGCAATACTGCCCAAATTAAAAGTCAACATCACCACCGCCAGCCACCACGCACACGGTCGCATTTTCCCACGCCCCGCCGCCATCAACCATGCCAAAAGTAAATAGACCCAAGCTAATAAAAAAATTAATTTTTCTGGTCGGACCACCGGCAACCACCAACCTACAAGGGCAGCTAACACCAGCGGCCAACCCAAAGCACACATCGCCAACCACGCTTTTTCTTGCCAACGTCCCTGACGCCAATTGCCGGTTACTGTCGCCGCAACCACCAAAAACACCCAAAGCAAAGTCAAAAGTCCAAAAAGCCAATTGGCTTCCAAGTCAACCATACCAAAAAGAAACTTGCCCAAAGTCACTGCGGGCGTACGCCACAGCGAAAAGCTCACAATCTCACGCCACGCTGGAAAAGCGGCCAGCATTTCTTGCTGCCACGCCAGTTGTCGCCACAGCATTGTCAACCACGGTAAAAATGACACCACCGGGACGCCGACCGCCCACACTAGTAAGCGCCACTGGCGCCGCCCCGCCAAATACAGCCACTGACCAGCTAAAACCAACCAGTAAAAATATGAAGTGTACACTCCTGCCACACTACATACCAAAAACCAACCTAAATCTCGCGTCAAAGGCGACAGCCGCGCCGCTACCGAGCGCGGGTGACTACGCGACACTTGATAAGCATCACGCCCCACACTGCAACGTTCACTCAAAAAAAACCACGACCACACCGTCCACAGCGCACACAAACTGGCTGGCAACACCATCCCCGAGTAATAGGCGTGAAAAGTATTAGTCGCCAAAAAAATCGTTGCCAAAAGACCCACCTTGTGCCCGCCAAGCTTTAAACCCAAAGCGTACACTCCCACCAAAGTTACCAGAGCCGGCAGCAAAGCGACCATCACTCGCAGCCACCACTCACTCTCGCTTAGCCGTGCTGAAATTGCCGTCAACAAATACACCAGCGGCGCATAGAGTTGTGTTTCCTGCCGCCAAGCACCTTCGCTCGTTGTGACCACCGCTACCGACGCTTCGTCATTAGTTAGAGACGTTCTCAAAAAAATCACTCGCACCATCAAAGCCACCACCAGCAAAATCATCCACCAATAATGTCGGCACCAATTAAAATTTCGCATTCACGCTATTATACCAAAATTTTTTGCAAAAAATGACCCAAGTTTGCACTGACTTTATCACGCAAAAACTGCTTGAATTATATAGACCAATAATATCATTTTCACACTCGGCAAGCGCAACTTATAAATTGCAAGACCCGCCACATTTGCCACTTGCATTTTCACAATTTTCGAGTATCATACATCCTTGCCCGATGAGGTAGAGCTACGGTAATCAACCTGATTAAAATGCTTATAATCAATGGTGATCGCGGTGGCTCTTTTCTTTTGTCAAAAACAATTTTTACACTCAAAATTTGCAAACCGGCGTTACAACTACCAAATTGTGTCGTTTAAACTCATAAAATTAATTATCTTGCTTAAAATTTCACTAAATTCACAACCGCTTGTACCATCATTTTTTATCAATGCTACCAACGCCGGTGACGACGGCATTTTGTGCGCGCCAACACGCCCCAAAGCCCATCCGCAAGCAATTTTAACTGCGGGTTTACCACCGTCAACCGTACTCTCATAACTTCCAATTTGTTACAAATTTTACACACTCAAGCCTGGAAATACACAATGCTACACGTGCAGCATATGTTTCAATTCCCGCTCAAAACGCTCTCAATCCCATCAAATCGCGCTTGCAAAAAGAGCCCGTCCGTGGTATAATCTCCCCGTTCTTGGCAATAGAGTGCATAGCTCAGTTGGTAGTAGCGCTATCCTGATAAGATAGAGGTCCATGGTTCGAGTCCATGTGCACTCACCCGCCACCCCCTGCCGCCTTCGGGCGGCAGGGGGTGCCCACCCACCCTTAAAAATCCCCACAAAATCACATTTAAAGTTACACATAGCGAATATGTCACCCGCACTCACCGACCACATCGCCCAAGTCCACACCACCGCCATGGGAGTAGACAGAATTAGACGCAACCTCGGCGCCAGCAATCTCGACGTGGTGGCGTGGTGTCGCGAAAAAATCCTTAAGCCTGAGGCGAAAATCACCAAACACGGGAAAAATTGGTACGTGACAATTGACGGCTGCGTAATTACCGTCAATGCCAGTAGCTACACGGTGATTACGGTGCACAGAGA
>CAYQLH010000018.1:0-14902 GCA_964418385.1 uncultured Pseudomonadales bacterium
AACAAATAAATTAGCCTTTACCGCTCACGCCGCCAAAGCCACCATTGCTTCCATCAGTAACGGCAAAAAGATCAAGGTTAACGGCATTCAATTTGTCAAAATCGGCAACAACATCTTCATGGCGACAGGTAAAGTCAACTGCACCGGAACCAACGTGGACAACAGCATTTTGCCAAACTCGAGTGGCTTGTGTACTTGTCTTGCAGATTATTCCTCCACCGAAGGTACCACTCGCACTGCCACCGTGGCCAATGGTGGGAGTTGCTCTTACAAAAAGTGTGGTGCTGGGACCACAGGTACTTACGTTAATTACTCTTCCGGTACCTGTACTTGTTCCTTAGATAAATACTCTAATTCTTCTGGTGGCACCACGATTGGTATTGCCACGGGTGTGTGTTCTTACAACAAATACTGCACTGGTAGTTATGCGAGCGTCCAGTATGCCACCGCGCAACCTACCTGTACCTGCCAGTCAGGACACTATGCCAACTCTTCTGGTGGTACCACACCTGGTAATACTGGTAACTGTTCTCACAATGCTTGCCCCGCCAATAGCAGGCAATCTTTCGCCACTACATGTCAGTGTAAAGATGGTTACACTGCTGGCGGAAACATTTGCATCAAAGGAAAATGGAGCGATATTCTACCGGGCGCTTATACTTGGTCACAAGCATTAACCGCTTGCCCATCAGGGTGGCGTTTACCTACAAAAGACGATATTGATGCTATAGTTGTTGATGTTGGTTGCACGCCAGTTTATAGTTCAAATCATGATTGTTATGCTTTTGGAAGATCTCAATGGGGTAATAGTAATTCCACAGCTCGTTATGATTATTATTGGACGTCAAGTCTTTCTCCAAGTGACGATGATCATGTGTATTGTTTTGGTGTCGCTTCTGATCATTTTTACATGACAGACTTTTGTAGTCACTCAGAACTTGCAAAATCTAACGTTCGCTGTATCAAAAATTAATTCTCGCTCTTTCTTTATTTATTTGTGTGTCCGCAAAACTCCCCGCAAGGGGAGTTTTGATATTACGTTTTAAGTTTATATGCCAGGTGCGCCACCGGCAAATTTGGAGTGACACTCCCAAAATGCCGCCGTACCAGAAAAATACTGCTGTAGCAATAATATTTAGACCGCGGGGTTTTCAAATAATCACCGTTTTTCCGGCAAATTTGGAGTGGCACTCCAATTACGCGTTCGCCGGAAAACTTGTAATCTGCAACCCGCTACGCACTAAATCTGGCAACACTTGTCCAATTTGAGTTGCTAAATTTTTTGGTGTGATCGCTTTAAGTCGCTGTTTATCCTGCCCGTTAAGTCGTTTTTGAGCAATCGCTGCCTCTGTCAAAACTCGAGCAATAAATTGCTTATCATCACCATAATCTGTCAACGCGGCTTCAACATAGCCATCAATGTCAGCCTGAGTCTGCAAATGTGCTTGAATATCAAAAGATTGTGTGTGCGCGTCGTCACGAGTCAGTCCCAACGCTTCAAGCGAAGTATCAAGTGCTGACTTTTTTGTTTTAGTTTGATTCATATTTATTTTCCTTTTTCATTCGCTTCTTCATGCACTTGCCTGAGTGCCCAAGCAATTGCAATATCCTTGTTTTGTGTAGTTTTATCGCCGCCAACCAACAGGACTACCACTCGTTGCTTTTCTATACAGAAGTATAGCCGAAAACCAGGTCCAAAGTCAAGACGACATTCGTAAAGTCCATGATAACCAGCAAGTTGCTTGTGATCACCAAAATTACCAGCCTCCATGCGTGTCAAACAAACTAAAATTCTCCGTTTATAGACTTGATTTTTGATTCCGTCCAACCAGCGATCAAAGTGAAGAGTTGTCTCTAATCTATAGAAAATGTGTTTATTATATCAAAAACATACCATTTGTCAAGAAAAAAGCTTATTGTCACTTATTTTCCTCGCCAACACCACTCAAACTGTGCTATAATCGCTACATATGACAAAAGTAACTATTCTCGGCGCCGGCAATTTTGGCTTCGCGCTCACATATCATCTTGATCGCAAAAACGATCCCACGCTAGACTTACATCTGTATGCCCGCAACAGCGAGCTCATCGACCATCTCCGCCACACCCACTCCCACCCCAAATTTTACCCCACCATCGAGCTCTCGCCGCGCGTCACCGCCACCAGTGACCTCGCCGCCGCTGTGGACAATTGCGACGTTTTAATCCTCGCCGTCGCTTCCACTGGTTTGCGCCCCGTGCTTGCCGAGCTAAAACCCCTCCTCACCCGCCCCGTCGCCATCGTTTCTATCATCAAGGCTCTTGACCAGCACACCGGTCAGGTTTTAAGTCACACTATTCGCCAAGAATTATCAACGCAACCGCACACAATCGCCGCTTTTGCCGGCGGCACTACCGGCAATGGTCTGGTGAGCGAGCAATACTTGGGTGGCACTCTTGCTTGTGAAAATCCCGATGCCCTCGAGCCCCTCCGCGCTCTTTTCGCCAGTCCCTTTTTGCGCATCCAAACTTCCACTGATTTAACTGGCGTGCAATACGCCGGCAGCCTCAAAAACCTCATCTCTGTTATTGTTGGTCTCGTCAAAGGTCTCGGCTTTGCCTACGGCACCCAAACTCACGCCCTCTCGCTCGCTGCCAGCGAGTGCGAACGCTACGCCGTCAGCCACGGTGCTCACGCCTCCACTTTCACCTTTGCCAGTCAGTGCTGGGGCAACGATATGGTCATGAGTGCCACCGACCCCGATACCCGTAATCACCAACTCGGTCTGCTCCTGGGTGAAGGTTTGCGCTTTTCTACCGCTGTCGAGCGCCTCCGGGGTGAAAGTAAAACTGCCGAAGCCGCCAACACCCTCACCACGCTGGCCCCACTCAGCAGTGAACTCGAGTCCTACCCGCTGTTGCATTTCCTCGTCCAACTCGCTGGGGAGCAAGTTGGCGCCAACGAAATTGTTAAATTGATTGAAACTTACCCATGAGCACATCTCTTGCGGTCGCCGGTTTGCTTGCTTCCTACATTGCGAGTGAAACGCTTTCGCTTGGCACCGAAAAGGTGTTTTTCAAAGACCCACAAGTGCCTGCCGCTTTTCACAACTATAAAATCTGCTTTATCTCCGACATCCACCACGGGCCCTTTTCCAGTGTCAAGCGCCTCCGTCAAATGGTCACCCGCATCAATGCTTTCGCGCCAGACTTGATCCTTTACGGCGGCGATTTTTTGCAAACTCGTGGTCGCACCCGTCTGCGCCTCGAACGCGATTATCAAGAACTCACACACGTTCTCTCACGGCTCCACGCCAACGACGGTAGTTTCGCCGTTTTGGGTAATCACGATTATGTTTTTAACCGCGATTTTAATCGTCAACAACTCAAAAAAGCCAACATCACTTTACTTGATAACGAAGGCCTTTTCGTCACCCGCGCCGACTCAAAAATCCGCCTCGATGGAGTGGGGGACTTGTGGTTTGGTCATCCGGATTTTGCTACTGCCCACGCCCACACTGATCCCAGCGTTTTCACACTTTTGCTCGCTCATCAACCCAATTTCATCGACTCGCTCGCACCCAAAGACGGCGTCAACTTTGTGCTTGCCGGTCACACTCACGGTTCGCAAATCAAGCTTTTCAATTATCAACCTATGCTCCCACGCCGGATCGCCCGCTGGGAATACCGCGTCGGACTCGTGAAAACACCACAAGCGCGTATGCTCGTTTCACCCGGAGTCGGCAACGAAATTCCGTATTTTCGTTTTTTCTCACCACCCAAAATTCACTTTATCGTTCTCAAAACAACGCAAAAATAATCTTCCCGAAAAGGTGAAATTTGTCTACTCGCCCAACAAATTTTGACTCTTCGATTCTGGCAAATCGCGCATTTCCACTTTCGCCAACTTCCGCGTAATCGTCGTTGACTTACTTTGAGCCTTGGCAATCGTATCACTCGCTTCTTGGAGCTTTTTCTGTGTTTTTTGCAAAATGGTCCCAAAAGTCGCAAACTCAGTCTGAATTTCGCCCAAAAGCTGCCACACTTGTGCCGACCGTTTTTCGATCGTCAACGTCCGAAAACCCAACTGCAAACTGCTCAAAAAGGCCGCAATCGTATTTGGGCCCATGACGGTCACCCGGTAATCGCGCTGCAAGGCCGCGATCAACTCTACATCTTGACTCACAAGAGCATACAAGCCTTCCAGCGGCAAATACATAATCGCAAAATCGGTGGTTGCCGGCGGATCTAAGTATTTCACGCTGATATCTTGAGCGCATTTTTTCAATCTCGTACACAAAGCCTTATACGCTGCTTCACTCGCCACTTTATCCGCGGCTTCACTGGCTTGTTGCCAACGTTCATAATCATCCAGCGGAAACTTGGCGTCAATCGGCAATAGCAAATTGCGCTCGTCATCAGTCTTGCTGGGCAGCTTGATCGCAAATTCTACCCGATCACGTGTAGTTTTTTTGGTAACCACGTTTTCCACAAAATCTGACGCTGCCAAAAACTGCGCCAGCAAATTTCCCAGTTGCACCTCGCCCCAGGGACCTCGCACTTTCACGTTGCTCAAAACCTTCTTTAGGTCGCCCACACCGGTCGCCAATGTTTGCATTTCACCCAAACCTTTATACACCATTTCCAGCCGCTCGGATACTTGTTTAAACGACTCATGCAAACGTCGCTCCAAAGACGTTTGCAGTTTTTCATCCACTGTCTCGCGCATCGCTTCCAAGCGTTTCTCAGTCATCGCTGTCAAATTGGTCAGCTGACGCTCTTGCGCCTTGCCAAAAGATTCCAACGTTAGCGTCAACTCCTGCCGCTGTCTCGACAGTGTTTTATCGATATCTGGTTGGCGTGCCCGCGCCGAAGCATTAACCACAAGTTCAATCACCAAAAGCACCACAACCACAACTAGCAAAATTAAAATTGCGATTTCCATGAACTTATTATACCGCCAAAAATTGAAAATTAAAAATTAAAAAAATGCATTAGTTTTTTAAGCAGAATAACGCTTACTTTTTAATTTCTAATTTATAATTTTTTTGATGTTATCTCAACTAATACGTCTGGAAAAATGAATTCTATCTCAACTAATTTTAGTCGAATTAAAAAATTGATACTACAACACCAACATCCCGAAAAGGTGAAAACGCCACCGCAACTACAAAACTTTTAACCTTTAATTACGAATTCCTTCAAATCTTTGCGACCCAAATGGACTTTGTATTTGCTTTTATCCAGTTGACGCGAAACCAGCATTTCTGTTTTCACTTTTTTGCCGTGAAGCACAAAATTTACTTCAACCACCGGTTGTTTTTCGCCATTCTCGCCGCTTTGCACCCACAATAACTCTTCCGGCGCCAAAAGCCCCAGTTGCATTGCGAGTTCACGAGAAATGCTACTGCGCGAACGTTTGGTATTGACGAAAAATTGCACTTGCTGGCGCTGTTTTTTACCCACCAGCAACTCGCCGGTAGAAACGATTTCAATCTCCGCGCGCTCAGTGGGTGGAATAAACTTCTCCGCCAAGCTCGAACGGAAAAGCGCCCGCGCGATCTTCAGACCATGCTCTGGCGATAGCACTTGCAGATCTTTAATCCGCTCCAAGCGCCGCCGTAAACCACGCTGATTGGCCAACTGAATCGACAACCCTGGGCTAGTATTAAGCTCCACGATAATCGGTCCTTTTTCTTTATCAATAAAAATATCCACACCCGAGTAGTAAGCGCCAGAAACATCGGCCGCCTTGATCGCCGTTAAAAGCACCTCTTCCCAGCATGGCACCAGAAAACCCGCTAATTTGCGCTTGGTACCAGGCACATAAACAGTCGGTCGACCGCCACCAGTAATCGCTGTGGTCGTAATACCAGTGGCTAAATCCACACCTACGCCAATCGCGCCCTGGTGCAAATTCGCCCGCCCTTCGCTTTCCTTGGTGGGCAAACGCAACATTGCCATCACTGGCACGCTGTTGTACACGATCACCCGCACGTCAGGCGTCCCTTTGTAACAAAATTTTGCCAATTGCGGGTGAATTTCCACACGCTCTTCCACGATCACCGTACACTCCACACCTGGATGTGAGCTGTATTTACCTTCCAAAATATCCGTACAATGCGTCTTCAAAGCATCCAGCGACCAGTGATCACCCATCGTATCCACAAATTCACCCTTGGGGTCTTTATTTTTAAAAACGACAATCCCTTTACCACCGCTCCCATTGCTCGGCTTAACCACAAAATTACTCTCCAGCTGGCTCCAGTCAAAATTGGCCACGTCTTCATTACTGCCCAAAATTGCCAGCACTCGCGCCACGTTGATGCCGTTTTCCGCCATCACTTGCTTCGTCAGAAATTTGCTATTGGCAATTTTGCGAGCTCTTTTAGAGTTTTTACTGGTATACAAGCGATTTCTCGCGTTCATCCCCAAAATTTCACGCGTATTAAATCCGAGCATAAAAACCTCACTCTTTCTTGATCAGCGTTTTAAAACGCGACAGCTCCAACAGGCGCAAACCGCTGTAACGACCAATCAAAACATCCACAATCAGCGTCAAAAGCAGCGCCACTCCCGGATATACGATCACGAAGCGTTGCACCGCTCCGTTTTGAATAATCAAAGCCGAAATAATCGCCAAAATCAGTGTTTCCACCGTCAGGCGAATCGCTTCTTTCATCGAAGAAATCAACTGCGTGCTGGTGAAGTTTTCCGACAAGGAAATCAACGTCAAAAGTGGGAAAATGCTCAAGCTAAAGAAGGATTTCACCCCACCATACGCCATCGCGATCAAAAATATAATCACGCTCACACATACCCCCCACAAAATCAAAGCGGTCTTGGGTAAGTGAGCCAAATTAATTTTCTTCAAGCCTTTTTGCCAAAAAATCGACACCGCCACGATAATCACAAACATCAAAATTCCCACCGGAATACCCGTGGACACCAACGCCACCGAAAGCACCGCTGGTGTGTAGATACCGAAACCACGCAAGCCCACCACGTGCCGTGAGAAAGCGATCACGCTGGAAACCAAGGGAAAAAGAATCAAAAGGACCACCAAGTTGCTTGGTAAACCACGATTGACCGCACCGCGGATCACAGTTTGTACAAAATTATTCCAAGACAAAGCTTTGGCCGGCTGCGACAGCAAATGCTGTGCTAACTCATCGGTCTTGCCGCCTGTCGTCTCGGTCACATCTTGATCTTTGCGCTCCTGGATAATTTGCTTGACTTCCGGATCCACCAAAAGAGCACTCGCGCTGGCAGCTGCCTCTGGTGTCGCCTCCATTTCTGGAGGCGTCAATGGCGCCACCAACTCTTCTAATTCCTGAGCCTGGACGCGACTAACTAGTCCCACCAGCGCTAAACCAGCAATTATTGTTAATAATCTTAATTTCTTTTTTGTCATAATACCCCATAATTATAACACAAAATGGTCAATTTGTCAAGTCCTTACTGCCACTTTACGAGGCAAAACCGAGCAAACAGCACCAATTCCCTGCATTATACCTCATTTTCTACCAATTTGAACGCTGACTTTTACCGCAATTTTTGCGTTAATTTGACAAGAATGACAAAATATTGTTTAATACAGTCATGTCAGCAACCAAAACACCAGATTTAGCCAAGCGTCGTCAAGATTATCGTACTTTCCTCAAACAAACTCGAGTTTACGTCCCCCAACTCAAAACTGATTGGCATCTCGAACGGGTCGCTTTTTACGGCAGTGCCGATATTCCCGTGGAAGACCCCCTTTACAAAGAAGCTTTCGAGTGTGCTCAGGAACTTGCCAGACATGGCAAAATTATCGTTAACGGTGGCGGGCCAGGCGTCATGCAAGCTTCCACTCAGGGTGCCGAGTCTGTGGGCGGCAAAATCATCGGCGTCACCCTCAATAATCCCGAAGATCTACCCGAATTTGAAGGCCAATCCAAAGATAATCATCTCACTCTGGAGATTCAAACCAAAAACTACATCGAACGTATGTTTGGTCTGATGTCACAAGCCGACATTTTCGTCTGTTTTTTGGGTGGTACCGGCACGCTTTCCGAATGGGCCACCGCTTGGCTGCTCGCACATCTCTACTACGGCAATCACAAGCCGCTTGTCCTGTATGGTTCCTTCTGGTTTGAAGTCATGGACGTCATCAATCGCAATTTCATGATCGGTGAGAAAGAGCGCAATACTTACCGCATTGTGGAAAACAAAAATCAACTCGTGGCCGTTATTGAAGGCCTGGAGAAAGAATACCAAGTACTCCTAGAAATGAAGCAATCATGAAAAAAGTTACCACGATCGGCGCCGCTTTGGTCGATATTTATTTTGTTTCCGAAAGTTTTTCCCCACAAGATGCCGCGGATGGACGTTTTTTGTGTCAACCTTACGGTCACAAGATTGAAATCACTGATCACGACGTCACCACTGGTGGCGCCGCTACCAACGTGGCTATCGCTTTGGCCAGGCGTGGTCACGACGTCAGCATTGTCGCCGAGCTCGGCCGCGACCAATTCGCCACTTTCATCAAAAATGAACTGGTACGCGAAAAAGTGGACACGCACTACCTCATCCAAGAAAAAGCCGAAAAAACCGGTTGTAGTGTCATTTTACGCGGTTTTGACGGCGGTCGCACCGTCATGGTCAGCCGCAGCGCTTCAGCCATGCTAGATGACTACGACATTCCGCTCAAACACCTGCGCTCCCGCGATTGGTTGCACTTAAGCAGTGTCGGCGGCAATCTCAACGCCCTAGGCGAAATTTGGAAAGCATTTGACAATTCTGACCTCAATTTCTCCTGGAATCCGGGAAAGCGCGAACTCGAACAGCTCGCCGCCGGCGCGTTAACATTCCCGCGCACCAGTCAATCCATGTTTTTTGTCAACGCCGAGGAATGGGCACTGATTCCCACCATCCAGACGCAAATTTTGCAAAATTTCAAATTTGTAATCATCACTGATGGTGAAGCCGGCGGGCTCATTTACGTGGACAATCAAAAATACGCCGATTATCACGCGCTTTCTCGCGGTGAAGCCGTAGAAGTTACCGGTGCTGGCGACGCTTTCGCCGCTGGTTTTATCAGTACCATTCTCTACGAACGCTCCGTGGATGAAGCCATTATGGCTGCCGTCAACAACGCCGATTCCGTCATTCGCTACGTGGGCGCCAAAAGAGGACTGCTCACCTACTAAAACCAATTAAAATCCCTCTTCACCGGTGTTTTCTTCGAAACTTTCTGCTTTGGGTGTGCACCAAACTTCGCGCACCCACGCCACATCCACAATTTCCGCCACCACATTGGCACCGTTGACCGTGTAAATAGGCCAAGAACGCATGGGTGGCAAGCTTTGCGCTGATGTCGCTTGTTTGGCTTCATACTCCTCGCGATAATCTGCAATCTGACGCAAAACGTTGCCGTCTTGTTCTACCACCAGGTGTAAACCTGCCTCTGGAGTCGCCTCGTGACCACAATCTGCCAATTCCAAAGCCGAGCGCCCACTAATAACCAGATTGTCACCCAAAGCCACTGTGTGCTGCCAACCGTTAGCTTCCAACTCACCCAAAACTGCCTTTTGCTGGTAAGTGGCCGGATCAAAAGCGGTATCAAACGCATAAAACATGAGTGCATCGGGATAATTTGCATGCCAAGAAATTCGCTCCGGTGCCATTTCCGCCAAAAATTGATCAATTCGTTGCACGTGCCCCAAAGTTTGCCAATCGTTTTTGAAATAGTGATAAGCAAAAAAACTTGTCTGGAAAGACGCCCAATCAAGCACCGTATAACCGGTTAAAGCCAAAAGCGCAAGCGCTATCACCGCTTTGCCGCAAAAATGCGCATTTTCTCGCCAAAACTGGCCACCGACGCTCGCCAACCACTCCAAACCCCAAGCTGCAATCAAAAACAACACCGGGAAAACCGCTGACATCCGCACTTTTTGGACACCGACCAACACCGCTGGTCCCAAGGTGACCACCAGCATGATCACTGTCATCAATGCTGCCGCGTGTCGGTGATGCCGAGGCTGAAAGCACGCCACCGCCAGAGGTATCACCGCTACCAAGCACAGCAAATACGCTGCCAAGCAAATTTCGCCAAAACCGCGGATCTGGATCATGTCCAGATTTTCCTCACCATAAAGCGCCAAAAAATCCACGCCAATGCTCGAAAATGCCGCCCGTACCAATTTTTGCCCTTCTATCAAGGGTTTATTGTACATCGCGTCGCACCACCAACGCGGCAGTTCACCTTGAAACTCGCAAAATGTGCGTTTTTCGTTAATTTCCATCTCCAAGCCAGAAAGCACCTCACCGCCAAGCTGCGACAAACGCGTGGTATTGGTGCTCGCGCGTGTCCAGATCAAAAGCGGTGCAATCAAAGCTGTGACCAAACCCAAATGTCTTAACGCCGACGCGCATTTTTCACGCGCACCTAGCGACGGCAATAACGTGCCCGCCACTACCGTCAAACCCAAAACTACGCTAATCGCCCGATAAGGCACATAAAAATACCACGCCGCTGCCATGCCTAAACTCCACACCCACAACCATAGCCACTCTTGACGCGAACGTCGCGGCGCCCGCCACCAACGCGGTAAGGCTAAAAGCCCCAAGGTAAAACACGCCATGGCCAGATTGCTTTCCCAAGCACCCCGGCCCAAAATAAAAGGAGCTGGCGAAATCGTCCACAAAACCGTCACTGTCGCAGCGATCCAACGAGAAAAACCATAACCGGTCAACATCACATAAATCAAAACAATCAAAGCACAACTTGCCAATGCCGCTGGCAAACGCACTGCCGTCAAATTCAAACCAAAAAGGTGTACCAACGGCAAAATCAAGTAAACCTGCCCTGGCAATTTCTGATCACCGTAAGCTTTAAATACCAGCGGCCAGGAAACACCGTGCTCATCGGCACCCGTGCGCGAGAGCGAGTAGGCGATATAGCCATAGCTCACTTCGTCCACTGTGGCCCCTGCCGGGATTTCCCCCAGACGGCGCAAACGCAACCACCAAGCGATCAGCAGCAACGCTCCTACCGCCAACCACTGACTGTATTTTTTCCACTTTTCCTGCTTCACACCTGCGATTATACTACAACAAATTCCATTTTGACAAGCAATTATTCACTTATTCTGGCAAAAAATGCAACAATCAACCTCAGACTCGTTATTTTTCCCGCAAAAAATGCAATAATAATTTTTATTATAGGCTATTACCGCAAAAGCTGCGGGAATTCGGCTCGACCGCACGTCACGGCTTTTTTGTGATATAATACCCAATATGTATTCCTATATCAAAACTTATGGTTGCCAAGCCAACAAAGCCGAAAGCGAACGCCAAGCAGGTTTTTTTGAAAGCCAGGGTCTCCAACCCACTACCGATTGGCACCAGGCCAGCCAAATTTACATCAATACTTGCTCCGTCCGCAAAGCCGCTGACGATCGTGCCTACGCCTTCCTCACCAGTCTCCAAGCATATTTTGCCAAACTTCCCAAAAAACAATGGCCCCAGGTCACTTTAAGCGGTTGCATGAACCGTTATCACGACCGTCTGCAGCGTCGCTTTCCCATTATCACACACATCCAAGGAGTAGGGGAGACCAATTTTGACTTTCCTGCTCGCCGTCAAGACGATACTCAAGCTTTTGTGCAAATCTCTTACGGCTGCAACTCTTTTTGCACTTATTGTGTGGTCCCTTACGCCCGGGGACGCGAACACTCGCGCTCTTTTCAAGACGTGATGACTGACGTTCAAAACGCGGTAGATCAAGGTTTTCACGAAATCACGCTTTTGGGACAAAATGTCAATTCCTGGGGTCTGGAAAAAGTCGCTATTGGCGAGCGCAAAAACGACTTTCATGCCAACTCGCTCCCCAGCAACGCCAGCCAGTACCACGCCTACACCGGTTTGCCGCCTTTCGTAGAACTCCTCCAGGCTATCGCCAAAATCCCTCAAGTGCACAAAATCCGCTTTCTCACCAGCAATCCTTGGGATTTTTACCCAGAACTGATCCAAGAAATGGCGACCAATCGCAAAATCGACCGGTATTTACACTTGCCCGTCCAATCTGGTAGCAACGCCGTTTTAAGCCGGATGAATCGCGGTTATACTCGCGAAAATTACTTAGAGCTCCTCGCACGCTTGCGCCAAGCCGCACCCGATCTGCAAATCGGCACTGACATCATCGTCGGTTTCCCTGGCGAAACAGACGCCGATTTTCAAGACACGCTCGATCTGGTGCACCAAGCAAATTTCATCGTCGCTTTTGTGGCCATGTATTCGCCGCGCCCCGGCACGGTGGCCGCCAAAATCTACCCCGACGACATCCCGTACCGCGTCAAAAAGCAACGTTTTGAAATTCTAGACAAAATTATCAATAAAGACCAGCTCGCCGAGCGTCCGCAAATTGTATAACTCATGTATTTACCAGACAAAAACACCATTCTCTCCATCGTCGGTCCCACCGGCAGCGGCAAAACCGCGCTCACAGCGGCTTACACGCGCCAACTGCTCGAGCACGGCGAACGCGTGAGCGTTATTTCGCTTGACAGTCGGCAGATTTATCTTGAGTTTCCCCACCTCAGCGTCGCCGATCTTGAAACTTGGCAAACTCTCACCAACGCTTTCCCCCAGCAGCTCACCGTTTACAATCTCGCCCGGCTTCACCTCCACGAAGACTGGTCTTTTGGCGTCCTTTTACATGATGCTCGCAATCAAGCCCTCAGCGCCCACACACGCGGCGACCGTATTATCCTCTCTGGTGGTACCCTGATCTGTCACCAACGTTTCCTGGAGCTAACCAACGACGACACCGCCATTCCGCCAGATGACAATGTCCGCTTCGCCGCCGAAAATATGACTGTAACCGCCCTCCAAGACTGGCTGCAACGCCTCGACGCCGACGCTCTCAACCGCCTCAACCCCTCTGACCGTGCCAATCCCCGCCGTCTGGTACGCCACATTGAGCTCACGCTTGCTCATCGCCTCGGCACTGCCAAGCAAGTCCAAAGCGAGTATGACGGTTTGCGCGTTTTCACCCAGGTTTTTTGCCAGACAAACATCCCTCGCGACCAACTTCGAGAAAAAATTTTCGCCCGTGTCGTCCAGCGCTTTCACGACCCGCATTGCCGCCAAGAAGTCAGCCGTGCTCTTGAAGCCTGGCCAGACATTTTAGAAAACGCCAAACTTTTAAGTCGGACTCCACTGGGCTTTCGCGAGCTCGCCGGCGTCATTAGCGGTACCATTGATCCAAAAACAGCCCTTGCCAACTGGCAAACCGCCGAGTGGCACTATGTTAAACGCCAGCTCACGCTCCTGCGCCAATTAATTGCGGACCACCACGCCCACTTGATCGATCAAGGGGAAATCCTCACGCACCACTCGCCAGTAAGTCTCTGACACGTTGGTGGAATACATCGAGCGGTTGGTTCGTTCCATCCCGCCGCAAAGCCGCCGCTCATACGCTCGCACGATCCCCACAAAATCCCGACCCACCCGGTTAAATTCCTCACGGTGTGCTTCCGGATCCGCTTTAAAGGCATCGTGGACGGCGCGAAACTCATTGTAAAGCGGCTTTTGATTCTCCTTGAGCAATTCGTACATTTTTTGTGATTTTGATTTTGACATTTATCCTTGCTAGTTACTTTTCTGCCTGGTAAGTGCTTTTGGACTACAAAAATACGAGCCTCAGCGCTCTACCAACGCCCTCCATTCTATCACACTTCTGCCAGAATGCAAGAGGCAAAACGAGTTTTTGCCCTGTCATGCGCCAAAAAGCCTGAATATTATAGGTCTTTAACCACTTTTTACCCCAAAAATCCAGACAGAAAAACTGCAAAATATCCTATAATATATTATTACGTATCAATTTTGTCTGGAACACTTTAAATATTATAGGATATAATCTTAAAGTTGGAAAGGATCGGTATTGCGCACCGCCACATCGCGTTTAAACGTCTCTTTCAGATTCATCCGGCTCTCGCGCCCATCCAACGTCCGTCGCCCATATTCGATGTCAAACTCCACATGCACCCAATAACCATCCAAAAATACATTGTCGCGAGTGCATTTAATGACAAAACGAGACACATTAAACTTCGAACTCGCTTTGCCTGTGGAGCCAGGGTTCATTTTGGTTAAATTGACACCCTTTGCTTTATTATCAAAAGCGTCAGCGTGAGTCGTACGAGGGGGATAATCGGCAAACTCCACAATTTCACCCACACCAGCATCCTTAAAATACTTAATCCGCATCCGGTGTATATGCAAATTGGCATTATCAAAATCACGTAAATTAAATTTTGCCTCGGTTTTTTCACCAGAAGTCTCTTCTGCCCTGCCATGATCTGGCAAATTCTGACAAATATCTGGCAGCGTAATCCCGTTGCGCACCAAGTACTCGATGCGATCCAGCGCGTACGTGCCTTCCTCACGCATGCGCTGATGCGCCTCAGCGTTAAACTTCATGCTCAAAAAATTACCCAAAAAACTGATCAACCCCGCCGACAGGACACCCATGACCGCTATGGCCACCAAAAGCTCGATCAGCGTAAACGCCGCCTGTGCCTCCGCCAACCTCTCCCGCAGTCGCATAGCGATTTATGGATACTAGACGCCTTTAACGCAGAAATACCACTTATTAGGATCCTTTTTGATTGCATCGGTCAACTTGTCAGCAGATGCTTCTAGTTCACACTGGTCAGCACTAGTAATAGTATTACCTGTACAATTGGTACCATTCTTGGAATTCGCGTTAGTATTCGACTCCATTCTCGCACACAAAACATAAGTCATTGCATTCTTGCCTTTATCAGTAAAAGTTTTATAATAGTATTGATATGTGCTTGTATCACCAAACAAGTTCACCTTACCTCTCAAATATCCCTCTTTCACCACAGTAGCATTATCCTTATTAAACGGCGGA
>CAYQLH010000019.1:0-14624 GCA_964418385.1 uncultured Pseudomonadales bacterium
GTCCTAATGGTCAAAGTTTGCCTTCAAAAGATGATTTCTTAAATCTACTAAGAGCCTTCGATTGCGCCGGTACAGTGGGCGAATGGTGTCATGGGCTTACGACTGCTCAATGGGGTGGTTCTTCTTTAGCGCTTTATTGGTCATCTGATGCATGTCCTGCAAATGGAGACGGTATCACTCGCAATTACGCTATGAGTCTAAACGATGACCATTCTCAAGTAAATTGTTTTACAGGCAGTTCACTTACTCCTCTCGTACGTTGCATATATAATTAAGAATTTGCTTTTTCTTTATTTATTTGTGTGTCCGCAAAACTCCCCTGGCAAGGGGAGTTTTGATGCTGATTTGTATGGTATAATACCAGATATGCCCAAAACTCCCAACTTTCACGTCATTGCGCAAACCTGCCCATCGCCACGCGAGCTGCATGTGGCTTGTCTTTTGAGTCAATATTTTCACTGCGATGTCACCATTGTTCGTCCACAAAGCAATGTCAAAAGCGCTGATCTTCTTATCGGTGACGAACACTGGGAAATCAAAAGTCCTCTTGGCAACTCTGCCAATACTATTCAAAACATTCTTAAAAAAGCAGAAAAAGCAATCTTGCAATGTGGTTGTTGATTTGGGAAGATCCAGAATGGCTCCCGTGCGTGCCATTGCGCGAATTCAATACGAACTCAGTCGTTCTCACCGGCTTAAAAAAGTGCTGGTCATCACCAAAAAAGGACACATCATTAAAATCTGTTAAAAATTCAAATCGTATCCGCACGTTTCCATTGACAAAAAAGCAACTTATGATATAATAAAGACACAATAGAGCGAGGGCGACACTGGATTGAGTCAAGACTCGCTGCTCCGCAGTCGCGGAGAGAAAACTGTCCGGGAGCGACACTGGATTGTGTCAAAGCCCGGAATGCGAAAGGACGAAAAGTGTGCTAGTCACACTTTTTTGTGGTCTCTTAAGTTGCAAAACAGCTCAAGCAAAAGACAACTTCGCGTCAATTTTTACCTTAATGGGGGAGCCATGAGTGTGAATTTGTTACAAATTCTCGCCACTCACGCCTGGAAAATAGTAATGCTACACGTGCAGCATAAATAATTTCGCTCTCGCTCGAGGGGGGGGCAGGCTGGGCGCAGTTCATACCAGAGGGAAGGGAGCTGTAGCCGGAAATTCCCCCTCCATTTACCGCGGGGCGTGATATAATATGCTTAAGTTGTGAGCAGAAAGGAAAAATGGCAGACGCATCATTACATCTTGACACCAAAGAATTTGAAAAATACCTCAAAGACCACAAACGCGAACTGATCCTGATTGATTTTTACGCCGACTGGTGTCCGCATTGTCGCGCGGTGGGTCCGGTTTTGGAAAATTTGGCGCGACTCTATAAAAAAGACGGTCTCACGGTGATCAAAATCGACACCGACAAAGAAGAAAAACTTGCTGCTGACTGGAAAGTGGAGTATTTGCCCACCATGATTTTGCAGCGCGACGGTAAGGAGTTGGAGCGCGAAAGCGGCAGTAAATCACCAGAATTCCTGGACGCAATGGTCAAAAAGCATTTGAAAGAGTAAAATGGCACTTTGCTGGCAGCGGTTTTGGCAGCAACTCGAGCGTCCGTGGCGCGTGGAACGCACCGCCGCGAACGGCTGGTCGCGGCAAAAAGCAGTCACGTGGCTACTGGCAGCGACCACAGTGGGTTTTTCGCTTTCCACGTGCTATTTCGCCGCCAGGTTACAGCTAGAAACTGCGAGTCTACAAGCAAAACAAACAGAAAGTCAATTATGAGCAAAATTTTAGTCACCGGCGGGTGCGGTTTTATTGGGAGTAATTTTGTACGCTACTGGCTAGAAAAGCACCCCGAAGACGAGCTTTACAACCTTGATGCATTGACGTACGCCGGCAATCCAGAAAACTTGCGCGATCAAGAAAGCAATCCTCGCTATCACTTTGTTCACGGCAATATATGCGATCGGGCGGTGGTGGATGAGTGCATGAAAAACACTGATACAGTGGTACATTTCGCCGCTGAGTCACACGTAGATCGTTCTATTTTAACGCCAGAGATTTTTTTGCACACCAATGTTTTGGGAACGTTTAATTTGCTCGATAGCGCACTCAAAAACAAAGTCCGCCATTTCCACCACGTCAGCACGGACGAAGTTTTTGGCTCTTTGCCTTTAGAAACTACAGAGAAATTCACGCTTCAAACGCCGTACGATCCACGCAGTCCCTACAGCGCCAGTAAAGCGTCCAGCGATCACCTGGTGCGTGCTTATGGCGAGACTTATGGTCTCGAGTACACCATCACCAACTGTTCCAATAACTACGGTCCTTGGCAATTCCCAGAAAAACTTTTCGGCTTGGCGATCACCAATTTGCTCGAAGGCAAAAAAGTGCCCGTTTACGGTGATGGCAAAAATGTGCGCGATTGGCTTTTCGTGACGGATCACGTGCGGGCCATTGAAGCCGTCTTGGAGCGTGGCGCCAAAAACACTACCTATCTGGTTGGTGGGCTCACCCGCGACGTTTCTAATCTGGAAGTGGTGCGTGAAATCATTACCCTCATGGGCGAAGATCCAGCAGAAAAAATCGAATGGGTGCAAGATCGCGCTGGGCACGACCGTCGCTACAGTATTGACTGGTCGCAAACCCAAAAAGAATTGTCTTGGCAGCCAAGTGTCACTTTACGTGAAGGTCTGGAACAAACTATTGCTTGGTATCGCGAACATACAGCTTGGTGGCAACCGCTCAAAAAATCTGCCGCCGGTTTTTTTGCCCAAAACTACCACAGAAAGGACGCATGAAAGTTATTGTTACCGGCGGGCGCGGACTCGTGGGCGCGCGCTTTATGGAAAGCTACGGCAGTGAGCACGAATTGATCCAGCTCGGCGCCACTCACGAAACGCGCGTGGATATTACCGATTTGCCAGCTCTTAAACAAGCCCTTGACGCCGCACCCCGCGCTGACGCCATGATTCATTTGGCCGCGTACACCAATGTGAACGGTGCTTTTGAACAAACCGGCGACAAAAATGGCGCCGCTTGGCAGGTCAACGTGGTGGGCACCAAAAACATCGCTCAAGTCTGTGCTGAGCGCGGTATGTACTTGATCCATCTTTCCACGGCGTTTGTTTTTGACGGTGAAAAAACTGGTGCTTACACGGAAGATGACACTCCGCATCCGATCGAATGGTATGGCCAAACCAAGTACGAGTCCGAAAAAATGGTCACCACGAGCGGCGCTAAAGCTGTAATTTTGCGGATAGATCAGCCTTTTAGCTTCAGACCCTCGCCCAAGGTGGACACCTTGTGGCGGGTCATCAACGGTTTACGTGCAGGCACACTTTTCCCACAATTCACCGAGCACCATTTCGGACCCACAGTCATCGAAGAATTGGTAAAAGTGATGGATTTTTGCTTGCGCGCGCAGCCCACGGGCATTTATCACGCCAGTAGTGGCGAGAGTTGGTCGGATTACGATTTCGCTTGTGCAGTCAATGAAATTTTGCACTTAGGTGCGAGCGTTAAACCTGGTGACTTGGAAGCGTATTTGCGTACCAGTGCCCGTCCGTACCAGCGCAATACTGCGCTTGACGTTCAGCGTTTGCGTGAAATTTTGGATTTCAAATTCGGCAACGTTCGCGATGCCATCGCCAAAGTGCAATTAGGTTAAAAAATTAACCAGAAAGAAACAATGAAAGTCGCTCAAAAATATTTAGACATTCAAACCACCCAAAGCTACGCTCCGCGCACCATGATCGAGGGCGTGGAACTGGTGGAAAGTCGCTGGTTTTCTACTACCGACGGCAACTTTGCTGAAATTCTACGTTACAATGATGGCAAAGTCAAAGGTGTCAAGCAAGATTTTCCCATCAAACAACTTAACTGGTCTTACGTGCTTCGTGGTAGTGTCAAAGCCTATCATTATCATGAGCATCAAAAAGATTTGTGGTTTTGCCCGCCGTATGACCGTTTGCTTGTCAACCTGCACGATTTGCGCGAAGATTCACCCACTTTCGATCAGCACATGACACTCGTTTTGGGCGCTGGTAAAAACCTCGCTCTCGTCATTCCAGAAGGCGTTGCTCATGGTTGCGGCAACCCATTTGAACGTCCAATGACACTCTTTTACGCGGTGACGCAAGAATTTGATCCTTCTAAGCCAGATGAAAACCGAATTGCGTGGGACGCATTCGGTTCTCATGTCTGGGAAATCGAGAAGGGCTGATCAAGCGCCCAAATCTCGACTCATCATCAGCTTCAGCAGCGAGTAGCTGGCGTAACCGTTTTGGCGAGTGATCACTCTTTCGGTCATTTGCTCGTTCCAGCGACCCAACGCCCGGATCTGCAAGTCAATATACCGAGAATCCTCCTGTCGCGGTCTTGCCTGCGCCTGTGCCTTAGTCGCAGTGGTTGCAGTGGTTTCGGTCTTGACATTTGTCATTTTTACCTTTCTTTTTTACTTTACTTTTCTACTTTATATCTCTCCAAAAAGCCCCTTCTTTTTTCGGAAGGGGCGTTGTTTCTATTTCACAAATGTGTCCTAGCAACACCCCCTTTTAACGACAGCAACGACGTCACCGAGACGCGCTGTTTTAGGTTTGCTAATAATCATTTGCATTTGCATCTTAGCTCACTATTATACAAGATCTTGAATTATTGTCAAGACCCAGTTTTTAGCGATGCATCAAATTTGGGAACAAAACACCTGATTCAAAGCAAATTTAGAGCAAAATTGTGATAAAATATGCCTTATGAAAACGTGTATCAAACGCATCTTATATTTGGGATTGGCTCTAGTGGTGTTGATAGTTTGCGGCGTTTGGATGACATACACTGCTCGCCGTTCCGGTGAAGACTTGCCGTGGATGTTCCAGCAAAGTGAAGAAAAAGCTTGTTTAAACGATTTAACCTCACGCCGAGCCTGGGTTTATACCGTCAATTCGCAAATGAGCATCGACGATAAAACAAGTAAAGGCGAACCCTACACTTTGACCGAGATTTATAAAACTAAGGTTTCACGCACCCCGGAACTTTTTGTCAGCACATTGTTGGAAAGTAGTGCCAGCAGCACCCTTGTCAATCAAGAAATTAAGGCTTTGATCGCTCATGACGAAACCAGCGCCGGCGATTTTCCGCCTTCATACACCGTTTACGATCTCGACGCCAAAACCATGACCACTTATGCGTATTACGATGTGGGCTGGATGTATTTAAAGTCGACACTTAGTGACGATGAAATCGCCAAAAACGGTACTTACGCTCAAATTTGGACTTTAGACGAGCTGCCGCACCAAACTGCTCCCGGTCAACTGGAAGCATATGACTCCACCACGCACGGCAAATACATTTTTTACTTTGACACTGTCTCACACACGCTCAAAACTGTGGACTACTTGAGCGACGACCTCACGTACCGTTCGCACTACACGCTGCTTGACGAACAACCAGAAACCAGTGTCCCACAAGACATCATTGACGAAGCTGGAAATTTTAACGTAGAATCGGCATTTTCTTCAGAAGACATTGTGCCTACAGTTTCTGGCACTGTTTACGTGCCAGACGACATTTGAGCATCTTTTGCTTGCTCTGCTTCCATATAAGCGCGCAAGCGCGTCTCAATTTCCGCAGTTAGCCAACCTCGCGCGCGAAAGTCAGTTAGCACCAACGATAAACTCGCCCAATCACGTGTTGTCACCAACTGCTCCACGCGGTAGCGCGTGAAAGCGTATTCCCAGCGCGAGTCGTACCATAGCACTTCCCACGGCTCCAGTTCTTCATATGTCAGCATTGCTTCGCCGCTCGCAGTGCGATCATAGCTAATTTCTAAATACGTTGAGCCGTCAATTCGGAGCATCTCCGGGTGATACGTGGCGACATTGCCTTCGATATTGTAAGCAAAAAGATTAAATTTAGCGTTGTCGTCATCGCTATCAAGCAAAAAAGCATAGTCACCACTTGCGGGCTTAGGCAACAACAACTGTTGACCAATGACTTTGTCAGTTTCCGGATCATACAAATTCGCTCTTTGCACTGTTGCAATTATTTTCTGATCAGCATAAGCATCCACTTTTGCTTGCCCAATTACATTAACCATCAAATAGCTCTGGTCAGTAAAAGAGGGGACAAGGCGCCGCATTGAGTACTCACTGCCATAAGCTTTTTTATGATCGCTGTAGAATGGATCCACAATCCCGATGCCCTCAGTCAAGCTGTAGCTTTTGCCTACGTAAAAATGCCCAGGAATTTCCTGAATATATGGCTCTTCATGCCAAATCCTTGTTTCTGGAAAAGCGGTCGTTGCATTATCACCACCGTGATAATGATATTCCAGTTTTGGGTAGCGTACGTGGTGTACACTCCGATAATACTCGTACAAATAATTTGACAACCGTGTTACCGCGGCAATATTAAGCAAATTTTTGTTGATGTAGCCGTCGGGTTGGTTTTTTAACCAATTGTTAAGCGTTGCCGGTGTGAGTTGGCTACCATCGGCAAATTGATAATAACCGTGATAATTCAAAAGCATGGTAATACTTGTGAGCAAGCAACCTATTTGACCGATCGTTTGATCTTTGGTGTGCCCCAAAATTTCATCTTTCCAGCGTTCGTCTCGTTGTGATAGTTCACGCACTTTATTATCAAAAAGATAATCCTCCGGCACATACCACACGCGATGAATGTTCAGTGTGGCCATACTACTTGGTGGCACATCGTTAGCACCGATATAAAAGCGCGGATGCACCGGTGCAATTTCTGCTTCTTCGTAGTCGTAAAGATAAGGCCAAAACATTCCGGAAAGCGGCTCTTTTTTGTCTGCTGGAAAAACTTCAATGTATGTTTTTGCCATTGAAATGTGATAATCTTTTCGTCGGCGGATCAGAATCATCACGTGCGCGCCATCGTCAACGGTGTTGTGCAAAAATTGTGGTCGCACCGTCAGTGGCAGCAGAGTTTCTTCACCCTGCGCATTCTGCCGATAAACATCGCACTGTAAATAATTTCCGCTCAAACTGTCGACCACTTCGCAAACTAAAACATCTTTGGTCCCATCTTCATACGTGGCATATTCGACACGGAACTTTGCTCCGACAGTGTAATTTTTAAGTGACAATTCAAACAAAAATACAAAATTGCCGTGATGTGGGATCGCGGCGCCCAAATATCGTGCCGGCTGCGCACTTACATGGTCAAAACGGTTGCTTTTTATTAAAGACATCGTTCCCGTACTGGTCGGATCGGTCTGCGAATCGGCAGCAGCAAAACTGACATCACCGTAAGTATCCCAATTACTCAAATTTTCAAAATAGTCAATTAAGAATTCCCCGCTCGCTCGTGCGCTTGCGCTTAGCCACCAAAAAGCACTGCCAATAATCAAAAATTTGAGCCATTTTTTTCGCATATGATGCTATTATCCACACAATTCTTTCAAATTCTTTCACTTTTTTACCGCTTAATTAACGCTCATTCTAATTTTACTTGATTTACAGGTAAAATTTTAACTTAAAAATTTAGCGATTTTGCCCAAATTTCTCATTTGATAACCTTCGTGACCTAGCTAAAACCGAGAATTTAGGGTATAATACAACCTATGCCGTCATTGACAGACGATTTGCGGAATGATCCGACGGATGGACGAGCCCAAAATGAGGGTGTTGTTTTTGGCGCTATTTCTGGTGGCGGTGACATATCTGACGACTTACCGTTACCCACGTTGCCAAATGATTTTCCGACAGCCACCGCGAGCAATTCAGCACCATTAGATAATTTTCAAACGCCAGTGACTGATGTCTCTTCTGCTGCGCCTGTAGTCGATAATGGTATGCCAATCGATCCGGTCACACCGCCTCCACAGACTGCTTTTGTTTCAATGGCGACATCTGCTTCGCCGATTTCTTCGGTGTCAGCGCCGAGTACTGCGCCCGCACCAACGTTTGCTAGCGTTGCTGTTCCAGGCGTAACTGAGGCTAATTCGACAATTTTCAACACTCCCACCATTGACACTCCCTCGCCAACCGTCTCTACGGTCGATTATAGTACACCAATCAATTCCGCCATTGGTTTTAGTGGTTCGGCATCATCGTATGCGGAGGATTTTGCCAAACGTTTTGAGCAAGCTAGTCAAAATGCCCCCATCGGACCAGATTTGTCTGTGCAAATGTCCACTGAACCAATACCTGGTCAAATTTCCAGTAATTTCGCCCAACGTTTTGCCCAAGCACAAGCAGCAACAGCTCCTACTGCTGACACTTCCACGCCGAACGCGTCCACAGGTGATTATAGTACACCAGCCGTTCCTGTCATCACCGATGACGTGCCGCCAACTGTACAAAATTCACCTGATCAATCAAATATTTTTGCTGATGATGCGCCGGATCCGGTGATTATCAACAATGTAAACACTGATCCAACGCCCACAAACGAAAAGAGCGCTAGTGGTGTTATCTTGTCATCCGTGAATGAGCCAGTGGTTGCGGCCATTGGCACCGTCACTCCACTTAAGGTAACACCAGCAACATCTGAACGATCTGCAGCCACGCCAACTGTTGACACTGTCGCGCCGAGTACAGCCGCTTATAATATACCCTCCTATCAAGATACATCGCCAACGACTACGGTCGAAAAAAGCGTCGCGCAACCAGTTAAATCAGTTAAAACCGAACCAGTAACCGCCAATTCGTCCCCAATTTCTCCAGTGCGTGAACCCGTAATTGCTTCCCATGCACCCACGCCAGAACCGACCACAAGCGTTAGTTCTGTTAGTACTCAGAACAACAAACCGAGCCTCAAAATCGACGGACCAAGTCTGTCCACCAATAGTAATCTGTCGACAGATCCTGATTCGATCACTAACAAACATCTAGACGAACTTGGTCTCGAGCAGTCTAAAGAAACGATTAAAAAAGCAATTGACGCTCAAGAAAAAGAACGCTTCGCCGAAGCTATGCCAGATGTATCGACACCTGTCCCCACCGCCAACGAACACGTCGAAATACCAGTTGAAACGGTTTCAACCACCAACGATCGCGCGGAAATAAAAGTTGAGCCTCCTGCACCAGCTTTTGACATCGCTTCATCAAGTGATTATAGTACACCAGCCAACTCTGCAAACGCATCCGCGCCAGCCGAAACTACTGTTACCGCGTCATCGACTCCAGAGCCAGCACCAGCTGCCACGTCAGTTTCTGACACCACTACTTCAAGTACAATCGCTTATAATATACCATCCAATCAAGCTATAAGTGACAACTCGGCGCCTGCCTTCGTCGAAAATGTTACTCCAGCTGACGCTGCTGCGAGCACGCCTGCAGCATCGGCGCCAGAGACCAACCGTGGCGAGCATTACGCGCAATATCTAGGCAGCGCCGATCAAGTTAATCCTGTCACTGCTACTGCCGGTGTTGTCGGCGGTTTAACTGGTTTAGCCGTGCCTGCACGAAATCCCGAACCGGCGGTAAATGCCGATTCCGCTGACACTCAAAGCAGTGAACCGAGTCTCAAAGTCAGTGGACCAAGCTTGTCCACTAACAGCAAAATGTCGACAGATCCTGATTCAGCCGCTAAAAAGCACTTAGATCAACTTGGTCTCGGACATTCTAAAGGTGGATTGCGCGACAAAATTAACGCTGAAGAAGAGGCTCGTCTTGCTGATGAAGCAACACGTTGGCGAGAAACACTAGAACAAACTAACCTAGAAAGCATTAAACGCGTGGAGGAAGAACAAGCATCCGCCCGCGCTGCCACCGCTGCTCGCGAAGCCGAACAACTCGCACGTGCTCGCGGAGAAAACACTGGTAAATCACCAGATTTTAGTGAAAAACTTGCCTCGGGCGCGGCTGCGGTCGCCGTGGCGCCAGCAGCTGTAGTCGCAGAAAGCGCCACCAGCGTTGTCACGCCGTCAGCTGGCGCCACCGAAACTCTCGCTAGCGATCAAGCCGCGCTTAGCGCCGAAACACCAGCCGCCATTTCAGAAATACCAGATGCGGACACAATTTTCACCTCAACAGAAAACACGCCCACACTTGCCGATGACCAAGCGGCACTAACTCGAGACATCACTGGTAGTGAGGTGACCACGTCGACTAGCAGTGAGGCAAATTTTTCAGATCAAACAAGTTTTACTGACGCCAATACGGTTACTACTGATGTCACTTCCGGTACTGCTACGACTGTATCAACGCCTACCATCAGTACTCCTGGCGTGGGCGGTCTTACCACCGCACCCACCGGTAGTGTTGCCACACCCGCCGCTGAAGGTGAATTGTCGAGCGGTACTGCTGCCGAGCCTAGTGCGAGCTCTGACCACCTGAAGCAATTTAAAGCTGATCATTCCAAAGATGCACTCAGACGAATGATCGGCGACCAAGAAAATGCACGTCTTGAGGCCGAACAGGCTCGTTTTGAGGCTGAGCAAGCGGCACTCACTGCCGAACGTGACGCCGCTCAACTGCAAGCCGCTCGCGCGGCCGCTATTCGGCGTCAACTGGAATCAATGCCGCTTAAGCAACTATCGCAACTTGCACATTCGCTTGGCGTCGAACCAACGCCAGCCGCACCACCTCTGCCAACAGATACCTTAATTCCTCTGGAGACTTTATCGGCAGCGGCTCCTGCCACTTATGATTTAGATGCGCTTGCGCACCAACTCGAAACGCTTGCCGAGCCCAGTGTTACCGCGGCGACCATTAATTTGCCCGAATACGGAGATTTTAGTTTTGACGCTACGCCATATTTGCCACCAGAAATCAGCGAAGGCAATTTTGCCGTGCCGGCGCCCTCGCTTCCATTTGCTGATGTCGCCGAACCCGCCAGCTTCGCTGCTGCGAGCGCGGGCGCCGCCGTTAGCGGTGGTTTCATGGCACCATCTGCTAGTGCCACCAGTGTTGGCACTGGTAGCATCGCCGCGCCCACTGCCGGTCAGATTTATTCCAGCACAGGTGCTGAGTCAAGACCATTTTCCAACTTTGATATACAATTTTTCGGTGGTGGCACCGCCGCGCCAGCAGGAGAAGTTACTGACGCTGGTAGTCCACCAAACATTTCGGTTGCCGGTGGCGCTCCAGGAGTTACTACCGACTTTGCCGATAGTAACGGTGCTACTCACGCTACTGACGTTGTTTACGATGCTGGCGGGGAGAGCGGCAGTGATCGCGCTCTGGCTGGTCTCGCTGCTGGCGGTGTGGGCTTGGGTGGCGCTGCCGGATTGGGTACTAGTCTTGCTGGTGGTGGCAGCAATGCTAATATTGGTGTACCAGGCGAAAAATCCCTCGCTCAAGACTTTCATGCTCGTACCGGTTTGGGCTCTCCCACTGAGGGTCAGACATCGTCGATGCTTGACGGCGCCGCCAAAGTCAACCTTTCTGGCGCTCTTCCGGCGGGAGACGGTAGTGTTTCGCCGGCACGCGCTGGCGGGCAACTTGCACACCAAGTAGTCTCCGGCGCCAAACGCGGTCTCAATCCGCTCAAAGACCTTGGCAGCAATTTGGTGACCAAAATGCTTCCCAACGCCATTGACAGCCTGCGTCGCTTAAACAAACGTCTCCGCCGCGCGATTCAAGCCTTGAGCTGGCTGATGCCGGTGCTAGTGCCGCTGGGAGCCGGTCTGGCAGTTTTCTTGACAATTGCGGGTATTTGGCTGGCGATTGTGGGGCTTTTTGACAGCGGCGCCGCCAAAAATCAAGGTCCTGGAGCAACACCTACTAAGTCCGAAGACGAGTGCTTAAGCGTGCAAAAAGTCGCCGAACCAAGTAAGATTGGCAATCCGCCTGACGCTTCTACAGATAAACGGGTAAAATATACGATTCAGATTTCACCAAAGGAGGGTCAAACAGCAATTTTTGACGGCGATTGCAGTGATCAGATCAAGGTCAAATGCAAAAAAGAGGGTGAGGGGGGCTGCAGTAATCAAACTACGGATATTTCCACTAAAATTTGCCAGGACATCAAAGAACAGTGGGGTGAAAAGCTTAGTGGAAAAGGCATTACTGTCGATTACTATCAAAACTACACTGGCAACAAAGATTACCTGATGACCAACACCGTCACTTTCAAAGCTCATTGCGAGAAAAAAGAAGAAAGCGATGGGGCGAGTAGTAGTACCGATTCTAAATCCAGCGGCGGCACCGCAAGTAAGTCCTATACTGCTATGGCCAGCGTTTGTGTGGGTGAGTGCGGCGGCGAGGGGATGTGCTGGCCATTTGTGGACGATAGTAGTTGTTATGCTAGCGATTGGCCTCATGGTTCCAGTAAAGCAACATATTCAAAAATCGATCTTGGTTGCAAAAATGTTGAAGTAAAAGCTCCTATGACTGGTATGTATACCTTTTCATATAACGAAAAAGTGTGTGGATCTGATGTGGGTTGTAATTGTCTTAAAAACTCATGTACTGGAACGTACAACGGAAGATTTTCTTGTAATCGATTAATGGACGCAGATCAACATGGATTGTGTAAGGGTGGCAGTTGCGTTCTCAATGGTAAATCAATTAATCCAAGGAGTTTAATTTGCGGCGGTGGCTGTAAAGTTACTTTTACATCCCCAGATACCAAACGAAGTTACAACATTTTACATCTTGATAGATCTGTATGTTCAAAATGGGGTACTGGTAAAGCAATACATATCAATCAAGGTGAAACTATTGGCAGGACTGACGCTACTGGCGCTAATACAGGCCCTCATACACATTTTGAAACTTCTTCTAATGCCAACGTGCTTCAAGAATTTTTCCCTAATAACGCTGCACCGAGATATGGATATATTGAAGGAGATCGCAGTACACATATTAGCAATGCATCTCCAGGCGGACCGCAATCGCGCAATGCAAATTGTAATTGGTAATAAATATATGAAAAAAAATAATACTGTTAGAATTATCACAATCATACTTACAATCATAGTTACGTTTGTCATTATCTTGCAAATATATAATTTGTTTGTTGGTCCAAGTTTAGAAATTTCGGCAACTTTTTTTGCCAAACCAGATTATGTACCTGTTATCCAACTTTCATCAAAGCCAAAATTTACAGGTACAATAGATGATTTTCCAAAAAAACAAGGACTTTTGAGTATCACCGAAAAAAATAACAGCTCTTGGTTATCAAGTCTTGACGCATATTGCGCCGGCAGTGGTAACTGTAGCAAATATGTTTTTGATGATATTGTCCAACTTTTAATGAAAAATCCAGATTATACTGTTCGTGAAATAGATCAAGCTACTGCACAAATAGCGGCGGACAATCTTGTTAACCAGATTTATATTGGAGAGGATGTTCAGCCTAAATTGTCGTCTTCATCATTGATGAATGAAGAATTAAATGGATATATCGACACTGATATTGATGAGGTTATTGAGACATTTGAAGATGTACAATATGCTGATCTTTACGACGAAATTGAAGAAGAGATTGATGAAAGCGTTAACACTGAAATGGTTGCATACTACAATTTATCTTATCAGGATTTTCCAATTTTTCATCGTATTTATGGTTCTGATCAAATCATGGTAACTGTTGGCAGCGATTATCAACCAACAGTTCTCGAAGCACCGTTGAATTTGTATAGCATCAATCAGATTAAATCATACAAAACTATCAACATTGATAAAGCGCTTAGTAATATTTACGGTGGAAACGCTTATTACATCTCGTATATTAGCGATGAAGATGACAGTAAAGTTACCCTTGTAAACGTAATTTTAGAATCAGTTCAGCTTGAATACCGGCTTGATGATGAACAAGCTCAAGCGATTCCTTGTTACCGTTTTTCTGGCACTGCAACCAACGATCATGATGAGAGAGTGGATATTGAGATCATCACTCCTGCCATCAATTTCACCGTCACACCGTGATCACGCTCACAAGTCGCCAAAACGTGCAAAAACAGCCACTTTTAAGTCGCCAAAACGTGCAACCGTGCAGTTGACAAAGCCTGTTTTTTTCGCTAAAATGACCCTTGAAGGATAAAGAAAGACTTATGATCAACAAATTCACCCCGCAAAACCCCGTCGCCTATTTTTCGGCGGAGTTCGCCATTGACTCTGGACTGCCCATCTACGCTGGAGGCCTCGGCGTTTTGGCCGGTGATATCCTCAAGCAATCCGCCGATATGGGCATCAATATGGTCGGCGTCGGGCTTTTGTACAAAGGCGAGGACGCCCGGCAAACGATCACCCCCGAAGGCAAGCAAGTGGAGGAAAATGTGGATTTCGTGCCCGAGGAGCACGGGCTGAGCCTGGTCCGCGACAGTCGCGGCGAGCCGCTGGTGGTCCAAGTGCACTTGACGCAAGTGGATTTGTGGGTGCAAGTGTGGCAGCGCCAGATCGGCAAAACCGTGACTCTTTATCTGCTCGATCCCGACAACCAGTACAATCACAAGCACGAACGCCGTCAGGCGTGGGCGATTTACGCCGGCACCGAGGAAGAAATTATCAAGCAACAGCTGATTTTGGGCATCGGCGGCGTCAAAGCTCTCCACGCTCTTCACATCGAACCGGCGCTTTACCATGTCAACGAAGGTCGCCCGAGTTTCTTACACTGGCAGCTTGTGCGCCAAGCAATGGATCTTCAAGGTCTTTCCTACGCCAAAGCTGACGCCTACGCCCGCTCGCTGACAGTTTACACCAAT
>CAYQLH010000020.1:0-1805 GCA_964418385.1 uncultured Pseudomonadales bacterium
ATTTTGGCAGTCTCAATGGCGATTACCAAGGCGGGCGCGCTCCAAGCTGGGAGACCACTTTACGAGCATGTGGCGCGACTTTTCGGTCGACCCACCGATCGTTACGTGATGCCGATTCCAATGATGAACGTCCTCAACGGTGGTAAACACGCCATTAAGTCGTCTGATATGCAGGAGTTTATGCTAATGCCGATTGGACGCGGCTCGGTTTGTGAGGCCGTGCGCGCGGGAGCAGAGATTTTTCACACTTTGGGCAAAATCCTCAAAGAAAAAGGTTTTGCCACGACGGTAGGCGACGAAGGCGGTTATGCTCCCTCTCTTGGCAACAATGAAGCGCCACTGCAACTGATGGTAGATGCGATTGCAGCTGCTGGTTATCGTCCTGGTGAAGACGTCTGCATTGCTCTTGACCCCGCTGCAAGTGAATTTTACGATGCACAAAAACAAGTCTATCATCTTGCGACCGAAAACGCCAACCTCACAAGTGGCGGCATGATTGACAAATACGAAACGTGGCTTGACAATTATCCAATTGTTTCCATTGAAGACGGTCTGGCAGAAGATGACTGGAATGGTTTCGTGATTCAAACTCATTTACTTGGTAGCCGTCTCCAAATTGTCGGTGATGATCTTTTTGTCACCAATCCGAAACGTTTGCAACACGGAATTGAGCTGGGTGCTGCTAATTCAATTCTGATTAAACTTAATCAAATTGGCACGGTTTCAGAAACAATCGCAGCGATTAATTTAGCGCGTGAGCACAATTATACCGCGGTGGTCTCGCATCGTTCTGGCGAAACCGCAGATACGTTTATTGCTGACTTTGTGGTTGGCGCTGGCACTGGCCAAATTAAAACTGGCTCTGCCAGCCGCAGCGAACGAATTGCGAAATATAATCGTTTGATGATGATTGAGCGTGAACTAGGTGAGCGAGCGGAATACGCACAATTTCCTTTTAATCGTCACGCGAATTAGAAGAAAAATGTCAAAAACAAGTAAGGTCCTTTTGATTATTATGGATGGCTGGGGATTGGCACCAGCTGGTCCCGGCAACGCAGTGACTCAAGCACACACACCATATTACGATCAATTAATGGCTGGAAAACTCGTGGCAAGCTTACAAGCATCTGGCGAAGCAGTGGGTTTGCCAGCAGGACAAATGGGGACGTCGGAAGTTAATCACTTGACTATTGGCAGTGGGCGGATTGTTTTCCAAGATTTGGTAAAAATAAATCACGCGATTGACGATAAAACGTTTTTCCGCAATCAAGCTTTTGTGAGCGCGTTTGAACACGTCAAAAAAAATCACTCGACGCTGCATATCCAAGGTTTGCTTTCTCCCGGTGGCGTCCATTCGCACGAAAATCACATTTTTTCACTTTTGCGAGCCGCCAAAGAGTACGGTGTTGAACGCGTGTATTTGCATGTGTTTACCGATGGTCGTGATACTTTGCCGCAAACAGCAAAAAAATATGTTCAAGAGTTGGAGGCTTTTATCGCCGAAATTGGTTTGGGGCAAATTGCTTCGATTTCTGGACGTTATTACGCCATGGATCGTGATCATAATTGGGAGCGTACCGATAAAACATTTGATGTCTTACAAGGCAGGGCTGACGGTGCACATCGCTTTCACTCAATTGAAGAAGCGATTGACGACGCTTACAAGCGTGGGGTGACCGACGAGTTTATCGAACCAGCGTTGATTGAAATTAATCATGACGGCGAAGTTGGGTCTATTTCCACGCATGACGCCGTGATTTTTGCTAATTTCCGCAATGATCGTACCAGACAGTTGACAGAACGGA
>CAYQLH010000020.1:1815-14532 GCA_964418385.1 uncultured Pseudomonadales bacterium
TCCCAGGAACCTTCTATTTAATTGGAGATCAAATTAAAGATCAAGAAGATTTAGCATTCGTGACCATGACCAAATACAAACCGGAGTATCAAGTGTTAGTGGCATTTGAACCAGAAAACATAACTCACACTTTGGGCGAGGTGCTATCACGGGCTGGTAAAAAGCAATTGCGGGTCACAGAAACCGAAAAATTCGCGCATTTGACTTTCTTTTTTAACGCTAAGCGTGAAAGCGCTTTCGAGGGTGAAGACCGGATGATGATCGACTCCTACTCCGACATTAAAACTCACGACGAAAAGCCATATATGCGCACGCCGGAAATCGCGAGGCGTTTGATCACAGAACTGAAAGACGGTCATTATGATTTTATTGCTACTAATTGGTGCAACGCCGATATGGTTGGGCATTCTGGAAAAATTGCGCCGACGATTGTCGGCGTGGAAACGATTGATCAGGCTTTAAGTGAAGTCGTGCCCGTAGCAGTTGCTAATGGTTACCACGTGATCATCACTGCCGATCACGGCAACGCTGAGGAAATGATTGATGAAACAACTGGTGAACCAAAGACTTCGCACACTACCAATCCCGTACCGTGCATTTTGGTCACCCCCGATGAAACAATTACCGAATTAACACACACCGATGGACTTTTGGCAGATGTAGCACCGACAATTTGTACGCTAATGGCGCTACCAATTCCAGCAGAAATGACCGGTCGGTCGCTAGTCTAATTGGGTAGAATTTAATTTCAAGTTAAGTGTGTGATGCTTCCGTTTCGGCCAAAATTTTTTGTGCTCGCGCAAGCAGTTTTTGTTTATCGTTGCAACTAGCATCTTCAAGCACTTCTTCCAATAATTGGTTGAGAATTGTACCTAAAATGGGACCGGGCTTGAGATTAAAAGTTGACATTAAATCGTAGCCATCGATGGCCAAATCACGCACCTGCAGCGGTTGATGAAGTTGCTCGATCATGCGCGCTTTCATTTCTTCCAAACGCCAGCTAGTCTTGCGGGCATTACTACCGAGGCGATCGGCTTCACGCAAATCAAGAATATCATTGAGGTTTTCCAAACCTACTTGACGCATAAAACGCCTGATTGCAGCGTCGGTGTTGTTGGAGTCGTAATGAAACATGTGATGGCGAACTAAAGTAAAAATGCGATCGACTTGCTCGTGCGGCAAACGTAAACGGCGAGCGATTTTTTTGGCGAGATGTGCGCCTACCACTTGGTGGCGGTAAAATGTGTATTGACCGTTGGTCATTGCTTGTGTGGCAGGTTTGCCGATATCATGTAAAAGCGTCGCCAAACGGACAATCGGATCTGGGCTAGGGCACGAGGCGAGCGCGTCCAGCGAATGTACCCAAACGTCCGTCAGATGATGACCGGATTGTGCCACGTCCTTAGCTTCGAGTAATTCCGGAATAATGTGTTGTAACAAGCCAGTTTCGTCCAAAAGCATGATTCCTTCTTTAGGGTAATCGCTAGCAAGAATTTTGAGCAGTTCATCGCGAATACGCTCAAACGAAATGGTGGTTAAAAGTTCATGATTGTGTTTAATGCTTTCATACGTATTTTCTTCAATAGCAAAATTCAGCTGAACGCTGAGGCGAATAGCACGCAAAAGCCGCAGTGCATCTTCTTGAAAACGCTCATCGGGCACACCGATGGTACACACCAAGTTGTCACGCAAATCATTAAGACCGTGGTGAGCATCAATTAATTCATAGTCAGACTCCGCGACGGTGAGTGTCTGCGGAAATTGCGATTGCGAAAAAATCTGTTCCAAAAATGGCAACGGAAAAGTCAGTGCCAACGCGTTGATGGTAAAATCGCGCCGCGTCAGGTCTTCAAAAATTGTTTCTCCCCATTCAAGATGACTGGGCTGGCGATTGTTGAGTTCATATTTTTCACCCACACGATAGGTAGTAATTTCGTAATTTTTAAGTGGATGAGCAATCGTGGGATATTGCGGCAGCGTCAACGATTCGTGAAGTCGAGTGGCAGAACCAACATCAATCCGATCAACACGCACATTATTAGCCACCGGTGTTTCCTTTTCTGGTGGCAAACCCATAAGCTCGCGCAAATCTTGCGGTGTAATACTCACCGTACCAAATTGATTTTTATAAAAACTTTTAGAAAAAACTGTCATGATTTGCTCTGGGCGAGCGTTGGTAGTATAGTCAAAATCGTCACTTTTGATTGGCGCATTAGTTTGATAGTAACCCAAAGCGTTGGCTAAAACGTCGCGCACGCTGCCACCGATAAGAAAGCCCTCATAGCCGCTTTTTTTGAGGCAGTAGATGATGTAAAGTGCAGATGTGGGCAAAGTTAGGGACGGAGGCATACAAATTTCTCGCTGTGTGCGCCTTTCTTTAACTTCTTTTTAACTTGACAAGATAACGTATTATAACCGATTTTTTGCTTAATTGAACGAGCAAATTTCCGCTTTTTCGTGCTATAATCGCCAACATGAAAGTCTCAACTCGCTGGCAAATTTTAAACAAACACGTTGTGAATCGGATTGATGAATTTCAAGATGTAATTTTAGCCAATCGTCACTGGACAAGTCGTGACCTTACGCAAACACTTGATTGGCGTGAGTTAACACCGGAAAATTTAAAAATTGACCCCACCCAATTGCAACTCGCGCTTGAAAGAATTTTGCAAGCGCGCGAACAAAAGCAAAAAGTGCTGATTTTTGGCGATTACGACGTTGATGGCAATGGCGCGAGCGCGATTGCGTGGCAAGGTTTGCAGACAATTGGAATTCAAGCAACACCGTTCATCCCCCATCGTTTTCGTCACGGTTACGGGATGTCGGTGACAGCGCTTGAAGAGATTTGTGCCGCTAGTCAGCCAGATTTAATTATCACGGTGGATAACGGTATCACAGCCCGGCCAGCACTTGAATTTTGCGCCGAGCGGGGCATTGATGTGATTGTGACCGATCATCACCAAGCTGATCAAACACAAAAAAAACTGCCTTGTCTCGCGATCGTGCAAACTACAGCTCTTGCTGGTGCTGGTGTCGCGTGGTTTTTGATGTGGCAACTGGGGCGAAAAGTTTTGGGCGACCCAAAAGCGCAAAAACTAGCCCAAAGCTGGTTAGATTTACTTGCTTTGGCGACAATTGTGGATCAAGTGCCGCTTGTTGGTTTTAATCGTCAACTTGTCAAAGCGGGTATTGTCCAATTGCGTCAAAGTAAACGTCCCGGTATCGTCGCTTTGTGTCAAGCTGCTGGGTTAAAACAAGCCTCGTTGAGTACGCACGATATTGGTTTTAGCCTGGGACCGCGCATCAATGCGATTGGTCGGCTCACCAACACCTTAGAAGCACTGCGGCTTTTGTGCACCAACAAATTGGCTTATGCGAAGACACTAGCAGCGACACTTTCCAACGTCAATCGCTCACGCCAAGAACTCACCAACGAGATGTTTGAGTTGGCGTGCGCACAAATTGACCCTGAGCATTTGGATAAAATCGTGATCGTAGCAGATCAGAATTTTCACGAAGGTATTATTGGTTTGATCGCGAGTAAACTCGTGGACACGTATCACCGCCCAGCACTGGCAATTGCAATTGGCAAGGAAGTTGCGAAAGGTTCAGCACGGTCGATCGAAGGTTTTAATATTACTGATTTCATCCGCCAATTTCGCGCAAAACTTCTTGATGCTGGTGGTCACGCGATGGCCGCCGGTTTCGGCTTGCGACCCGAAATGCTAAAAACAGTCATGGATGCAATGCGTGAGTGTGCTAATACTCAAATTAGCGATGAACAATTAATTCCCACGCTCACCGCGGAAACGGAAGTGGCGCCAGAAGTGCTTTTCCACCCATTGGTGCCAGCACTTTTAGAGCAACTAGAGCCTTTTGGTCCCGGCAATCCGGAAATTGCAGTTGTCGTGACAGCGAAAGTTTTTGGCGTCCGTCAACTTGGCAGCGAGCAACAGCATTTACGAGTGGATTTGATGTGCGCTGGACGACGCTTTTTAAATGTTTTGGTGTGGAATTATCGTGATCATGACATCGTGCCACCAAAAAATGGTGCGGTACTGCAAGTTTTGGGACAACTGCAAATCAACGAATATAACGGTCGCCGCTCGCCGCAACTTTTGGCTTTAGATTGGCATGAAGCATCAGAAGCTAAATAAGACACTCAAATTTGGCAAATTTATCTCAACTAATTTTAGTCGAATTAAATTTTTATCTCAACTAATATGCCTGGAAAAGTACATTTCTATCTCAACTAATTTTAGTCGAATTAATTTTTTACCTCAACTAAATTATAATTGGGTGTAGCGACAGATTGACTATTTTTCTGACTGCTTAAATGCTGCCCCAAACCAATCAAATTAACAACAATAATCGCAATGGTGGGTATCATAATACAACGGCGCATGCGACGTCTGAGCACAGTAATTTCTTTGTCGCTAAAATCGCTTGATGTGGGAATAGAATAGCGAGTCTGCCAGCGAAAAAAGACAAACCCAACGACATCACCAACAAAAAGAGTGGCGCTGATAGAAAAACCAATGAACAGCCACAGCGCTTGAGTGTCATTTAATTGCGAGAAGCGACTGAGAATCCCAACGCCGGCCACAAGGAGCACAAAATTAATAATCATGGTAATGATAGTAATGGTACTAGCAAGTTTGACTAAGTGATGACGAACGTTGGCAACGCCCACAACGGCAATAGAGCTGGCATAATAGGCACCAAGAAAAACAACCAACACTACTGGCGCAAAATTGTCGTCCAAAAAGCCAGTTGGCAAGATATTCCAATGGGCGGCACAAAACAACATAATGAGGACAGTGGTATAGAAAATACCGATATTGGCAACGGTGTACCAAGGTTTGTTTTTGAACATATTCGCGTAAAGACAGTTGCTAAAAAACATGGTGACGATGCTCGCAAAAAAAACGTAAGCCAGTGTGCTTTCAAGACGCTGCAGACTCGCAGCACCGAGTGAGGCCTGAATGCTATTGTCAAAGATAAATGTTAAAATAACAAGCGCCAGGCTTACCAGCATCGTAAAATGGGAAATTGTTGCCAACCACCATAAACTTTTGGCTACTTTTTCGTATGCAATTTTAATTTTCATGAGATTATCATATCATATGATAAGTATTGTGTAAAGAGAAACCGCAATAAATTATCAATGCTAAAAGATGGTGATTTTATATTGACTAATTTTAATCGAATTAAGTTGCTATCTCGACTAATACGCCTGGAAAACTGCATTTCTATCTCGACTAATTTTAGTCGAATTAACGAACGCGCCACACTTGTAAAGTTGGATCATCGCTGCTTGGGCGCGGATAAGCGGCCACTAATTCTCCCGGAGTTGTAGCTTCATCCCATTCCAAACGATGCGAGTTGACAACGAGATAGACTTCATCAAAATCAGCAAAGATTTCTGGCCAATCGCCAAAATTGCGTACTGGCGGAGCGCCTAAACCTTCGATGCGCAGATTATTGCGAACGGGACTTTTCCACAAATAAATTTGCAGGCCGTCCGGCAAAGTACCAATGTGTCCTTCTGTGAGAACGAGCAGACGCCGTGTTTGGGCACGTTCACTCAAAAAGGCGACTGTTTCTCGAATGCCGTAGCCCGCAGACCACTCGCCGATCAACTGAACGCGATCTTCTGCCAAGAGTGGCCATTTTTCTAAAGCCGTTAGTTGTAAATAAAGATCGAAGCTGCCAATTAAAAGCAAAAGCGACACCAAAACAATTTTAAATGGTACAAAACTGGGTCGCCGTAACATTGAAAGTGCCACGCAAAAAGAGGCAATCACAAATGGCAACAAAGGCAAAAAATAGCGCGGATAAACAACTTTACCCAAAATAATAATCGGCAAACAGTAGGCAAGTCCTGAAAGTAAAAGTAGCAACGGTCGGAAACGACGACGAGCAATAGCCAGTCCAAGCGCTAAGACCACACTCACCCACCAAAGCAAACTGCCGCAGTAGTTGACCGCCACACGGACAAAAAGTTGCCATCCACGCGCCATGATGCTGAAAGGCTCTTGGAAAAACTCAGGGAAGCGGTAAAGAAAATCGCCGCCGCGAGCAAAAAGTTGCGAGAAGACAGGAGTGAGTTTGAGGGTGGCAAAAAGGCACAAACCCAAAAAACCAATGCCGCCCAAAACTGTTACTATCCAAACGACGTCGCGCCAAGCGCGATTGCGGCGTGTTTTTTTGGAATTCCACAAATCTGTAATCGTGAGCAAATAAAAAGGCAACGTCGCGAGTACTGGCAAGAGCAAAACATTGGAAAACTTCGTCCATAGCGCGGCACCAAAACTAACAGCTGCAGCCAGCGCCAAAAGCCACCAGTGTTGCTTGAGTGCAAAACGCAAGTGACGCTCGTTGGTGAGTTTACACGCGAGAGCGCGGTAAGCAAGATAAAAGGTGAGACTGACCCAAAATGTGGACGCCGTGTCCATCAGAGCGAGGCGTGAATTGAGTAACAGCCCCGGAGAAATGATCACGAGCAAGCCTGCTAATAAGCGATAACGCCGCCGGGTGCTAAAAAGTGAAACGATCAACATGGTGACGTAAATTTGACCCAGGCCAAAAATAACACTGACCAGTCGTCCTGCCCAAAGCGGATCTCGGCATAAAAATTGCAACGGAATCATCAGCCAAATCAGCAGCGGCGTTTTGCCGTCATTGAGCGGATAAAAAGCGAAACGTTGCCAATCGGAAGCTGCAAGTTGCGACCAATAAATATAAATCGCTTCGTCGGCAAAAACTGGTAAACGAGTGAGCGCAAGCAAGCGAGTGATTAAATAAAAAGCACCCAAAGATAGCAATGCTAACGACCACCAGCGGCGACGTAGCCAGACAAAAACATTAATGGCACGTTGTTTTTTTGCGCAGACGTTCATACCGCTTATTATACCTCACTTTTGTCTGATTTTGCTGACTATGACTGGCAAGCAGACTAAACCTTAACGGCGTTTGTGTGTGGCAGTAGGATAATAACTCGTCATTGGACCGGCATAATCCATCCAAATCAAATTTTTATTGACCATGTTTTTAAGACGCACACGGACAGTGGCTACAGAAATTTTTGTATAAGCAGCCACAGCGGATGGCGTGACGTAACCTTTTGCCAATGCAGACAAAATTCGTTGTTCTTGTTGCACAACTTGCTTTTTGCTAGTGCGAGCACGCGAAACGGCACAGCGCGAATCTCTGCTGGTGACGGCAACTTTAACTTTAGGTTGGCGTTTGAAAAGCTTTATCATGAGTTTGATTCTAACACAAAACGCAATTTATGTCAACTAAATTTAGTCAAATTAAATTTTTATCTCAGCTAATATGCCTGGTAGAGTCGGTTTTTATCTCGACTAATTTTAGTCGAATTAAATTTTATTTTTACTTGTCGCGATTAATCATAGCCGCCAATTCGTAGGTTTCCACCATTTTCTGCGTTGTACAATTAATGTCGAAACGTGCAAGGTTGTTTGTCAATCGTGCACGCAAAGCAGCGAGTTTTTCTTGGTGCTCCAGTAAATCTACAATCGCTGCGCTCATCGCCATTTCATCATTTTCGGATACGAGTACGCCCGCGTCGCCCACCACAAAAGGCAAACCTTTGGACTTATAATCCACAACCGGTAAGCCGCACATCTGCGCTTCGAGACTGGTCATGCCTTGAGTTTCGCTGAGACTGGCGGTAACAAAAAATTCTCCCAACTGATAATAGCCAGCAGTAAAAAGTTGATCATGGCGAACGTCACCCACAAAAGTAACATTGTTGGTCAATTTTTTTTGCGCGGCGAATTTTTTGACTGCTGGTAAATCTGGTCCATCGCCAATCAGTACCAAATGTGTTTCTGGATGCTGAGGCAGTAAAGTGGCGAAAACACGTAGCAAACCGCGAATATTTTTTTCGACACTGACCCGACCAATACTGACCAAAACACGTTTACCATTTAAGTGCCAACGACGACGCAAACCTTCGACAGCGTTGACATCAACCGTGGGAGCATGAATCTCAACGCCGCTCGGAATAACGACGATCGGTTCTTTAAAAGCATGTGCCTGCAGATCGTGAGCGACGAAATCAGTTGGTGCCACTGTGACGTCGGCGCGAGCGTGAACTGTTTTGGCAAGATCCCAGCCAAGATCAGACATCAGTTTGCTGCCGAGATCCATGTGCACCACTTTGAGATACTCGCCGTCCATAAAATAAGTGTGGAACGTCATGACCACTGGCAAATGATTCATTTTGGCATAAGCGATACCGGTGAGACTGATGGGCATCGGCGACATCGCGTGGATGACTTGGGGATCAAATTGGTTAAGTGTGCGATGCAGCACTGGCGACCAAGAGGCCAAGCGGAGATCGGGGTAAAAACCAGCAGGAATAGAGCGTGACCAGTAAATTTGGACACCGGGAATGCTAAATTTGGTACAACCGCCACCGCGACAACGCGGAGCGACGATCAAGACATCGTGTCCGAGTTTGGCGAGGTGCGCAGCTAGATGCTGCGTGCTAGTGGACATACCGTCGTTTTTGGGGTAAAAGGTATCACTAAACAAAGCAATTCTCATGATTTTTCTCCTGTATCGATGGCAATGCCACTTAATTCTGCCGTGGTCGTCGCTTGTTCGCCGGTTTTATCACGGCGCCACTGAATAATGCGTGGAAAGCGCAAACCGTAACCACTAGTATGCATGCTAGAATGCGTCAACTCATCAGCAGCGATCTCGCCAACAAGTTGGGGTTCAAACCAAACATCAGGTATGAGTGTTTTGTCTACATGATAGGTGGGAGGCATTTTCTCGACTGCAAGTTTTTGCGCCCAATCGCGAAGTTGGCGTAAATTATCGTCGGTAAAGCCACTGCCAATTTTGCTGATGGTCACAAAGCCACCGTGGCCGTCACTGACACCAGCTAAAACGGCACCAATGCCCATTTCGTGGCGGCGACCTTGACCATAATAATAGCCCATGACAACAAGATCGAGAGTATCGTTAAGTTTGCCGCGCGTGCCTTCGGCTTCTTTAATCTTTACCCATTGCCACCCCTTGCGACCACTTTGATAAGCGGTTTGTTGGCCTTTGGCGACCATGCCTTCAAGCCCAGCTTGCAGTTGCGCTTGATGGTAAGCCCGAAGTTCGTCGGGATCATTGGTGGTCATATAAGTAGTCATGACCGCAACGTCGCTATCAGTGAGCGTGGCACGCAAAATTTCTTTGCGACGCAAAAGCGGCACGTTTAAAAGCTCCTCACCGTCAAGAACTAAAATATCAAAAATGAAAAACTTCATGCGAATACTTTGTGACTTTTCATCCACATCGTGAATGCGACGACGAGAAATGGTTTCTTGGAAAGGCAACATTGCGCCCGTTTGGGCGTTAAAACCAACCGCCTCAGAATCAAAAATAACGTCATGGACATGGAGCATGGCAGCAAGCGTGTGCAATTCCGGAAACATTTGCGAAACGTCTTCCAAGCTGCGCGTGAAAGCACCGATTTTCATACGATCACCATCGCGGCGGAGGTGAATCTGCACGCGCATACCGTCATATTTTGGCTCTGCAATTACGGGTCCTACTTTTTCAATGATGTCAATACTAGAACTCAATCGTTGGCACAAAGCTGGCACTAACGGCACACCGACGCTCGCATGATAATCAGTTTGCAAACGTTCGGCACGTTGTGGCGGCGAGAGGTTTTTAAGTTTGAGATAAGTGCGAGCCAGCAAACCGACGTCTGCTTTTTTTTGCCAAACGTTTTCCAAAAGTTTACTTTCACTTTTATCCGCACACACGGCCCAAGAAAGACTATCAAGAATCGTCATCGTAGCAAAACCGAGACGTAATTTGCCGATAACCATCCGCACAATGATTTTACTACTCGTCGCATCGGTGCGACGCAAAAGTGCGATCAAAGCGTCCAGCTTGGCTTGCTGCGAGCCGTCGCCAGCAAGTTCGGCGATATGCACGAGTGCTTGGTAAACTTCATCAATGCTGCAATCGCTCGCGGCGTCGCCAAAAAGTTGCGTGTGTACGTCGGCGGCGGTCGCGCCCCAATCGCCCCAACGGCGATGAATTTTTTTGATTTGATCAGTGAGAGTTTCTTCATCGGGCTGACCAAAAAGATCGACGCTGACGCCACCAGCAAGACCGCCTTGAGCGAGTGCCAAATGTGTGAGTGCGCGCGCAACCATTTTTTCGGATAAATTAAAAACAAGTTGCTCGTAGGGCGGGCGAAGTTGGCCTTGGATGAGATTGGCCACTTCCCACGCTTCTTGGTCGTCCAATTGCTCCCACAAAGTGGCGAGAATAGCGGTAATTTCGAGACGGCTATTGATAGTTTCGATTTGTGCGAGTGTGGCGCTTAATTGACTAAAACGCATATCTTCGATTGTATCACGAAATTACGATTTTTAGGCAGCAGATTTGTTTTTCTTGCCTGACTGTGATATAATAAGCATGCAGTTGAAAGAAAGGCAAAATGACAAAACCAAAAGAAAAACAAAATAGTTTTGATACACCATTTAATAAATATTTCGCGCAAATGGCGAAGATTTTTCCCGAAGATAAGGAAGAATTTTCCCCGTTTTTGATTTTGCGGATTGTGGAGGAAACTGGCGAAATGGCACGCGCATGTTTGGCAAAACACGGGCGCAAGCAAAACAATTTACTGGCGCAAAACGACGAAACATATATTGAAGAAATGGGCGATTTGCTGATTTCGGTGATGCGCTTGGCGCAAGCCAAAAATGTCAATTTGGATGATTTGATCGAGCGATCGCTACACAAGCTAGAAGCGCGGCGCCAACATCCTAAGGGTGAAGAAATTTACGGTCAGAAAAAAGGGCGAAGCTAAGCTTCGCCCACAAGGTTCCTTATCGAACCGCTAGTGACGCCGATGGCGCCGACGATGCGGCGGTGGTGGCGGTGGAGGTTCGTGGCGGCGCCAGTCGCGGTCGCGCCAATGGCGGTGGTATCGATCCCGCCAGTGTTCGCGATAATGATGCGGACGCGGGCGCGGTCTCCAATAACCATCATACGAACGACCGATAATAGCGTCGCGCTCGTCGTCGAAACCCTTCACTTGCTCTGCGACGTCGAGCAATGACGCCGAAGCAGCACCAACGAGCGCCAAAACAAACACTGCAACCAAAAAACCAATTTTCTTCAATTTGAGCACCTCCGTTTTTTTGAAGAGACCTGATAAAGAACGTTTGTCATTATAGCATACAAATTCATTTTTGTCAAGCTTTACACGCTGCAGCCGTATTTTTTTGCGCTTACTGGGTGCAAATTCGCCCGCAAAACTTATGACGCAATTTAAAGTCGCGACCAAAGGATGAGATCATAATCATCACTGAGAGACCAACTGGCGGTAGCTTCGGGGACAAAAGTGTTAACTTCGTAGTTAATGCTTTGACTTAAGTCTAAGTTGTGCGGCGCCAAAATAAACAGGTATTGATTATCATAATAATTGGCGCTTAAATGCGAATAAAGAGACGAGTTTTTAGTAGCCAGCAAATACTTTTGCACGTTGGCGAGTGGATCTGCGTAAACAAGATTAACGAAATTGAAATTGGATAAGTTTTGTTCACCAATGATCGCATTAGCTTTTTCTTCCAAAGCATAAAACCAATGATCAGCGGAACAATGCCACATCGACCGAGGAGACGGTAAATATAAACAAGCATCAGTAATAAATAGCATCATCGTTAAAGCATAAAGAACACGACGCGAAACGATAATTTTGCAGTTCCAAAAAATAAATATCAAAAACAACAGTCCTGAAACCATAAAATAATAAGCAGGCAACTGAGCATGATGGTCACCAGAATGTAAAAGAATCTGCCATAAAATGCGTGTGTTGTAAAAACGAGTGTGTAGTTCTAAAGCCAAAACGGGTAACAAACCGATGCCCAAACCCAAAGTTAAGCGCCACTGCTCGCTACGAGGACGTTTCCAAAAACAGAATAAACACGCACCCAGTAAGGCCAAAATAAATTGATAATGCAAACATGCCATTAATCCCCAAATAACGCCCGTGGCGATTAACCAACCACGGTGGCGTTTGGTTTGAGCCAAACAAAAAATACTCAGCGGAAGAAGTAACAACTGAAAATTTGGATTCCATAAAAATCTTGTATAATCAATATAAAGTGGAAAAAGTAAATAGATACCAGTGATTGCTAGTGCCGAAGTTGAGTTTTCTAGGAGCTGACACAACCCTAAATACAATATCACACCCGCTGCAATTGCTGCGAGTGTAAAAATCGTAGACGCCTGTACAGGTTGCCAACGTCCCGCAAGTAAGAAAACAATTTGCAAATAGTATGCCAAGGAGCTAATGTGGGCTTGCAAACCCTGATACTCCCAGGAAGTAATCGGAATACCAACCAAAGTAATTTCTCGATTTTGCCAAATTTCCCAAGCTCGCCAACTCGCAGCTCCCTGGTCGCCAGCAAAGTTGAAATTTTCAAAATGGGCGAAATGACACCACAAACTAAAAAGTACGATCGCTGCCAACAGCAAAGTTGACTCGCCGTGGCGACTTAAAGCGATGTTTTTGCATTTTAGAGACATATCAGTTTTCTGAGATAATTATAACAATAATGATCTATTTTGTCAAGGTAAAAAGTACTAGCGAAATTACGTTTTGTTGAATATTGCCAAACACATTTGAGACTGGGAAAGGACTCAAATGGATATTTTTAA
>CAYQLH010000021.1:0-14517 GCA_964418385.1 uncultured Pseudomonadales bacterium
AGCGCGCTGTGTTCGGAACGCAGAGGTCGCAGGTTCAAGTCCTGTCGCTCCGACACTTTATATCTCCGCTTCTCGTTCATTTGTTTGCACTTGCGGTTTTGGCCGCACCACTGGAATAATTACCCCTTCGCTCCCGCGATAAGCCGCAGCCGCTGTCGCCACTGGATGTCTATTGCCCACCAAATCGCGCGCTTCCAGATATATGTATTTCACCCCCAAATCATCCGCCAAGGTCATCGCATCACCTGGAGACACCCGCAAAACCGTCTGCACTTGCGCTTCTCGCGTCGCGTAATCCACATTGTGAGTGCGCAAAATTCCTAGATCAGAAAGAAACGTGCGCCGTGCCGCCAAGGCTGGCAAAATACTTGCCGCTTCCATCTCATCGTTATTCACGTTCACCATGACTACCTCGTCCCAGGACGCCAATTCTCGAATTTTATCCAAAAGCACCAATTGCTGCGCGCTCACCAGCCGACTTTCACGTCCACTCAAGCCAGCGTTCACGTAATACCACCAGTTATGCCCGATCCGTGGCCAAAATGAAAGCAACACCGCTATTGCCAGCCACCGCCATTTTTTGCTCTGCCACCAGTCTGCCAATACCACTCCTAGCGGGAAAAGCAGCGCCACCAGTGCTATCACCAAAAAATTAAACGAATTCCAACCACCCACGCCTTGCATGAAATTAAAGCCTATGATCGTCCACACCAAAGCCGGCACCAAAAAAAACAACCAATTTTCTGTCCCAAAGCTTTTCCACGTCCGCTTGTTCACCGCCAGAGCCGCCAATCGTGCTCCAAAAACGTACCACACCGCCACCGCGATCATTGCCAGTAAATCTATCGTTTCTCGGATCGGACTCGGATTGAGCGCGTACACCTGCGCCCGCAAATCCAATTCTTCCCAACCCAAGTGTTCACTCGAAGTTAAAAGCTTGGGCCACAAATGTGCCACCCACACCAATTTTCCTGCCGCCGGCGTTGTCACGCTTGCCAAAAGCGCCACTGCTCCCAGGCTACTCGCCAACCACACGCCCGCTTCCAGCCACCACTGCCGACTCCATTTGCGCTCACTGATCACTCGCCACGCCAAAACCACTGCCCAACCACTCAAAACCAGCGCCGCCCAATAGACTTTAAAAAGCGTCAAAGCCGCCGTTATTCCACCTGCCAAAAACAAGCATTCTCGCCGTCGCACGCGCCAGTAATGATTTAAAAGCAACCATACGCCAATAAAAATCAACTTCGCCATCGCGTAAGGCATGTTTAAAAACACGTCCGTCCCGTTATCCAAAGCTGCCATATCCCAACCGTGATTATTGGGAAAAAAGAAAGTCAACCAATACGCCCCATCACTCGCCAGCAAAAATACCAAGCCTGTCCACACCGCCACTCGTTTATCCGCACATACCTCGCGCATGGCTTGATAAAGCAAACCCATCGTCACTACCGCCAAAAAAGTGGGCATCAGCTGACAAAAAACCATCACTGCGGGCAAGCCACAACGCACCAATTGCGCCATCACCAAATCGCAAAAATAATGATAATCCTTCAGTGGCAAATTAATTTCCGGCCGCACCGGCGGAAACTCGCGCGCCATGCTCTCGATAAAACCAATATGCATCAAGCCATCAGTACTATTGGTGAAATAAAACCGCACGCCCTCGCTTGTCCGCCAACCAGAACTCACAATCGCCGGCAACTGCACCACCAGCGCCAGCGCAATCAAGACAAGTAGCGGACCACTCCGTTTTATTCCTCGTTTTAATCTCAAAATATTTTCACTATTTATCAATCTTAAAAAATATTTTTGATCAAAAAATATACTCAAAGCAATCAACCCCACATATGCCCACACCAACCAATACATTCCCAACATCCCACCGCCCCACGCCACCACTGCCAACATCACTATGCCCACTACTGGCGCCAAAAAAAACCGTGTCAATCGCGATAATTGAGTTGTTCGGTTTAAAACCAACCACCCCGGCAACCACCATAAGCCCACGCTGAGAATGACAAAATAAACAACACTTGCCCACCACTGCCAATCACCCAAATTATAAATTCCGTCCATACCTGCGATTATACCATACCCTGGCAAACAAGAGACAACCAAAAATTTATCCGCCTTATAGGCAAAATTTGTTATTTCCGCCTTGACAAATAACAAATTTTATGATACAATTTGCCGCGTTCGCGCTCAAATTTCGTTTTGAGTGCTCTTTGACAAAACGATTTGAGCAAAATTTTAAGGAGGTGGCTTTATTGTTTAAGAAAATCTGTTTTATCGCGTTTGTGGTAGTTATCGGCATTGTCTGCGGTGTTTTGCAAGGAGTGAATTGTCTCGTCACTGCTGGCTATGGCTACGAATTACGCGTCGCTTCCGCGGACATGGAAATTCTGTGCCGTCCCTTGCGAGCCGCCGACATCATCGGTCTCCCACAGCCAGAACCACCAAAACCAGAAGTGCTCGCCGAGCCAGTATCGCCGACACCCGTCACGGAAATTACGGAAGATCACGAGCTTTTAGCTCGCGCCCTCTACCAAGAGGCGGGTTCTTCCAAGATCTCCGACCACACCAAACGGCGCACCGGTGACGTCATTCTCAACCGTGTTGAGGATCCGCGCTTCCCCAATAGCATCAGGGAAGTCCTCACCGCCCGTCGTCAATACGGCCGCTACTACTGGACCGGGGTCATTTGGCCAGCCAAAGCCAAAAACCCCAGCGAGCAAGCGGCAGTCAAAAAGTGTTACGATATCGCCGCCGATTTGTTATATCATGGTCGGCACAGCGACCTTTACCGTCGCGGCTATGTTTGGCAGGCGGAGTTCCGCCAAGGTCGCGACATCATCGCGGACAGCGGCATTTATTTTGGCCGCTAAAGCATAGCTCATTTCGTTTTTTTGCCCCGACACGATTTCGGGGCTTTTTTATCGCTGTTTTGCCGCGTTTTTTAACTGTTCACATTTTGTATACAATGTTAAACAAACGTTTTACAAATGCAGGCTCAAAAACGTACACACAAAAAACAAAACTTGCACCATCACCTTTTCGGGAAGGTTTGACCAGCATTAGCAAGCACGAAAAAGCCCCGCCGTAGCGGGGCTAAATTGAAACTTAGAAACGAATCCTGCGCCGCAGGAGCGGCAGCAGGAAGAAAGCCCAGACGCCGCTACCAGCGGCATTGCAGCCGCCGCCGGAGCTGCCACCCTGCGGCACTGTCGGTGCCGGCTCAGAGTTATCCGCCTTCTTCTCGGCGGACTCCTTCTTTGCCGGCGCCTCATCGACCACCGGCGACAGTGCCAGCACGACCGCGCCAATACTGGCCGCGTCTGTTCTGAGCCACTCATCTTCCACACGCACGTGGTCTTTCTTTTCCACCACGCGCATGTTGGGCGACAAACGGAACTGTGTCGCAAGGATGTCGAGACCAACCAGGGTCTCGCCTGCCTCCACGTCTTCGCTGACGCAGAAACGAGGCAAGTTGCCCATTTCCAGGTGGATCTGGTCCAGGTCTGCAAACGTGGTCGCCCACTGGTCCCGGTTCTCCAGCACCTCAGCGGGAGCCACATAATACTCCAGCTTCGGCGCCAGCGACCGCACAAAATAGCGCCAGAATCCGTCCTTATGCGCCTCGTTGGCGAGGCCATAGACGTCGTCATGGAGATCCACTCCCTGGGTCACAGGGATGTAGATACTCCAAACGTCATCCACGGGCATCAGTTCACCGTACGAGGACAGCTCCTCGTACGACGCCGACACTCGCACCGCCGGCAGGTCTGTGAAGGTCACCTGCACACGCGTCCCCGCCGGGATCACGGTTCCGTAGGACTCCGGATTTTGCTTGCTCCAGAGCTCTACGATACCGGTGCCCATCATCCCGACTTGTCGAACAACGACGTTGTCGCGGACGATGATACTCTCCTTCAAAAGCATGGCGTTCTCGCCAGTGATGTAGCATCCCACCTTGAACAAATCCGCGGGTGCAGCCACCTCGCCCATGTCCACCGGCTCCTCGCCGGCGGGCTCCAAGCCGATGGCAAGGTACTTGTACCCAGCACCGCTGGAGATTACTTCTCCTGCGGGGACCACCAGCCCATCATCGTCGACAGCGTATTTGCTGCCGACGACGATGTCATTTTTTAAACGGACGTAGATCCACGCTCGCCCGTCTTTGAAATAAGGTGGCAAAAACCATGCCATCTCTATTACGTCCGCCGAGCTTTCCAGCTCCGCCGGCGAGAACGAATCCAACGCCACCGGAGCCGCAAAAGCCATACCAGAAAACACAGCAACGCAAACAAATACCAAAACAATCTTCTTCATCACAAAAACCTCTTTTCTTATCAAAAAAAGTTTTTTGTAGAGCTCCCACCGCAGGAGCTCCGCCCTCTTTACCTGGTTGCCGTGCCCAAAAAAAACAAAACAATCGGGACTTACAGGCTTATCGTTTCTATTTATCAAAGATCACGCTACACCAAGCCATATTTCCGGCTTACTGCAGCGCAAGTACATCATATTATATCACACTATAGGCTTTTTGTCAAGTAGTAAATCAAAACCCATCGCTACTCAAAATCTCACGCCGTCACCTTTTCGGGAAGGTTTTGTGCTGCTCGTTTTTGCTCTACTGCCCACACGCTCGCACCAATTGCCGCCACGTTCCCTTCGCCCACCGCTTTGGCAAATTGATACGGACCGCCAGTAATATCTCCTGCTGCCCACACGCCTTCCACACTAGTGCGCTGTTGACGATCCACAATCACTCGCCCCTTCTCCCACGTCACACCAGGCAATAATTGCCATGCCGGTGCCGCTGTGCGTAGCACAAAAATCCCATCCACATCCAAAGTTTCGCGATTGGTTACCAATTTTAAGCCACGATCGGTCTTCATCATCGCTACCGGTTGCGCGTTGTAAACGCCCACGTTTTCGGGAAGTTGCCTTTCCGCTGTAATCGCTTTCAAAGGCAACAGATAAACATGTTCCGCCAACCGCGCCAACAGTTCCACCTCACTTAAAACTTCTTCATTGTCAATAATCACTGCTACCGTTTTGCCGCGATAAGCGCGTCCATCACACGTCACACAATAATGCACTCCCTCACCAACTAATTCTTTTTCACCCTGGTAAGGTTGCGCTCGCATGACTCCTGTCGCCAAAATGACACTGTATGCACGATAGTTTTCTTGCTTCCCGAAAAGCTCCCAATGATCACCCACGCGTTCAATTTCGCTGATACGCTCGTTCACTGGCGCTACTCCCAAACTCGCCGCATGCGCACGAAATTTCTCTGCCAAATCGGCTCCAGAAATACCCGGTAGACCAGGATAATTATCAATCTCGTGTGACCGCGCAAACTGATTTTCGCCACTACCCACTAGGATAACACTCGCCGCTCTTACCCGCGCTGTAATGGCTGCACTCCAACCAGCTGGCCCCAAACCAACAATCCCAACATCCGCAATTGTTGTTGAAACACTCTCCTCAACTACTGACATTACACCACCCACCTCTTCTCTTTATTGCTACTATCACGCTGCTCCCCGACTAGGACTCGAACCTAGAACCTACCGGTTAACAGCCGGGCGCTCTGCCATTGAGCTATCAGGGAACGTTTCACAAGAACACCACGTATTATACCACGAAAATCACGCAATGCGCAGGCAGTTTTACCGCCCCTTTTTCGTTTTTCCCACCAAAAATTAAAACGTACTTTCGTAGCGGGGGTGGGAGTTGAACCCACGCTCTAGGGTTTATGAATCCCTCGCTTTAACCACTAAGCTACCCCGCCATGCGCCTCAAACACCTCTTAAAGAGAGGCTTGTATTTTACCACAAATTGTGGTATAATGCAAGAACTTGATGGTTCACGCCATCGCATGTAATTGAAGATCGCGGGGTAGTGTACGGTGCACGGGAGGCTCATAATCTCCCAGGCCAGGTTCGACCCCTGGCCCCGCAACATTTATGCGACATCAATTCGATTTACCATCAGACTATTCTCAATTTGAAGTCACTTGCAAAATCGCCATTTTTAACCCAGACCGCACAAGTCTCCTGCTCGCGACTTACGACGACGGTCTTTACGGCCTCCCAGGCGGCCATCTCGAACCACACGAATCACCAGACGCCGCCGCTCGCCGCGAACTCGCTGAAGAACTCGCCCTCACTCCCACTCATCCCCTCCATCCCGTCACTTTTGGTTTTCACCCAGAAAAACAAAAAGTCATTCTTCTTTTTGCCACCACGCTCGCCGATGATACTCCCCTCCCACCAGCCCCACCCAATAGCGAACATCTTACCGGCAGCCGTTGGGTAGCGCTCGCTGACATTCGCGCTGACCAAAAAAACCTTTATCTCGACGCTCATTACCGCCAACTTTTGTTCTCCATCGAGGAAAAATCATAATTTTCCCTATTTACCGCAATTATTTTAACCACTTCACAAAGGGAAAACTTTGTGTTACAATCTATGCGTGACAAAAAAACTGTTACCAGCTAGTCTTGCTGGCGCCGCGTTGCTGACAATGCGTGCGCTGCCTATTCAGGCCGCCTCTTACCAGACGCCACTTTTTCCCACCTCTTATCGCCCCCAAGCTCTGACTTGGATCATGACCAACTCTTCCAGTCAAGACCTTATTCTTGAGTACCAAACCAAAGCGAACGGCGATGATCCCGATTCCTGGCAAGATCTTAACACTTTTGCTTGCACCAATCACGACGAACACCTCACTTGCCAAACTGATATCCCCACGCCTCTGGAAGATTATCTCCAATTCCGCCTCTCTTACCCCGATGCCGCCACTTTGCAAACCTTTAATCTATCTCTTACTCCCACCACCACCGAAAGCCCAGAAGCCAGCGCTAGTGATCAAATTTTTTACTCAAATTTCAAAACTCTTGATCCCGCACTCACCGCTACCGCGCTTTCTTGGCAGGAAGAGGAGCTCACCCACCCCACCACCGACCGCATTATGGTGCAAACGCGCGCTACTTATGACGCCAAACATTGGACCAACTGGTCTGGCAATCTCGCCACTGCCGCTCTCAACAGCGAAGCTAGTGTTTCTGCTAGTGTTGGCAACGTCACTCTGCACGATGCCCACCTCGCTGACCACGACGTCATCGCTCTTACTTACACCGACGAACATCACTCCTACACCTTAACCTCACCCGTTGCTGCCGCCCCCACCGAAGCCGATGCTTTCGCTAGCCTTTCTTTCACCCTCAACAGTCTCACCGGTCTCCACCTTGGCGACACTATTTCTATTACCGAAACCGTCGGCAGCGATACTTTCACTGTCACCGGCATTATTTCCGATCTCAAGACTTCCGAAAACCGCGTCACTGTTTTCTCCTGGGAAGGCGCAATTCCCACTCAATCGTCAACCGTTTGCGGCGCCGAAAATACTTTCTGCTTCTCCACTACCGCTCAAGTCTCTCGCGCGCTCACCCAGCTCTACCCTGCCCCAGCCACCGATTTTGCTGAGGTCATTCTCCCCGTTTATTCCGATATCCAAAAAGAAATTACCATTCCCTACGCACCACACGTTATCGATCTCGCTCTCTGGTCGTACACCGAGCCAAATTGTCTGCAATATGCCGACTCCACCGCTGAAGCTTCTGCCGGTGCGGCTTTGACTTGCGAAACCAAATCTCTCCCCTTAAACCACTATTACGATCAAGGCAAACCCGTCCAACTGCAATATCGCGTTATCTACGGTTTCACCGGCGACGTTGCTGTCACTGATGTTTTCCTCCATCAAGATACACCTGCCGGCTTGGCCAGCTCCAGCAATATCACCACCAATCAGCTCACCCGCTTGCGTGGCGGCAAGACTTTCGTCGAAGGCACTTCTCGCCCATACTACTGGCATTAGTCCGCTTGAGTGCAAAAGATCAGGGTTTGTTATTTTTTAAATGAAAGTTAAGTAAAATTTCGTGGAGGTTTTTACGTTGTTTTTGGCGATGTATACGTAAAATTAGCATTTTTTGCACTTTTGAAGTGCCAAAATCACTCTGTCGGGTGCATTGACAAAAAATCACACTCTCAGCAATCTACACTCGTGGTTTTACGTACCACTTCCAAACGCCTAGTGTCGCCCAGCTGGATCGCCCCCATCACTTTGCCCACTTGATGTTTTCGGCAATACTTTTGACTTTGTGAACGGTGCACTGTCCGCCGTAAAAACCGCCGAATCTCCTGACTCAACGTCGATCCGCGCTGAGCAAAAATCTCTTCCGCTTCCCGTTTTAACTCCGGATTCACGCGCACTCCAATTACTCCCGCGCCTTCATCTTTTTGTATTGTGAGTTTTTTTTCTTGCATTTCTATCATAGAAAAATGATAGCACACTCCGCTGTGTTTGTCAACTTTGACGTTAATTTTTGTTAAACAATTGTTTAACAAACGTTCAACAAGTGTTTAACCAACGTTAAACGTTTTCAGATATAACCTTATACTCGCACTCACAAACACCAACAAGATTTTTCAAATCACAAACAAAGCACCTTTTCGGTTCTATTTTTTCTTGTCAACTTCAAATTACAAATTTTCTCATTTGTACACTTTTTGTCTACATGCTCTTATTCACCCTGCACCCATTGCTCGTTTACTTTTCCACTCACTTTTGCACCTCACCGCTCACCTTTTCGGCCACTCCCATCATCCATTGTTTTCCAGATCTGTATCGCTATTTCGTGAGCAATTTTACCGTTTTTCGCTCTTCCTTCGCTTTTACCCCCATTTTCCTACTTGACATTTCTTTTGTTTCTTGCTAAGTTAATATCACTCACGCTCACACCCAGCCAAAAAGGTGCGAAGCGCAGCTAATAAGTATAAAATAATTGAAAGAAAATAATATAGGAAGGAAAAATGACTGACGCCATCAAAATGGACGAAAGTTCCATCAAAGTCAAAAAATCCGGTTCTGCTGCTGAGGCCGCCAAGCTGGATATCAACAATCTCCCTGATCTCCTCACCGTCAAAGAAGTCGCCACGCTTTTGCGCGTTTCTCCGCTGACAGTCAAACGTTGGGGTGCCCGCGGTAAACTTCCTGCCATTCGCATCAATTCCCGCGGTGATCGTCGCTACAAAAAAGAAGCTGTGATGTGGCTACTCGGCATTGACCCCGAAGAACGCGACGACGAATAACGCTTTCGCACATTTTATCCATTATCACAAGACTCACTGGCTATTGTATTTATCTCTCCCAATAGCCGGTGAGTTTTCTTATTATAAAACCTGGCAAAACCAGTTGCCGCCGCCACCGCCACGGCTCTTGCCACAAGCGATACAGCCATTCAAGTCTACTCTGACGCATCCACGCCGGTGCTCTTTTGACCTTACCCGTGATAAAATCAAAACTGCCACCTACCGCCATTGCCAACCGCACGCCCACCCCCGCCAAAAAATCTCGATGAGCGATCAGCCAACGCTCCTGCTGCGGCGCTCCCAAAGCCACCAAGACTACATCTGGCTTGACTTTTTGGATCAAAGCGCGCACTTGCTCTTCCTCGTTTGGCGTCGCCTCCACAAATCGTTTATAGCCTTCAGTGTAAAACACGCCAGACATCTGTTTGCCGGCAATGATCAATTCACCAGTATCGCTACTTTCGTAATGTCCGCCCAAAAGAACAATTTTTATCTTCCCCTCACGCACCCACGCCAAAAGTCGCTCACAAGTGTCCGCGCCTGTCAGGCGCGCGGTAAATTTTCCCGCCCACACCAGCCCCGCACCATCAGGAATCCGCACATCCGCCGCCACCAAGTCAGATGCCAGCTGCGCGTCGCGCCTCGCCAGCATAAGTTGTTCGGGGTTGGGTGTCATCACAATTTGCAAACGCTCGCCACGCAAAACAACATCTTCTAGCCACGCCTCAAAACGCTCTCGCGGCGCGTCTACAATCGCCAGTCCCCAAAAAACTTTCGTTTTTACATCCATAACCTATATTATACCACCAGACGCAACAACCATCATTTTTGACGTTTTAACAATAATTTTTGCCGCTGTATCCCTTCTATTTTGTGGTATAATATCTCATATGACCATTACCGAAACTTACCAGCAACTCCGCACCAAACACCAAGTTTTTTCGTACCAAAGTTTCGCCCACACCCTCGAAGGCGACGACTTTATTTGCGAATTTACTTACCATCTCGAGCCAAACTTGACTTTTCACCACCGTGTCAGCTTTCACCAAATTGACACTGCACTTTTGTGCCAGCAAAACCCAGACTTAATTGACAACCTTGTTTTTCACCTCGGACTGATCGAAATGTTTTCCTACTGGAAACTTGCCGCCTCACCGCTCATCCAAATTGATGCTGGAAGCTTAAGCGCAGCGCAACTCGATTTCTGGCACCAACTGCTCCTTGATGGCATGGGCGAATACTTTTATGTTAACCAAATTCCCTTTTACACCCCAGACTTCGTCCACATTGAAGCCAAAAGTAATGCCACTACCTCACCAAACAACTGTCACCATGCACATCAAGGACGTCGCAATCTTGTCAACCTCGGTGGTGGCAAGGATTCTGCCACCATGCTCACTATGCTGCAAGAATCAAATGAAGATTTCGCCACTTTTATCATTCAACCCAGTTCTCCCGCGGCTCACGCTCAAGCGCAACTCGCCGGTAAAATCACTCACACTGCTGCCCGTCATTTTGACCCACAGCTCACCGAACTTAATGCGCGCGGTTATCTCAACGGGCACGTTCCGTTTAGCGCGAGTGTCGCTTTTATCAATTTACTTGCCGGCGTTTTGTACGACTGCGATTTTTGCCTCGTTGGCAATGAAGCCAGTGCCGACGAAGTCTCACTTTATTGGCGCGAGCAACCCATCAATCATCAATTTTCAAAGAGCACAAAATTTGAACAGAGTTTTCAAACATACTGTTCACAATATTTGATCAATAATGTCAAATATTTCTCATTATTACGTCCTTTCAATGAATTTCAAATTGCACAATTTTTTTGTACAAACCCGGTTTTTTTCGATACAGCCCGCTCATGCAATCGCGGCCAAAAACAAAACATTTGGTGCGCGCACTGCCCCAAATGTCTCTTCGTCTACTTGCTTTTAAGCCCTTTCTTACCTGCCAACGTCCTCCACACTCGCCTCTTTTCCCACTCGCTTTTGGATGATCTTTCACTGCAGGAAATTCTCAGTCAACTTTTGGGATTGAGTCCCGCCAAACCGCTCGAATGTGTGGGCACTCGCGATGATTCGCAAGCCGCCTTTTACCTTTTGTACACAAAATGTATACAGTCTCAACAACCGCTGCCCGCTCTGATCGCCGCACTCGCGCCACAAGTCCTTGCTCTCCGCAGCGATTGGGACAATTTCGCACTTTCACTTTCCACTGCCTGGCATCAGACTAATACCCTCCCTGATTGGGCGCAAAAACTTACACGTCACTATTATCAAAAATTGCCATTAAGCACTTGATTTGCAAGTTTAGAAAAAGGTTATGCCAATATTGTTCACAAAATTACAACAACACCAATTGAGCACTCTCGCCCACAAAAAAATTCTCATTCTCGGTGCTGGTCGTGAGGGCTTATCAACGTATAAATTCTTGCGCTTGTGCTTTCCCGACTTACTGCTCACTATTGCCGACCGTGACGAAGACCTTTCCACTCGCAACCCATGGAATGAAATTTTTCGCGATGATCCCATGATCCAAAGCGCTCTCGGCGCCCATTATCTCAACAACCTTGAACGTTTCGATGTCATTTTCAAAACCCCCGGCCTGCCTCTTTCTACACCCGCCATCAAAACTGCTGTCGACGACGGCGTCACGATTACTTCCAACATGGAATGGTTTTTCCGTTTGGCCCGCGGTACTATTATCGGTGTCACCGGTACCAAAGGCAAATCCACTACGAGTTCCCTTATCGCTCATGTTTTGCAAACTAGCGGTCGACCCACCTTTCTGCTAGGAAATATTGGCACCGCGCCGCTTTCCTACATCACTCAAACTACTACCAAAAGTTTCACCGTTTTGGAAATGTCGGCCCACCAGTTGCAAGAACTCCACGTCAGCCCCCACATCGCCGTGGTACAAAATATCACCAGCGAACATCTCGATTATTATCACTCCACCGCAGAATACGTTCAAGCCAAAACTAGCATCGTTCGCTACCAAAAAAAATCCGACTTTGTCATTTATTGCGACGAGTTTGAAAATTCACGCTATTTTGCCACTTTAACCCCCGCGCAGTCAATCATCTATGGTATCAAACCTACCCCAGCCCATCGCGGCTATATTCGCGGTCACGCTCTCTTTTACCAAGACCCACAAACCGGTCGCAGTGAGTCGCTGCTCAACCTCCGCCTCGTCAAACTTTTAGGTCGTCACAATATTTACAATCTCATACCCGCGGTCATCATCGCTAAGATGTTTAATATCAGCAATGAACAGATTGCCACAGCAATTTATAGTTTTACTCCTTTACGCCACCGTTTGGAATACGTAGCCACAGTAAATCACACCAATTATTACAACGACTCACTTTCAACTACTCCCCAGGCAACAATCGCCGCCCTTGCCACCTTTGCTCACACTCCCGTCCACCTTATTGCTGGTGGTTACGAACGTCATCAAGATTTCACACCGTTGGCCAATGCTATTTTGCGCCAAACCGTCCGCTCTGTCATTCTTTTACCAGTCACTGGCAATCGGCTTATGCAAACAATTACAGACGTAGCCACCAAAAAAAAGCAGCCCGCACCCAAGTTTTACCCTGTCAACAATCTCGCCAGCGCTGTCCAAACCGCCCACGAGCAAGCGGCACCCGGCGATACCGTTTTACTCAGCCCAGGCGCTGCTAGTTTTGGTCAATTCAAAGACTACGCCGACCGTGGTGATCAATTTTGCCAACTAGTCAAAAATCTGCTATAATCACTCGATGCCAAAAAAAGTATCGTCTACTAGTGAATCGTCGTCTCGTGCTCCTTTGCGCAATTGGCAAGGCTTAATCTACACTATTTTTTCGGCCGTTGTCATTGCCACGGGCACCTACTTTGCTATTCGCTGGGCTCAAGGCGATTATCGCGTCGACCAAAATGTCGAATCCTTCGCCCGCGAAACTGGTTTGCTCCATGCCACCTCGTCTCCCAAAGGAGCAGAAGTCTACATCGACGGCAAACTCACCTCTATCACCGACAACACCATTTATCTTGCTCCAGGCGAATACGAAGTTCGCATTGCCAAAGATGGCTACAACAGCTGGAGTAAACGCATCAAAATCGAAAAATCGCTTGTCTCCACTACCAACGCCACCCTTTACCCATATTCACCAAGTATCACCAGTATCACTTACACCGGCGTCACCAATCCTCTCGCTTCGCCAGATGGCACCAAAATTCTCTATTACACCAATACTGCTTCTGCTCGCTCCAAAAACGGTCTCTACGTGCTCGATGTCACCAACCTCAGCCGCTCCCCACAACAAATCTGTGACGATGACCCAGATTTCGACCTTGTTCATGCCGACATTATCTGGTCACCAGACAGTAATGATGTCCTCGTTTTTACCCCCGTGCGCACGTTTTTACTCAATACCAACCGCTTTGTCAATCTTCAAAGTAGCCCTGACGTGAGTCTCCAACTCAACCAAACCTTTTCCGCTTGGGAATCAGACATTGCTCTGCGTGAACAGCAATTTGCCGAAAAAATCCCTTTAAGCGCTCTCGACATCATCCGCCAAAACGCCAAAAACATTTATCTGTCGCCAGATCTTACCAAAATCGTCTATACAGCTACCGCTTCGGCCACTATCCCCGACAACCTCATTGCCGCTCTCCCCGCCCCCAACAGTCAACCCCAAACCCGCACCCTTACCCCAGATAAAATTTACGTTTACGACGCTTACGAAGACCGTAATTATTTGCTCACCGATGCCGAAGCGACCTCAAGTGCCAAAAACTTGCTTACCTCGCCCGTGCCTCTCGCCACACACCCGTTTGCTTCCGCCGGCAAAATCTCGCACCAAACTCTCCAAGCAGACAATCTCGAGCAGACCATCACCAATTTTCAAGCTTATTACGGCGCTCACACTCATCCCTGGATCTGGTTACCAGATTCCACGCACTTAGTCGCCATTGTCAACTCGCAAATCGTCATCATTAGCTACGACGGCACCAATTCCACCACCGTCTACTCTGGACCATTTGCGGGCGATTTCATCCTCCCCTCACCCAATGGTCACGCCATTCTCATTCTCACCGCTTTCAATCCTGCCAGTCCAGATAACATTTATGCCATCGAACTCGACAAATAATCGTCAAATTTGATTGTCAAAAACATGATTTTGTGATATAATACCTGCTATCAGTGAGAGTCCGTAGCTCAGTCGGTTAGAGCGACAGCCTTTTAAGCTGTGCGTCCTGGGTTCGAGTCCCAGCGGACTCACCGAATTTCTTCACGGAGTGTAGCGCAGTGGTAGCGCGCGCGCTTTGGGAGCGTGAGGTCGCAGGTTCAAATCCTGTCACTCCGACCA
>CAYQLH010000022.1:0-14154 GCA_964418385.1 uncultured Pseudomonadales bacterium
CCTTACCACTTGCCAGAAAGACATTGTTGCCGATTTTGACAAATTGGATGCCGTTGACTTTGATTTTTTTGCCGTTGGCGATGGAAGCAATGGTGGCTTTGGCGGCGTGAGCGGTAAAGGCTAATTTATTTGTTTTGGAAATATGCACTTTTGCGGGTACAATGCTCTCTCGCCAAGCTTCCCGAAAAGGTGACAAACTCGCTAAGTTTGCAGACACGAAAATTAGCATCGCAAAAATTGCCAGACAAACAAAACGCCCTAAACGTTTGAGCATACGCCCTTTCCGTTAATTTATTTTCGGGCGGGAGCAAGTGTCTGTAAATACTACAGGCAGGCGACTTGAGCCATTATCTGCTCATGCCCGGGGCATCAGTCACACAGCTACAGGATGATAAGAGTAACGTGTTAACATTTCCGAGCAGAAGTCCCCTGCCTGATCGCACACGTTGCCCATATTGCCTAACAAAAACGTTGACTTGATCTTTAAACTTTATACAATATCCTCAACTCATAACCGAGTTGAAAACTGATTCATAGAAAGTCATCATCCTTTCTTTTCTACTGTGTACTGATGCTGAGGGTATTATACCACACAAAATAAAAATGCAAGCAGGAAAATTTGTGACAAACAAAAACCCGCCCCACACTCGGGACGAGTTTTACGGACGAAAATAAGGTTAAATCCCCATCACGTTTTGCGCGATCAAAAGGATAAAGAGGAAGAAAAGCGCTACACCGGCACAAAAAAGCACAGTTGTAGGAAATTCGACCTCAAAAAGCGTCGTGGGGGCTTTACAGTTGCCAGTATCGCTCACCTTGGAAGCAACGCGAACGCTCTTCTTTTTCTTCGCTGCAGCTGGTTTCACCGCTTTTGACCTTGAAACCGTGGTCTTCGCAGCAGGGCGAGCCTTCTTGATGGCAACCCGTTTTTTCGTCGTTTTTTTGGCGCTACTTTTTGGCATAATAGGTGTATTATAACAACACTTTTGGTGAATGTCAAATCATGTTAACATTAAAGAAAAATTCGCTTTTATCAATGTTTTTTATTATTTGTATTAAAATCTGGCCACCAAACACCTAGCGAATTAACATCAGTTAATAACATCGCTACTCGGTCTACACCTAAGCCAATGCCAGCAAAAGTGTGACCGGATTGTTGCAAGGCGGCGATGTCCGCTAGCATACCCTCGTCCAATGGCGGTGCGAGCTCGTGATTTTTCTCTCTGGCGGCGAGCTCGGCGGCGAAAAGCTCACGCACGCGCTGGCTGTCGAGTTGTTCACTGTTGCCATTGCCGAGCTCTAGGCGGTGAATGTAAACTTCAAAACGCTCCGCCAGCCAAGGTTTGTCGGCGCGGGGGCGGCAAAGTGGCGATAGTTGGGCGGGAAAATCAATCAAAAAAAAACGGCTCCGCCGGGAAATACGGCTCGATTTCATTGAGGAAAAGCTGGTTGAAAAGCTGTTCCCAAGTGGCAGTGGTGACGTTGTAACCGCGAGCGCTCGCAAGAGCAGAGATGACATCGTAGTCAAGACATTCTCGCAGCGAAATTGCAAATTTTTCTTGCCAGAGAGCATCCACGCTGAGTGTTTGCCAATGTGTGAGATCGTAACGCGCACCTTGGAATTCAAGCACAGACGAGTGATTAATTTTTTGCTGCAAAAAAAGCAATAACGCCTTGGTATCGTCCATAATAGCGTGGTAATCGCGATCGCGCCGATACCACTCGAGCATCAAAAATTCGGGGTGATGGGTATTGCCTTTGGCTTCCATGTTGCGGCAGCAATGGCCGATAGAATAACATTCAGCAAAGCCGAGGCTTAAGTAGTGCTTCATGGCGCGTTCTGGCGAGAGGGGCAAAAAAAGCGGCATGGAGTTAATTTCGTGATCGAGTTGTCGGTTCCAGTGCGTCACAAAGGGATAAATTGTGGGCTCGGCGGGCACGGCAGGCGACAAAATGGGACAAATAAGCTCTTGGAAACCGTGATCATCCAGCCACGAACGCAAACCGCGAATCACTTGCATCCGCTCGAGATGTGCTTGATAAAGCTGGTTGACTGCATTTTGCATTGTCATAAGAAATTGATGTATAAATTTGTACAATTTGCTTATTTTTATTTTTATACCGGTATTTTTTCTATTTTAATATTACTAAACAAGAGAACCGAAAGTGTATTATAATACACTTTTTCCAGCCGATTTAGCTGTAGTTGGCGCCTACATTGAGATCGCGTTTGCGCAAGCGCAGTGATTTGGGTGTGACTTCCATGAGTTCGTCTTTGGCGATATAGGCAAGAGCTTGCTCGAGCGAAAACTCGCGTGGCGGTGAGAGGCGAATTAAAATATCGGCGTTGGAGCGGACATTGGTGAGCTTTTTGCCTTTGCACAGGTTGATGACGATATCTTCTTTTTTGGAGTTTTCGCCCACGATCATGCCAGCGTAAATGGGTGTGCCTGGCGTGACAAAAGCGACGCCGCGTTCTTCGAGGCGTTTGAGATCGTAAGAGAGCGCCTGGCCCGTCTGGGCGGAAATGAAAACGCCACCGCGCTGCCAAGTCATTTCTTCGCCCAGCGGCCGGTACTCGAGGAAAACCGAGTTGACCACGGCCAGGCCAGAAGTGACGGATTGGAACTCCGAGCGGAAACCGATGAGATTGCGCGAGGAAATTTCGTATTCAAAACGGACGCCGAGTTTGAGATTCTTCATGTCGCGGAAAATCGCTTTACGATCACCCATAGCGGCAGTCACGGCGCCCACGTGTTCCTCTGGAACTTCAATGGTGAGCAATTCCCACGGTTCCAGCGTAACATCGCCGTTTTTCTTATAGATGACTTCGGGGCGACCGACACTAAACTCATAACCTTCGCGGCGCATGTTTTCAATCAAGATAGCCAGGTGAAGCTCACCGCGACCAGAAACCAAGAAAGACTCGCTATTGGGACCGGGCGCCAAGCGAATACCAACGTTGCGCTCGAGCTCTTTGTCCAGACGGGCTTTAAGTTGACGCGAAGTGCTAAATTCTTCTTCTTTGCCCACAAAAGGTGACGTGGAAACCAAAAATTCGACTTGAATGGTGGGCTCAGAAATGTTGATGTGGGGCAAAGGCTCGAGATGCTCGGGATCGCACAGCGTGTCAGAGATTTTGACGTCGGCAAAACCGGTGAGCGCGACAATATCGCCGGTTTGCGCCTCTTGGATGGCTTGTTTGCCCAGGCCAAAAAACTCAAATAAGAATTCTACTTTGCCAGTCATGACCTTGGCGCCATCTTCGCCGCGGACAATGGTAAGCTGTTGACCCTGACGCAGCGTGCCACGGTTGATTTTGCCGATGGCGATGGTGCCTTTGTAATCATCGTAGTCGATATTGCTCACTTGCAAACGGGTGGGGCCTTCCAAATGCTTTGGTGTGGGAATTTGATTGATAATTCCTTCAAAAATGGGTGTTAAATCGCTACTGTCAGTAATTTTCATGGAGCCGTCAGCTTGGGTTTGCACGCTCCGACCAGCGATGCCGTCGCGGCCCACCGCATAAAAAATGGGAAAATCGAGTTGTGACTCGTCCACCGCGAGGTCTAAAAAGAGATCGTTAATTTCGTTGATCACTTCGCTGGCACGCTGGTCTTTGCGATCAATTTTATTGATCACCACGATGGGCTTGAGACCAAGCTTGAGGGCGAGCGAAAGTACAAATCTCGTCTGCGACAATACGCCTTCTGACGCATCCACCAGTAAAATACAACCCTCGGCCATATTGAGTACCCGCTCCACTTCGCCAGAAAAATCAGCGTGACCAGGAGTATCGATAATATTAATCTTATAATCCTTCCAGTGCACGGCCGTATTTTTCGCCAAAATGGTCACTCCGCGTTCGCGCTCCAGGGCGTTGTTGTCCATGAGCGTGGTTTGCTGATTTTCTTCTTGGTAATCGGCAAAAACGTGAGCTTGCTTTAAAAGACCATCCACCAAAGTCGTCTTGCCATGATCAACATGGGCAATAATTGCGATATTTCGGATATTTTCGGTGGCGATCATATAATATTTCCTTATTTTATCTTGTTTTAATTTAAAAGCCGGTGTGAGCGAACCCACACCGGCTTACAGTTTCCTTTTTTTTAAGTGGTACTAAGTTTTTCGTGCATGCGAGCGATAATATCTGGAGAGATGTTTTTCATCTTCTTAAGACCACGCAGGCGGCGGCGCAGGCGGCGATTGTCATTATTGTTATTTTTGCGCACTTGAGAGGGGCGCAGGTGATATTGCCGGTCTTTGACGAGAGTCTGAATGTCCATGGCGACAGTGATTTTCTTGAAACGTTTCACCATATCGCCCACCGGTTCGTTGCCGCGATTTTTTACTACGATTGTCATAAGTTATCACCTCCCCCTCGAGTTGACTAATTGTTTACAGGGGCATATTATACCACAAAAAATCGCATTTTGAGGAGCAAATTGGCGAACTCCACGCTTCAATCGGACTACATTTTAATACTTGGTAAAATTGGCTCTTGACAAAAGACCTATAATATGATATAATAGGTATATTAGCTAAGTGAAGGACGGTTTTGTGGTCTGGAAACGACGAAACGAGGGTCACTGAGTAAAAATGTGAGCAAAATAACGATAAAGGGTTGGAAAACCGCTTGATTGAATTGCGCCACCACAAGCAAAGCCAGAAAGTAATAAAATGTAAACACATGACGACAATAAAGGCGATACAGACCGTAAAAAATCAAGGCTGTCACCACAAGTGCTACAGGTAAACCCCAGAAACTGATCAAGAGGATGAAGAAATTATCCGGAAAAGCAGCGGTGAGCTTAAAGTCAACACTGCTACCAGGCGGAAGACTTGCTGGCAACGGTACAAACGGCCCACGCCCAAAAAACCATTGACCAGGAGTTAATTGTTGGCAGTGTGTCAGCAGCGTGGCGGCGCGAATCTGGAGCGAATTGGTGCGCAGCAGATTGGTGGAATCTGAGGGAATCAGCCGGGCGAGGACAACAAAAGCCACGAAGCAAAGTGCGCTAAGCAAACACGCTAAAAAGAAATAAGCGTAACGATACTCGCGCAGTCGAGTGCGAAGATCATTGGTTTTCACGGATGGCAAAAACGCGATCAGGCAAGCCGCAAACGCCAAATAGACAGAGCGCGAATAAGTAAAAATTAAACTGACAGTGAGCAAAATCATGATTAAAGTTAGCGCCACTTTTTTTGAGGGCGAGCGAACGAATTCTTGACGATGAGCGATAAAAAAAAGCCAACCGAAAAGGTACGCTAAAGCCGTAAACACCGGGTCAAACCAGGTGCCTAAAACTCGATAATAATGATCATCCCAACCAAGGTTTTCCAAAAAACGCGCGTCCGGGAAAAGTAGGTATTGGGCGAGTCCCAAAAATGCTAAACTGCCAAAAAACGCAGTTAGCAAAAAAACGTATTCACGCGGGGTCCATAATTGCGTTTGAGCTAAGACTAAACCGAATGTCACGTAAGTTAGCAAACGAGCCAGGTATAAAAGCGGGACTAGCGACCAGGCATGATTGAAGGTGAAACTGATGGCTGACCAAACAAGCATCAGAGCCACTCCAACGAGGCAACGCCGAGGCAAAGCACGCCATGCCTGGAGAAAAACGGGAATGTTAAGAAGTATAAAAATAACAATTAAAATATCATGCGGGTAAAAGGCCACCCTTGGCGTGAGCTGAAAACGTGCCAACTGGCCGCACAGCAGCGAGATTAAAATACAGATGGTGAGTAAGCGCGAGAGTTTTTTCATGCTGGATCGTGCCAGTGGCAATACCACTGATAGGGCAACCGCAGGAGGCGAAGCAGCATCGCTGCCAGCCTGCCGTGCCAGTAGCGGAAATAAATCGCCTGACTAGCGAAATAATAACGCCGCCGCCAGCTTTGCACTTGGCGGCGTTCGCCGCCTAAATGGATCAGGGAAACTGCGGGTAGGACATAATTGGTCAAACCAGCAGCGACGCTGCGGCGCGAAAGATCGACGTCTTCAAAATACATAAAATAACGCTCGTCAAAACCGCCCAGACGACGCCAGACATCAGCGCGGATGGCAAAAGCGGCCCCGCAAACCCAGTCGACGCGTTGCGGCTCAAGCTGGTCGGCAGCGAAAGCCGAGGTCCGCGCGCGAGCCAACTTGCGGCCCAGAACGGTGCGCAGTGTGGGGAAACGGCCACAGGCCTCGGGCTGCGGCTGTCCGGAGCGCAAGCGCAAAAGCGGGGCTACTAGGCCAACATTTGCTGTCGCCAGCATTTTGGCAAATGACGATAAAAGCGCCTGAGTGTAAATAATGTCGGGGTTGAGAAAAAGCAAAAACTGGCCGCGAGCGCGCGCGGCAGCCGCATTATTGGCGGCACCAAAACCGTAATTTCTTTCTAAGAAAATACTATTTATAGTTATTTTTTTGTTATATTGAGTAATTATTTTATTCAAGCGTTGCTGTTCCGGTTTGTCAGAAGCGTTATCGGCGATAATAATTTCTGCCGTCGCCAGTAAAGGTTCGTTTTCGCTAAGTGAGCGCAAGGCCTCACTAAGAGCGTCTGTCGAGTTAAAATTGACAAAAATAATTGACCAATCAGGATTTTTTGACATATTTTTCGACTAGCGCTTGTACCTGTGCAATAAATCTCGCTTCACCGAATTGCTTGGCGTGGACTTGAATCGCGAGCGGATCAAAATCGATTTTTTGGCAGCGGTGGATAGCATCTTTGAGAGCATCTACAGTAAGCGTATCCAAAAAAACACCGGTGCGACCGTCGAGAATGGTTTCTTGCGGGCCGCCGGAGCGATGAGCAATCACCGGTACACCGTAAGCCATGGCTTCCACCGGGACAATTCCAAAATCTTCGTCGACAACCGGATACAAAAGTGCCCGCGCGTGACGATACAAATCTTGGAGTTGGTCGTCGTTGACACCGCCCAAAAGTGTAATCTGCTCCCCTGCCCCAGCGCGTTGAATTTGGTCGGCCAAAGCGGCACTCATGGGACCGGTCCCGACGATTTTCAGCGGTAAATGCAAATCAATAGCTGCCTGAACGGCGAGTTCCGGATGTTTGGCAAAATTGAGGCGATTGACAAAAAGATAAAAAGGGCGCTCTTGAAGCGGGATCGCGGCATCTGCTGGCTGAGCGAAGTCAGCGAAAGCAACTGGCGGATAAACAATCTGAGCGGAACGGCGCCAATATTTGGCGACGCGTGAAGCGACGGTTTGGGAATTGACCAAAACCGCGTCTACTTTTTGAGCAGCGTTAAAATCTTCTTGACGTAAAAAATAATTAGCAATCTCGCCAAGAGCGCGAGTGAGACCATGGCGGTGCCAATCACTGCGAGTGTCATAACCGTAAAGCGAGCGGGCGGGTGTGTGACAATACGTCAAGTGAACGGTGGGTGGGTGGGTGGTGAGCGATTTGGTGTGGTAGGCGTTGGACGACGAGATGACAACGTCAAAGGCGCTTAAATCTAAACGGCGGAAGGCAGTTGGTGCTAAAATCCGCAGTGGTGAACGCAAACGGCTGTGCCACGGAATTTTTTGGATAAAGGTGGTGCGAATTTCAAGATCTTGGAAAAGCGGAGCGGCGCTGCCAAGCCCGCGCGGATCGTAAAAGGCGGTGTAAAGCGGTGCTTGTGGAAAAGCGCGATGCAGCGCTAAAAGTACGCGCTCTGCTCCGCCAAATTCTTGCAGATAATCGTGCACAAGCGCCACCTTGTAGTCTTTCATAAATCTGCTTTATTATACCTCAAAAATTGTGGTATAATAAGGGGTCTTGAGGACAGTGAGGTTATGAGTAAAAAACTACCAAAAGCGTTAGTCGCAGATATCGAACAATTGTTGGTCAAGGGCCGTGAAAACGGTAATATTTCTCAAGAAGATGTTTTGGCAACTTTCGTGGAGCCAGAACTGTACGTAGAAGCTTTGGATGATTTTTACGATCAAGCCAGCCGAGAAGGGATCACCATCTGCGAGTCCACAGCCAACGAAAACGACGGTCAAGAAACCGCAGATTTGCTCAAAAGTGAACTGGAAACGATCGCAAATTTCAATAACACCAGCGTATCTGATCCGGTGCGAATGTACTTGAAAGAAATCGGACGGATTCCCCTTCTGACGCGGGAGGAAGAAATTCGCCTGGCAAAACGTGCTCAAGATGGAGACAAGGAAGCGGTGCAAAAAATTATCAGCGCTAACTTGCGTCTGGTAGTAGCGATCGCCAAAAAATACGTGGGTCGCGGCATGAATTTTTTGGACTTGATCCAAGAGGGCAATAAAGGCTTGATCCGGGCGGTGGATAAATACGACTGGACGCGCGGCTTCAAATTTTCGACTTACGCTACCTGGTGGATCCGCCAAGCAATTACGCGCTCCATTGCCGATCAAGCACGCACGATCCGGGTGCCGGTGCACATGGTGGAAACAATCAACGCTCTGATGCGCACAAGCCGCAAGATGATGCAAGAGCTGGGACGCGAACCGACGGTGGACGAAATTGCCAAAGAAATGGATATCACGCCAGAGCGCGTACGCGAAATTTTCAAAATTTCACAGAATACGGTTTCGCTGGAATCACCAGTGGGTGATGATAGCGAAGAAGATAGCGTTTTGGGCGATTTTGTGGCGGATACGCGTTTAGCAACGCCATACGAAAGCGCGAGCCGGCAAATGCTTTCTGAGGATATCGAGGAAATTCTAGCAGGACTTTCTGACCGCGAAGCCAAGGTCATTCGGATGCGTTTTGGGCTTTCCAACAGCCGGATGATGACCTTAGAGGAAGTGGGCAAAGAGTTTGGCGTGACGCGCGAACGGATCCGACAGATTGAAAGCAAGGCATTGCGTAATTTGCGCAATCCCAGCAAACGCAAAAAATTGCAAGATTTTTTGGAGTAAGAATTTTTACTTAAAATTTAGCGATGTGGTGGTGTTTTTTGGCTTAGTTGCGAAATGCTAATTTGTGCGACGCAAAAGTTAGCAGTTTTTGCACCTATTCGGTGAGGTTAAAATTTAGCGAAAAAGACGTGGAAAACCGTTGTAAACCATTTCCCAAATGGCAATCATGTCATGTTCACCGTCAGTTTTGAGCAGATAAGTGAGATTGCTGGCATTGAAAGTGAGCGGGCGCGCGGCCATTTCCCGGATTTGTGCTTGAATAGGTTCATAGAAAAGATCACGGGTACCATTGGTTTGAATAATGTGAAAAGTGTACGGGGCGATGTTAGCGGTATCCTGTAAGAGGTCGACGGTGGCGACGGTTTGCGTGCCACCACCGTTTTGCCCCAAGGCCCAGCAATCTGCGCTGATGGGCAAAAAGTACTGAAATAAATCTAAATTGTGGATGAATTGATCCCAAGTAGCCACCGCACCCAGGCTAAAACCGCTAAAAGCTCGATGCTGGCGGCTGGCAATCAAGTCGGCGCTAGCAGTACTTTCGGCATAAGTGCGGTATTCGCTTTCTAGAGCGGGAATGAGATCGCGGCGAACTTCCTGAGCAAAAACATTGACTTCCTCAACTGAGCGCTCAAATGTTTGTGCCTGGTTGTCACGGTCAAAAGTGAGGCTTACCACAATTGTCGGCGGCATCTCTCCCGAGGCAATCAAGTGATCAAGCAAATGCACCGTACCATCGTCTCCCAAGCGGAAAAACTCATTATTGGTCATTTCCCAGCCGTGCAACCAATAGATAATGTTGTATGTTTGCGCATCGTCAGCGTCATAGCCTGCTGGCAGATAAACTAGCGCTGTTTTGGTGATGGGTTCTGGTGTGTCCAGAGTGTAGTCCTTTGTCTGATAAGTAAATGTTTCCACGTGACCGGCAAGTGCTGCTGCTGGCGTTGCCAAGTAATCTCCTGGCACGAGTTGAGTGCTAATTTGTATGTCTGCCAAATAAGTATCACCGGAACTGGTGGTAGCGGTGGAAGTGGCAACATCGTTTTGCGGATTGAGCACTTTTTGGCGCTGGACATGAGCGATGCCAAGGGCAATGACAAAAAACGCAACCAAAACCAAAATGGAAAAAAATTGATCGCGGCGTTTGCTTTCTGACATCAAATTTATTATATCACAATTGCTTGCAAAAAAAATATTTTTTGTGTTATAATGTTTTTTATATGAAAGACACAAAAAATCGAGATACAGTTTTAATTATTCTCGCTGTGGTGGCGGTGATCGTACTTTTGTATTTACTGACCTTGCGCACCGGGCGGAGAAACTTGATGAAACGACAGATGATAGAGCAACAATTTGGCGAACAGACTCAAGAAGTGTCACCAGAAACCGTGTCACCGGCCACCGAAGAGCCGGAAGAAGTGCCAGAAATGTCTGCAACAGCGGACGAACCGGTGCCGACGCCAGATACACCACAAAAATCAACGGAGTCTGAGGTGTCAGCACCTGAAACCACTTCAGCAGCCACAGTGGTGCCGGCAGGCAGAAAAAGTGTCGCTATGCCTCAATAACATCAACGAATATTTGTTGACCCCGGCAAGGCCGGGGTTTTTAGTTACCATGACGTGACTAGCGATTGTGTATACAAAATGTGTACAATAAATGATAAATTGTAATAATTTGAGCAATGTGACGCCTGGTAATGTGCAATGCTACACGTGCAGCATTAAATGAAATTTAGCCAAGAGTTGCTTGAGCGGCCACTTTTTGGGCGTGAAGATCGAGGGTTTCGTTGACAAGATCATCGGCGACCTGGTTTTCGCTCCGGGGCAGATGCGAAAATGACCAGGAAAGACCTTTTTTCTGCAAGGCGTGGAGTGCCTCCAGGCAGTGATCGCGCAAAACGCGGAGTTTAAAATCTTTAACTTTCCAGTTACCATTGATTTGCTCCACCACGAGCATCGAATCAAGTTTCCAGGCGACGCTTGGAGGCAGTACTTCCTGCTTTTCAAGCCACTGGAGACTAGAGAGCACGGCTTTGTACTCGGCTTGGTTGTTGGTGGCGACGCCCAAGTATACGCCTTGACGATAAATAAGGTTTTTGCCTTCCCAGACGGCAAAAGCGCAAGCTGCCGGGCCAGGATTGCTGCGAGAGCCGCCGTCACACTTGATCGTAAGTTCTTGCATCTTACTTTTCCTGAGCCTGCAATTCCGGTTTTTCGTCGATCACAAGGACGCGTTGACCATCGGAGTCGTTGATGGAATATGTGCGATATGACTGGAAAATTTGTTCGTTGGCGACGAGATTGTGCACAAAAAAACGTTCTCCCGCATTGAGACGATAGAGGCGAAAAGGTTGACCAGTGCGGCTAATGCGATCAATCCCCCGCTCCACCAGCGAGCGAATGCGCTCTTCGCTTTGATCGTGATAATCGTTGATATTGAGCACCACGCGTTTACCGTCGAGTTCGTTGACAAAAACGTGGCGGATCAAGCGCCGAATGCAGGCTAACGTTTCACCATGACGACCAATCAAAATGCCAGATTCGTCTTCTGGTAAACTGATTTTCATAGTAATCGTATGGCCGTTATCTTCGTACTCGACGCCGTAATTGTCAAAGGACATCCGGTCGATAAGTCCCCGCAGGTATTCTTCTATGTTCATGCTTCCTTTCCCCGATGGAAAATATTGATAATTCGATGATAATAAATCGCGATCCCACCCCAACCGCTGATAAAAACTTGTTGCACGATGGAGAAAATAGTGCTCACAATCCAGTACAAACCGAGGCCTGAAGGCAGGGTCCAAGCAATCATACCAGTCATAAACGGCATCATGAAGAGCATCTGTTTTTGCATGGTAGCGGCCATGGCGGCGGTATCTTCTTCTTTCTCGTTGAGTTTTTGAATGGCTTTTTTGGAAGAATTATTGGGAACAACGTCCGGTTGCTCACCGCCAGGTAGCGTCATAACGGAAAGGAAAAGCTGGCTGGCGGCTGCCAAAATAGGAATAACGTGGAGAGGATCTGGCTTGGTGAGATCAAGCCACAAAAAAGTCGTGTTGACAAGGCTTTCATCTGCGAGCAGGCGCCGCAATGCCTGGTAAAAAACAATTAACATGAAAATTTGAAGAATTTGCGGCAGGCAGCCAGAGAGAGGGTTGATGTTGTAGCGCTGATAAAGCTCTAGCTGGGCGAGATTCATCGCTTGCTGGTCGTTTTTGTATTTTTGGCGAATTTCTTGGAGTTCACCGTTAATTTCACGCATTTTGGAAAGTGATTTGAGTGATTTCCAGGTGAAAGCAAGCAGAAGCCCACGGAAAAGCAAGGTGAAGACAATAATAGTCACGCCAAGATTGCCCGTCACGTCATTGATGGTCAGCAAAATATTCAAAATGGCCGTACTTAACCAGGACATGAAACTGATTATACCACAGATTTGAGTGGGTGCGCGAGCAAAACACTGCTCTCACAAAAGCGGAAAAGTGATATAATCACTGGGACACAAATAAATAAAGAAAGGGAAAGCGCCGGAGCAACTCGTGACGTTGAGTCAAATTTCAAATCACTATTCGAAATTTTAAAAGCAGGGTTGTGTTGTGCGTTTTTCTGGTCTGGAGACCAGTCAGCCCCGCGCGGAGCGCGGGGCTGAGTTTTGTGCTGCGTACGCGTGAGGAGCAAAAACCCTGCTCGCGGGAGCAGGGTTTGAGTTTCGATATAAAAGGCGAGTGTTACTTAGTAAAGCTAGTCACACTCACATCGCTGCTGCCGAAACCGATGGTGAGCACCAGTTGGAAGATTGCCCAGACAGCCGCTAAGATGAGCAGACCGATAACCGCAGCGGTGATTTTGTTGCGGGCTTCTTCCACTTTACCCTTGTCACCACCAGAGGTGATCCAAGCAATAGCGCCCATGACGAGGTAGAAAAGGGTGAGCAAAGCGGCAACGACGATCACCAGAGTCACGATGGATTTGGCCAATTTTGCGAAATCGGTCTGTGGGGCAACACCATCACCACTAATGAAAGTAGTCGTGCTTAGCTTTTCCTCAGCGGCGACACCATTGGTCATAACGCCAAAAGACAAAAGCGCAGCTCCAGCAGCAAGGGCTAATTTTTGAGTGATATTTTTCATGCTTTCCTTCCTATAATTTGCATGCTTTCCAATATTATACGCAAATTCTAGCAGTTTATTGCCACAATGTCAAGCACATATAGGTCTATGCCTGGTTCGGTGAACATATTTCGCACACAATTTAATATGTGAAAGCTAGTTGGCGTGCGTTTAGTTTGTAAAATTGGTCACCCCAATTTTGTTGCTGCCGAAACCGATGGTGAGCACCAGTTGGAAGATTGCCCAGACAGCCGCTAAGATGAGCAGACCGATAACCGCAGCGGTGATTTTGTTGCGGGCTTCTTCCACTTTACCCTTGTCACCACCAGAGGTGATCCAAGCAATAGCGCCCATGACGAGGTAGAAAAGGGTGAGCAAAGCGGCAACGACGATCACCAGAGTCACGATGGATTTGGCCAGGGATGCAAAATCGGTTTGTGGTTTCACGTTGTTGCCAACATTGAAAGTTTTAGTGGAAAATTCCGATGATAAACGTTCTGAGGAGTTGCGAATATCATCCTCGGCAGAAACATCAGTAGTCATCGCGCCCACAGACAAAAGCGTAGCGCCGGCAACAATGGCTAATTTTTGGGTGATACTTTTCATGCTTTCCTTCCTATAATTTGCATGCTTTTGATATATATATATATATCGGTTATGTATGCTTCAATTCTATATGATTATTTGAGTGTTGTCAAGAACAAATTATAAGATATTGTCTGTAGTTGAGCTTGGAAGATACGCGTGCGACACATGACACAAAAACATCCCGAAAAGGTGAACTTTCTGCTAATTTTGCTGTCATACGAATTAGCATTGGGGATGGACGATAAAAACGACTGTATACAAAATGTATACAATTTTACAAAATTGTAATATTTTTTGATCTCTCACGCCTGGAAAACAGTAATGTTACACGTGCAGCATCAGAAAAACTTCTCCCCTGCCCAAAGGGGAGGGACAGACGAGGCGTAGCCTTAGTCAAAGAGGAGGGAGCGAAGGTCAAGGGCCAGGCACGAAGTCGCCCAGTGGTTTATACGCAAGTAGCAAAGCAGACGTCGTGCTTGCCACGTCTGCCATTTCCTGCTTGTGTTTTCATGTTTTGTGGTATAATAGCCACTGCGAAATATCAATGCGTAAAACGGACAGGAATCAT
>CAYQLH010000023.1:0-1930 GCA_964418385.1 uncultured Pseudomonadales bacterium
CCTTTGTTTGTTTTGCCGATATAGACTCGATAGTGTCGAGATAACAATTCGTTGCATACAATGTTTTCGAGTCTCCCTGCTGGGTTAACTTCTGTTTGATTTTCGCGCAAGCGCAAAAAACACAAGTCTGCCAGATAATGTTTTTCGCGTGTGCGTAGTACCGTTTTGCCTTTGATGTCAAAGCGATTGAGCTTGTTAAATAGTAAAGCGTTATTTAACTGGGCAATGTAATTTAAAGCTGTATCTGGTGCCACGCTTAAATGCTCGTTTTTCAAAAAATTACTAATGGAGTTGGCGGAAATAGTTTTGCCTAAATTTGTCAATAAAAGCTGATTGATTCGGCTTAGCGTTTGTGGATTTTTGACTTTATTTCGTTCAATTACGTCTTTCATGGCGATGGTATTGTAAAGATCTTGGATGTAGAGGTTTTTTTCTTGCATATGTGAGTATTATAGCACACAAGCGTTTGGGTGTGGGCGCAATTTGAAACAGTAGTTATGATTCGTTGAGCTGGGCGTCTATTTATTTGGTCAAGAGTGGATGCGGGCAAAAAAGCCCTCTTTTACGAGGGCTTTGTTTTGTCAAAAAGCGACGCGCGACGGTTTCAGACGTCCGCAATGATATCGGTGCGCTGATCGTCGAACAGCGCCTCGCTCCAGGCTTTGAGAAGCCGGAGAGCATTGAGGCGCATCTGACGTTCGATGTCAGCCAGATCGTCACCGACAACGGGCAGTAAGCCGACGCCGAAATGATTGTATTTACTGATCATTTCGTCGGCAAACCGCCGTGTGGATTGCGGTTCGTCATCTTCGTCTCTAAAGCTGTGCTCCGTGAGAGAGAGCGCCATACAACCGACGTCATCGGTGACCTCTCCCCAACTGAAGTCACTCAGTCGCTTCTGATGACGATGTGCCATCTTGATTCCTCCTTCCGGCCAAAGTCTAGCGCTATGAGTCGCTAGCGACGGGCCTTGCTTTTTGACAAAGAACTGTTGTTTATTATATCATAAATAGCATTTTTTGTCAACATTTTGTGAACAAAATGGCTAAAAACACCGTTTTTTAGATTATTTATCGCTTGACAAATGATGAGTTTGTGTTATAATAGTGGCTTGTTGCTCTTAAAACTTTGTCTGCGGATGCTGCGTGCCTGGTCCCACGGGACAGTGAGGAGGTGAAAAGGCATGATCCAGCTGGAAACGCTCATTGGTGGTGAGCCTTCCTGGGACGAGTGTGAGTATCTCACTCAGTTGCGGGATGCTTTTGGTTTTGCGGCGATAGACTCTGGAACGCCAGAATATCTGGCTGAAGCTAACAATTTGTTAGTTTATGAAGCTGAAGACTACGGTGTGAAGGGTTTGAAAAAAACTAAGCCAACAATGTCGGTAAAATATTTGGAAGCGATTCTAGAGAAAAACGCAATTATTGTGAACAGAGAACTCGATGAACGGACAAGAAATATTTGAAAATATTTGAGAACAACTTTCCCCCTGCAGTTAACGCTGACAGGGGATTTTTATGCGTGAAAGCAGCAAACAGATTTCTTTTTTTGGTAAAAAATATGATATAATAGTGCACATGGTGAATTTTACTGTCACAAATGAACAAATTAGCGTAATGACGCTGGCAAAGCATGCGCACGCACGGGCGAAAAAGCGGATACGAGCGGATTTATTGCAAATTGATCGCGAAAAAAGAGCAATTGAGATGGCGGTGATTCAAGGTGACAACACGATGCGGCGTTTGATGCGGGTAACGGGACTTAATCGGCAAAAACTGGGACGGCGACTGGTGCTTTTGGTGCAACAAGATCGTTTGCGGATGGTGTACAAGGGCCGTGGGACGTATTACGAAGTGCCAGCAAGCGTGATCGTGTGAGCGGGTGTGGTGACAGCAATTGCGAAAGCGTAAAAGACATTTTTGGGAGAGAC
>CAYQLH010000023.1:2030-14076 GCA_964418385.1 uncultured Pseudomonadales bacterium
GTGGCAAGGTGGACATCGGTGAGTACAAAAACGTACTCCCCCACTCTGCCGATGGTTGCAAGCTGATTTTGCAGGTCGCGGATATCGTCGATGGCAAGTTTTTCGGGAAAGTTGAGCAATTGCCACACTGGTTTTTGTTGGGTCTTCACGTTTTCGCGATAAAGCGGTTCGAGGTAATCTAGCCATGCTGGTGCCGAGGCGGCGGGATTTTGGGTGACGACTAAAAATGTGTGCATACTTGCTTTCTAATTTTGTTTATTATATAATGAAAAAATGTTAAAAGAGAACAAGAATATCTTGGATTACTTGCTGGAGAATGGGAAGATTGATCAGAGTCAATACTCGAATTTACAGATTGAACAGCTGCGTAACAATAAACAGTCACTGGAAGATTTGGTGGTGGCCAGTGGTTTGGTAAGCGAGAGTGATTTAACGGCGGCGTTGTCGCAAATGTACAATATTCCGGTGGTGCGTTTGCGCGAAGTGGGCGCAGCGCCAGAAGCATTGGCAGCGATTGATTTGGAGCTGGCCAAGCGTTACATGATGTTCCCTTTTGCGGTGGACCAGGCAAGTAACACTTTGATGGTGGCAATGGTCAACCCGTTGGATATGGCGGCGATCCAGTTTGTGTCGCAAAAAACCGGCAAACGGGTAGTACCGCATTACGCCAACAAAAGCGATTTGATGGCGATGATGGAGGATGCCTACAATAACAATTTGTCCGAAGAGGTGAACGAAGCTTTAGCGGAATCTGACAATGTGGTGAAAGCGGCGTCAGTGCAGGATTTTTCGGAGCTTTCTAGTGAAGGTATTATTCGTCAAGCGCCAATTGCCAAGATTGTGGAGCAAATTTTGGGTTTTGCGGTTGGTTCGGGAGCTTCGGATATACACATTGAACCGCAAGCTAACCGAATTCGCGTGCGTTACCGGATTGATGGTATTTTGATGGAGAAGTTGATTTTGCCGCGCAACGTGCTTGATTCTTTGGTTTCGCGGATTAAGATTTTGTCGCGGTTGAAAATTGATGAAAAGCGGATTCCTCAGGATGGTCGTTTTGGTTTTAGTTCGGATAAGGGCGACGTGGATTTGCGTGTTTCCACCTTGCCGACAGTTTTGGGTGAGAAAATTGTGATCCGGCTTTTGCGCAAGCAAGAGCGCATTCCGACTATGGAAGAGCTGGGTATGTCTGGTTTGGCACTGCAGAACTTTAATCAGGCGTTGAAAGTGCCACAGGGAATTATTTTGGTGACGGGGCCGACTGGTTCTGGTAAAACGACGACTCTCTACTCAGCTTTGCACATCGTCAATACGGTGGGTGTGAATTGTTTGACCGTTGAAGACCCGGTGGAGTATGAGATGGCGGGTATTAGTCAGGTGCAGGTGAACAACCAGGCTGGATTGACTTTTGCGGCGGCACTGCGGTCATTTTTGCGTCAGGATCCAGATATTATTATGGTCGGGGAAATTCGTGATCAGGAAACAGCTGGTTTGGCGGTACAGGCGTCACTGACTGGTCACAAGGTATTCTCTACTCTGCACACCAATTCAGCAGCAGGAGCATTGCCGCGTTTGACTGATATGGGCATTGAACCGTTTTTACTGTCGTCTTCAGTGACGTTGGTGATGGCACAGCGTGTCACGCGACGGCTCAATCAAGAGTTTGCGGAGACTTATACCCCGGGCGCAGAAGAGATCCGTCAATTGCAAACAGTACTGGGGCGACATTTTGACGAGTGGTTACAAGCGCACAATATGACGGTAGATCAGCTCAAACTTAAGCGACCACGCACTGATTTGGCTGAGAAGGAGAGCGGTTTTAAGGGACGGATCGCGATTTTTGAGGTGATGTCGATTAGTCCAGAAATTCAAAGCCTGATTGTGCAAAATCGCCCGGCGGTGGAGCTGGAGAAGGTGGCTTTAGATCAGGGGATGCTGCTGATGAAGCAAGACGGTTTTATGAAAGTGTTGGAGGGCTTGACGACGATAGAAGAAGTCTTGCGGGTGGCTGAAACTTGACAAGGAGTAAGAAAGTTGTTAAACTGGGATTGATATATGAACATATACAATATTTTAGACATGTTGGTGGAGCAACACGGCTCTGATATTCATTTGATTTACGGTGTACCGCCAATTTTGCGGATAGATGGGGATTTAATTGCTGTTCCTGGCGTGCCCGCTTTGGGTGAGCAAGAATTGAATGTTTTGATTGATCCTTTAATGAACGAACAGCAAAAGCAGGCTTTTGCGGAAAAAGATGAGTGGGATTTTGCTTATCAGCACGAAAATAAAGGTCGTTTTCGGGTAAACGTTTATATGGCAAAGGGTAAAAAAGCCGCGGCGTTGCGTTTGATTCCGGCAAAGATTTTGACAATTGAAGAGTTGAATTTACCGCCGATTTTCCACACTTTGGCAACCAAAAAACAGGGATTGGTGCTGGTGACAGGGCCAACGGGCGAAGGTAAATCTACTTCGTTAGCAGCGTTGATTGATCGCATAAATTCTTCGCGAAATGAACACATTTTGACTATTGAGGATCCGATCGAGTTTATTTACGAGCCCAAAATGAGTATTATCTCCCAGCGTGAGCTCAACGAAGATACACAAAGCTGGGCGGTGGCTCTGAAGAGTGCTTTACGGCAGGATCCGAATGTAGTGCTCGTGGGCGAAATGCGTGATTACGATACTATGGCTTCGGCAATTACAGTGGCAGAAACTGGGCACTTGGTATTGGCGACATTGCACACCTCTTCGGCGGCGCAGACCATTGATCGGATTATTGATACTTTCCCGGGACACCAACAAGAGCAGATTCGCCAGCAGTTGGCAGCTTCGCTGGAGGCAGTGGTATCGCAGCGGTTACTAAAAAAGATTGGTGGTGGTCGTGTGGCAGCCTTTGAAGTGATGTCTGTCAATAGTGGTATTCGCAATTTGATCCGGGAAGCGAAGACTTACCAAATAGATAACATTTTACAGACGACAGCTGGCGAAGGTAATATGTTGATTGAAGCGTCACTTTTGGATTTGGTGCGGCGGCAGTTGATTTCGCGTGAGGATGCGCTCAAGACGGCTTTCCGTCCTGCTGAAATGGCGCGAATGTTGGGAGAGTAAGATATGCCATTTTTTGACTATCGCGCGAAAACAAAGACAGGAAAAGTTCAAAGAGGCAAAGTAGAGGCGGCGTCTTTAACGAAGGCAGCGGAAACTTTGCAGCAAAAAGGGCTTTTTATCATCAGTATTGAACCAGTGGCCGAAGGTGGTGTCATGAAAGTGGGTGGTCACAAGGGCCAGATGAAGTTTAACGACGTCACGGTCTTTACTGAGCAGTTGGCAGCGATTGTAGAGTCGGGTTTGACGCTCACAACGGGCATTTCAATTCTAATCCAACAATCAACACCAGATGTACGGATTGTGTTGGAGCAAATTTTGCATGATTTGGAGTCGGGTAAAAGTTTCGCTCAAGCTTTGGAGAAGCACCCGAAATCTTTTGATAAGTCTTACGTATATTTGGTGCAGGCGGGTGAATCATCGGGGTCGCTAGACGTGGTGCTTTTGCGTTTGGCCGATACGATGAAAAACCAACATGAGTTCCGTAATAAAATTGGCGGTGCTTTGATTTATCCGGCGATTGTTTTGATCGTGATGATTGCGGTGGTAATCGTGATGATGACGATGGTGTTACCGAAGTTGTTGGAAGTGTTTGAGGAATTTGGGGCGGAGTTGCCGCTGCCGACGAAGATTTTGATCTGGACTTCCAACTTCTTTTGCAATTACTGGTGGTTGATGTTAGCAATTATTGTTTCCACGGTGGCGATTTTTGCGGTGTGGTATCGCAATGCAGATGCCAAGCGTTTGGTAGATAAATTTTTGTTCAAAGTGCCTATTTATGGCGAATTATCGCGAAAAGTTATGTTGACAAATTATACGCAAACTTTAGCGATGTTGGTGCGTTCTGGCGTGCCATTAGTGGAAAGCTTAAATTTGGCGGCCGAGTCAGTAAGCAGTATCGTTTTTCGTGATCATTTCACGGAAATTCAGGAAAAAGTGGAAAAAGGTGTCTCGTTTGGGACGGCAATTGAAGCTTATGATGATTTTCCGATGATCATGTCACAAATGGTAAAAGTGGGCGAGGAAACCGGTAAATTGGATGAAATTTTGGCGAAACTTTCAAAATATTTCAATAATGAGGCGTCAGCAGCAATTGACGGTTTGATGGCAGCTTTTGAGCCAATTATCATGGTTGTTTTGGGTTTGGTAGTGGCTTTCTTGGTGATTGCTATCATTTTGCCAATTTACAATTTGACGGATCAGATTTCAGTTTAAATGAGTTTATAAGCCCAAGACTGAAAGAAAAACGAATAAAATACAAAAATAAACCAAAAATTGACCTCAATGGTCAATTTTTGAGCAAAAGGAGGAAAAATGTTGACAGGAATGCAATTTTTACGTTTGACAAATGTGATTTTGACGACACTGATGGTTTTGGGTGGTGCCATTGTAGCAAGTTTTTGGGCAGTGGTGGCGCAGCGAAGTGTCCAGGGGCGCGATTGGGTGCGGGGACGGAGCGAATGCGACTGGTGTCACCATAAAATTTCATGGTGGCAAAATATCCCGCTGGTGTCATTTTTGCTTTTGCGCGGGCGTTGTCATTATTGCCGAAAGTTGATTCGACGTTTATATTTTGTCTGGGAAGCACTGCTGGGTGCGTGGACCGCGATTTGGTTTTGGTGTGTTTCACCGTTGGCACCATATTTGGATGCGACCAATTTGAAAGTTTTGGACCCGTTTTTTGCTGATCCGTCGCGGATTTACGCTTTGGCAGAAAGTCTGATTTTACTGGTGGTGGGAGCAATTTTGATCTGGACAGCCATTGTGGACGTGTATACTCATTCGATTGCTAACGGCTGGTTGGCAGCTTTGGGTATAGCTGTAGTTTGTTTGATCACGGTGAAAATCTGCGCTGGTACTTGCACGTGGGCGTGGTTGGTTTCTCGATTTTTAGGTTCCGCTGGTGTAGGTTTAGTATTTGGATTGATTGATTATGTTGCCAGGCGAGTTTGGGGGCAGACGGGCATTGGTTTGGGCGACACTTTGCTGACGATGGCGGTGGCTTGGTGGCTGACGCTACCACAGCTCACGGTGATGTTTTTGTTGGCGTTTTGGCTGGGGGCAATTGTGGGGTTGCTGCTGATGGCTTTTTGGAAACGGTCGCGCTCGAGTGCGGTGGCGTTTTTACCGTTTATTGTGATGGCGTTTTTTGGCGCTTATTTTTGTGGCGAGTGGTTGTGGAGTTTGATGGTCCCAGGCGTTGTTTAGCGACAAAAAATCTTGATAAATTAAGTTCCTCTTGACAAATTGGTACCAATATGTTATAATATGATGGCGTTTGATGGTGGGCAATTTTTTGTTTGCCTGAAATGTTTTGTTCTTCAAAAAGTAAGGAGGAGATTGGTTTGGAAGCGTATGTTGGCTCAAAAGAGTGGGTCATTGACGAGGAAATGGGGATTATTAAGCGGCTAGACGATAAGTTTTACTTCGTTAAGCCTGGTCCTCATGGAAACCCGGTTATCGTCCAGCCCCGGTCGGGCGACGTCATATTGTCTGTAACTTTGGACAATATGGTTGTTTGCGAGAGCGAGCAAATCTGGCTCCCGCAAAGCGTCTATCGCGATTTCGAAAGTGATATCGTGATGTTTGGCGCTGCCGATGTTTGGAGGGAACCGCTGGTACCGATGGATTCTTGGCGGGTGGTTCGCAAAAGCGTGGACAGCCCGGGGAAATTCTCCACGATCAGCGGCAATCCGCTCATTCATCTGGGAGAGGCTTTCGGTAACTCCCAGCGGGTGACCGGCGCGCCGGAGAACTTTTGGTTTGATCGAATTGAGAACTTGCCGGAAGGAACGCATTATTTTCTTAAGACTGTCCGGGAAGTTTTGTCTTCCTGTGACGGCTTGGGGATCATTGCTCTGGGAAAGGCCATGGCTCGCGGCTTGATGCGGGAGAGTTAATCATCAAACGTTTTGCCCTCGCACATGCGGGGGCTTTTTGCGGATTAAAGCTTGATATTGAGTTCAATTTGTGGTGCTACAAGGTCGTCGCGGAGAGAAATTAAGGCTTCTAGGCGAGAATACAGTTGATCGGCGGCTTGACGCTCAGCGGCAAGTTGGTAATTGTATTCGGCTTGACGCTTGGCAGCTTGTTTTTCGAGAGTCGCTTGCCAGAAACGCATTACGAGTAAGACGATCAAGACGGCAGCGAGAAAAGCGAGTAATCTTTTGGTGAAACCGTTCATATTACTCCAGACTAGCGTATTCTTTCAAACTTTTTTGCGTGCTCGCCAGTAGTTGGTCGGCGTTTTCGCGCCAGAGCGTGTAGGAACTGGCAGAATTGACATAGGTAGCATCACGCTTAAGCGTGGTGAGTTGACGCTGGAGAGAAATGAGGGTTCGGGTGGCGTTTTGAATGATGCGAGATTTGGATTCGCGCTCGACGTTGGAAGTGGCTTCGTCAAGGATACGCTCGGGCTGAGTGTCGGCGAGTGTTTGATAGCCTTGAATAATAGCATCGAGTTCGTTTAAATAAATTTGGGTAAAGCATTGATAGACGGTTTCGCTAAAACGCCCATAGACGACGTTGGAAGTGCTTTCTGCGGCTTGCCAGGAGCCGAGGGAGTCAAAAGTGACGCTTAAGTGATTGATTTCTTCTTCATGAGCATCGAGACGGCTGATTAGGCTCTCCAGGGTAGCTGTATTGGTGATGTAAGTTTTGACCAGAGTCCGCAAATAGCGACTATAGCTTAAAACCGCTTCACGGCGAGTGGCAAAGGCATGACTGGCGGAGTCCATCACGGTTTCAAAAGTAATGCCGTCATTATTTTGGTACAAAAGTCGATCGCGTTCGAATTGCGCCTGGTATTGGCGATAAGTGACCATGGCTTGCTGATAGGCTTGCAAGCTTTGAGCGTGAATACGACCGCACGTGACCACTAGCACCAAAACGGAAGCAACCAGACCGAGAAAACGAGACATGGAGTTATTTTACTCTTTTTCGATTTGCTTGGCAAGAGTCAAAAGTGGTGTGGTCTTGAGTTTACGGGCGCGAACAAAATCGGTGGCATCAAAAAGCGATTCGAAAGTGCCACAATCGTACCAGCGACCAGAGATTACACGGACGTCCAAAGTGCCCTCTTTGAGGTAGGCCTTGTGCAAATCGACGATTTCGAGCTCGCCACGAGCGGACGGTTTGAGTCCTTTCGCTTTGGCAATCACGCTGTTGTCGTAAATATAAATTCCTGGAATAGCGAAATTACTCTTGGGATGTTCTGGTTTTTCTTCAATAGAGGTGACTTTACCGTCTTTGTTAAATGCGACAACGCCAAAGCGCTCAGGATCTGGAACTTGCTTGGCGAAAACGCGGCCGCCACTTTTGAAAGTTTTGATGTCTTCGGTGAAATTGTATTCAAAAAGGTTGTCACCCAAGATTAAAGTGACGTCGTCATTGCCTATAAAGCGCTCGGCAATCACGAAAGCTTGCGCCAATCCATCTGGTGATGGTTGGACGATGTAAGAAAACTGGGCGCCAAACTTGGAGCCATCACCCAAGAGATTGAGAAAATCGCCGGCATTTTGGGGAGCGACGATGATGAGAATATCTTTAATGCCAGCGTCCACAAGTGTCTGGATGGGATAAAAAACCATAGGTTTGTTGTAAACTGGCAGTAATTGTTTGCTGGTAATCTGGGTGAGTGGACGCAAACGGGTGCCACTACCACCGGCTAAAACGATACCTTTCACGCTGAACCTTTCTTTTTACTGGTGACTACTTGCAGATCGAGCTCGGCTAATTGCTTGCCTGTTACGGGTGCGGGCGCTTCCATGATGGCGGTTTTGCCGCTACCAGTGGTGGGGAAAGCAACTACTTCCTTGACTGATTGCTCGCCCGTGATGACGCTGACAAAGCGGTCAACTCCTAGAGCGATACCGCCATGCGGCGGGGTGCCGTAGTCAAATGCCTGGAGCATATGCCCCACGCCGCTTTCGATTTCTTCATCGCTGTAACCCATGATTTTGTAAGTGGCGGTTAAAATTTCCCTAGTGTGCGCGCGTAAACTGCCGCCACCGACCTCCAGACCGTTGCAGACGAGGTCGTATTGCGCAGCGACAATTTGCGGAATATTGCGTCCGGCAAGGTGGTCTTCCAGATATTCTGGGAGTGGCGCTGAGAAGGGATTGTGAGTGAAAGTCCAGCCACTTTTGCCGTCAATAACTTCGGCGGCATCACTGCGGTCGACTTGTTTGAAGAAAGGAAAACCGACAACCCAGGCAAAAGCGAGTGTGCCGTCTTTTTTCTCCTCTGGCGTGCGCAGATCAAAGCGATCGGCACCAAATTTTTTCATCGCGTCGGCGTACTGATACACCGGGAAAGGATCGCTTTGGAGTTTGCAGCCGAGCTGCTTGAGGACAGCTTTGACGACTTTTTCAACCAAGCTCATGACATCGGTAATTTGAAAAACGTAACTCATTTCCAAGTCAAGTTGCGTCAACTCGAGTAAACGGTCAGCGCGTAGATCTTCGTCACGGAAACAGCGCGCCACCTGGAAATAACGCTCAAAACCCGCGGTCATGAGTAATTGTTTGTATTGCTGCGGACTTTGCGGTAAAGCGTAAAAGTCGCCTGGATGCAGTCTGGAGGGCACCAGAAAATCGCGGGCGCCTTCTTTGGTGGCTTTGGACAAAATGGGGGTTTCGATTTCTAGGAAGTCCTCGGCGTAGAGGTTTTGGCGCAATAGGCGGATAAAATCGTGACGCAGGCGGATATTGCGTGCCATCCGCTCGCGGCGGAGATCAAGGTAACGATATTTGAGGCGCATTTCTTCGTTGATATCGCGACCGTCGCCTTCGACCAAAATTGGTAAATCTTGCGCCGGGGCGAGGACTTCGTATTTTTTGACGTCAATTTCGACGGTACCAGTTGCCAGATCAGGATTAACTTGCTTTTCTGGGCGAGCGTTGACTTTGCCGACGACTTTAATGACCGTTTCCACCTTGAGTTCGGAAAGCATTTTATAGCCAACAATCTGGACTTTGCCGGTGCGGTCGCGCAGATCCACAAAAGTCACTTTACCGTGGTCACGCTTGGTGTCCACAAAACCGTAAAGTTCGACCTCCTCCCCTACTTTGTTGACTGTATCTTTGATAAGCGTTCTTGCCATATACTGTATTATACCACGCTCAAGGTGGCGAATTGGCGGCAGTTGCGTGAGGCAAGTGTGGTATAATCGGAAAGATAAAGGGAAAACACAATGCCAGTGCGAGTATTTCATGGTGAGCTGGAAGCAGAAAGTAGCCGCGAGTTAGGACGAGTGCTTGATGTTTACCGAAAGGATGGTGTACAAATTATTTCTCTGGATGGGAAAAAGCTAACGGCAGCTGAGTTAACCGATGCTCTTGAGCAAGATGATTTTTTTGGCGGCAAGCGTGTGGTGGTGGTCAAAAATCTTTTTGCGCGGCCAAAATCAAAGGCGCGTGACGCGTTGGCAGCGATGATGGCGGCTTCTGATCTGGAAGTTTTGGTGTGGGAAGGCAAAAAACTGACCGCCGCCACGTTGAAACTTTTGGGTGCACCAGAGGTATTTACTACGGCAAGCAAGAGCGCGATTTGGGAGCTGGTGGCGGCCTTAGCGCCCGATAATAATAATCAAAGGTTTATTGAGATTTACGAAAAAGTGGTAGCGCAAAATCGCGGCGAGACGGATCCTGGCATTTACATCACGGCGACGCTTTTGTGGCAAGTCCAGCAGTTGATTGACATTAAATACGATAATTATCATGGAACGCCTTTTGGGCGTACACGGGCACAAAATCAGGCGAAAAAATTTACGCTGCCGCAGCTTTTGACGCTGCATCAGCGGCTTGTAGATTTCGATTGGCGCGCCAAAACAGGTCAATTGCAGTTGCCCGTTTTTGAACAACTTTTGTGGGAACTTTTGCATTAATTGCGGTTTTATCGGCGTGGTCGATATGGTTGTAAAATTGCCTCTTGACAAATAACCGATAATGTGGTATAATAACCATAGTTTTAGTAATAAAACTGTTCTTTAACTAATTAAAGTAGTCAGCAAAACAGTCGTTTAATTGCAAATAATTATCGATATATCGGTCTTTTCGATATATTTTGAGGTAGATAGTTTAAAAAATTATTTACCAGGCAGCGAAAAACAAGCGTTGCCATTCTTCTCGGTAACTGGGCACTGGCGCGGGTGTTTCTGGTAAAGCGCTGGGGACGTATTCAAAATTGGCAAGTTCCAGATTTTGTTCGCCTTCACGTTTGACGAGATTCGCCTGGCGGTAGTTTTGCTCTTGCACAAACGGTTCACTGGCCAACTCAAGTTGATGCTCAAGTCCTTGACGCTCGAGTTGGAGGCGTTCATTTTCGGCTTCCACTTGGCTCAGGAGGGCGCGATTGCGGGCATTTTGGGTGATGGTGGAGCGCATCGAGAGGAAAAAACTGACAGCAATCAAGAGGCAAAAAACGAAAAGGATGTGACGGAGAGACATTTTCATAGGTTGCGGCTTTTCATTTTGCCTGGCGTGGTTGCAAAATCACGCAGATTTATTAATAAGTATTATTTTTTGATAGCAATTATACAGAAAGTGAGGGCTTATGTCAAATTTGATGATCAAAGATGGCGAAAAGCTTTTTAATGATTATTTGCAAGCGAGCGGGAAAGCGCACGCGACAATAATCGCTTATACCAAAGACATTGAGCAATTGAGCGAATTCTTGGCAGGCCGTGGTCGGACTGATCTGGCGACGGTGTCAGCGGAAGACTTGGAAGCCTACAAAGAATATTTGGGCAAAGTTTATCGCTCAGACAAGACGGTTTCACGCAAGGTTAACTCGGTGAAATCTTATTTCCGGTATTTAAATGACAATCATTATATCCCGGAAAATCCGAGCCGCTTGGTGTCGCAACCGCAATGTGAGCAAACGCCACCACGCGTGCTGACTAAGACCGAGTATCGCGCCTTGCGTGATGCTTGCCGTGGCGACGTGCGGATGTTGGCGGTGGTGGAGACTCTCCTCCAGACTGGCATGCGCATTAGCGAGTTGGCCAACCTCAAGTTGGACGATCTCGATTTCGATCGCGGTGTGGTCAATATTGAGACTGAAGATACGCATTTAAACCGCAAAGTGCCGCTTAATGAAACGGCCAAAAAGACGCTCCAGGCTTATCTTAAGGTGCGTCCGCGGGCTCGGGAAAAGACTGTTTTCCTCACCAAGACGTGCAAACCGTTTTTGGTGCGCAATATCCGCAAATCCCTCGATCGGTATTTCCGGTTGGCGGGCTTGGGAGCGGGTGTCAAAGTCAATGACTTGCGCCACACTTTCATTGTGGAACAGCTGCGCGCTGGTTTGCCCATGGTGTATGTCTCGCAAATTGTGGGACACAAGCGGTTGACTACGACCGAGAAATACTTGGCATTTGTGAAAATGCCAGAATACGACGCCAATATCAAAATTGAGACGTTGTAAAAGCTCTTTCGCGACTGAAACCGCCCCTTCGGGGGCGGTTTTTGGTGGTTATTTTGCTTGACAAACACTGGGGAGCGTGTTATCATGAATGCATGAAACAAAGACAAGAGGCTTATACGTTGATTGAGATTTTGGTGGTGATTATGATCATTGGGCTTTTGTCGGCGGCGGGGGTGACGTCGTACGTGCGGGCGCTGCAAAATGGTCGCGATTCCAGGCGGAAATCGGATATCAGCGACGTCCAACAGGCGTTGGTGATGTATCGGTATGAGAAAGGGGAATATCCGAAGACTTCAGATTGGCAGACAATGATGAATGCTTTGACTTCGAATCAGAATCTTAAGCAAGAGGTTAAATGGCAAGATGATAATTACAAGTATACGTATTCTTCTAGTGATAAGGTTACTTTTACCATTTGCGCTAATCTTGAGAGAGAAACTGGGAATACGCCTGTGAGCGGTGGTAAGAAAACCAGAGAGTGTTATTATAGTCCGTGAGTTGAAGGAGCGAAAAT
>CAYQLH010000024.1:0-13458 GCA_964418385.1 uncultured Pseudomonadales bacterium
GATAAGATTTTGCGCAACTGGCTAGAAAATTTGCGTGACTGGAATATCAGCCGACAAATCGTGTGGGGCATCCGGATGCCGGTCTGGTATCAAGTCACAACTGATTCAGAAATTGAAGTGTCGTTTTTGGCCGATAAACCGGCAAAAACTTGCGACGCTCTCCCCTACCGACTCAAAGAAATTGCCGCTGGCAAATGGTTGGTTTCGGGGACGCTTAAAGATATTTTGCCTGACTACCAGTTAGAATTGATTAAAAAGGGTCTGCAAACCGTCGATGCGCCCGTTTCTACACCATATCAGATTAACCGCGAAGCGGCTGATTTGGAGGGTTTTATTCAAGAAACGGACACTTTTGACACGTGGTTCTCCTCGTCTCAATGGCCTTTCGTGACGCTTCAAAACACGCGTCCTGGCGACTTTGAACGCTTCTACCCCACCACCGTTATGGAAACAGGCTACGATATTTTGCCTTTCTGGGTGATGCGAATGCTGATGATGGGGCTTTTTGAAACGGGGAAACTCCCATTTACCCATATTTATTTGCATGGACTCGTGCGTGACAACCAGGGACGCAAAATGAGCAAATCCAAGGGCAACGTTATCAATCCGCTGGAAGTGGCGGAAAAATACGGTGCCGACGCTTTGCGTTTTGCCCTGGTGCTGCGCTCAAGTGCGGGCTTGGACAAATCCATTGGCGAGCCAGATTTTAAAGCGGCGCGCAATTTGACCAACAAGATTTGGAACGCCGCGCGTTTTGTACAAATGATGGCCCAGAGCGAGTCGGCAACCGGTGCTTTGTCTCGAGATGATGAATTTCGCACCAGAGTGAATGCGTTGATAGATGAAATCGGTGACTGTTTGGCTCATTACAAAGTTGGTTACGCGGCGGACCAGCTGTATGACAGTTTCTGGCATTATTTCTGCGATGAAGCGATTGAAGCCGCCAAAAACGGTACCCTCTCCCCCGCTATTTTGCGCGCCGGCTTGAAAGCTTACCTCAAGCTTTGGCACCCCTTTGTGCCTTTCGTGACCGAGCAGATTTGGCAAGAATTTGGTATAATGATGAGCGATGAAAAAATCTTGGCAAAAACAAGCTGGCCCGAGCACATTTGACGCTCAAGCAGATCAAGAAATTAGCTTGTTTTTAGCGCCTTTTTATTTATGTTTGCTTTTGGGCTCGCAAGTGAGTGATGTGATGACATTTGCGCTGGCGCGAGGCAGCGACTGGTGTGGACGTTTGTTTTACCTGACTAGCGTTTTAATTGACTCTCTCCCCTTCTCTTTGGACACTAAATACCGACTCATGGTCGTTTCTGCCTGGACGCCAACAGCGATTTTGCTGACAATTTTGGCCTTGGTGGTTGCAAACATAGTTTTTTCTGGGCAAAACGGTTCTGTTTTGCCTGGTGAAACTGCCGCTGAAATCAATGAACGACTAGCGCTGGCAAAAACAGTTAATGTCGCTTGGCCAGAGGAGCTTAAATGGTCCACAGCCAGTGCCACTGTGGTGGTGAATGAGCAAAAATTGATGGATATAACGGAAAAATTTAAAGATTTATCCCCGGAGCAAATCGCCGATTTAGGCCAGGGAGAGTTGCTAAATTTGGCTTTAACACGGTATTTTTTGGGCGATCAAGACAGCTACCAGATTGCTTTGCAAGCAGCGCGTGCCATGGATCCCAATGATCCTGTTTTTGCTGATACAGCAAGGTAATTTAAAATTTTGAAAACGGTATGAAGCGGCGGGGCAGGCACACCACGGCAATTGAAGGCTTGGCGCCGATCTTGCGACTTTTGGCTAGGCACCCAGAAATTGAAGTTTCTTACGGACGGATTACCACCGGTTTACCCGCAGGGCGACATTTGCTAAAAATCAAGCAGTTGAGTGGGGGAGTGGAAGTGATTTTTCGCGGTACACGGACCAAGCAAGTTTTACATCTGTACGGTGACGGTCAGCAAATAGAGTCACTCTTGCGTGAAAACGTAGGGCACAAAATCACAGTGAGAGAGTAGGGGAGGGTTACTCTTTGGCGGGCTCGGCTGCGGGGGCGGCTTCACCCTCGGCAGCTGGGGCGACAGCTTCTGCATCTGCGGCGGGAGCAGTTTCTTCTTCCTCAGGAGTCTCCACAAGTTCATTGACCACCAAGACTGGTAGTTTTTCGTCGTCGATTTGAAGCGCGACTTTGGAGCGATCATAAGCCAGGTCAGCAAAGGTAACTTCATCGCCAATCGCCTTGAGGGCAGACAGATCGATGGTGAAAGATTCTGGCAAATCTGTCGGGAGCGCTTCGGCTTCAATTTCGTCGTGGACAAGATTGTAATAGGCACCAGGCACAGCAAAAAGACCTGTGGTTTCCACTGGGATCTTGGCGGTGACTTTTTTGCGTAGATCAACTTGACGCAAGGCGATGTGCACGTAAGCATTAGTGATCGGATCACGTTGAATTTCGGAAAGCATCACTGGTGTTTCTTTACCATCGAGCGAGAGGTAAAACACAGTAGATTCGCTAATCTGAGCAAGCAACTTGGTGGTGTCTTTGAGTGGGAGCGAGAGCGCATGTGAGCCATCAGCGCCGTAAACGTTGGCGGGGATTAAACCCTGAGCACGGAGTTTTTTTGGTTTGGCTGTTAATTCTCGTTTTTGACCTTGCAAAATGTGTTTATCCATAAATTCCTTTAATTTTGTTTAGATGTTGTATTATACCACAAAAAATTAAAAATTAGAGAGGAAAAATTAAAAACCTTTCTATTATCTCCCCATTTTAGTGGAAGATATTCCGAAGGATAAAAGCAGTAGATGTTTGTTTAATTTAAATCTCGCGCAATGCTGCACGTGTATAATTATATTATAAGCCTGGTTTTGTAGACAAATTTGCTGAAAAATGACAATTATTACTGATCTGCCAGGCTAGAGCGAATTGCTGCACGTGTGTCATGATCAATGTTTATCTGGAAGTCGTACACAAATTGTTGCAAATTTTTGTAAAAAATCCCCGCCGAAGCGGGGAAATAAACAGTGGAGAATGCTAATGATGCAAACTTTTGTGTTCCACAATCACGTCTGCAATGAATTCCGACCAGTTGAAATCCACAGAAGTGCCCATGTGATTTCCCAGTGACGCTTGTTTGCCACTGTTGAAACCAGAGCGCCCCCAGCCGTATAACTTGTCGTCGGACCAGAAAAGGCGAGTGAAGGTCTTGTACACCAAATCATTGTCCAAAACCTTACTCGTGACGCCGAGATGCTCACGCAAACAATAGGCCCACTGCGAAACAAACTCCGGAGTTATCGCAATTGGTTCTGTTGACATCAGCTCCTCTTGAATCTGACTGTGTGCATGACCGCAATCATACAGATCAGCGATCAGCATCGCAATCGTCTGCAAGCAGATACTCGGATGGGTGCGCACATAAGCGGCGATGTTGGTGGCCACCACTTCCGGCGGCAGCATTTCCGTTTCCTCTTCCGAAAGGAAGAAAATATTGCTAGGATTGCGGAAATCAAACGGATAGTTGTAGTTAAGCCAGATAGGTGTAAACTTATCTGGAGCAAAAGCCGCCACTATCATCCGCCGCGGATGTTGATAACCCGCTGTCACACGACACGGCTGCTGCCTGCAAGCAAACTCAATTCCGCGCGCCAAGCAAGCAAAAATACCTGGCTGCCAGTCATTAAACACCTTGAGTGCCAATGAATGCGGCGTTTGCAAGCCGAAGCGCTGGCGATAATTGATCGTTTGGTGGCGATCGTAGCCATTGCCATAACGATAGCAGTAATCCTCGCGATAATTACACTCGAGCACCGCCGCCTCAGCAAGAGTGAGATCGTAGTGCTCGTGCGATCGCTCCCATTCGTCGCTGAAAAACTTGGTGAGCTCTGGCACGACGTTGCGCCCTAGAAGCATGTCGAGATCATAAATCGAAATCGTGCTTCCGGGATTAAACTGATTCTCGCGCGCAAACTCATCGGTAAGATACCTAATTGCCAGCGTAAAAACCTGTTCTTGCAGGATCCAGGCTGCATCTGCACATAAGCGGCGATACTGAACCTCTGTCTCCTGATCAAGAGTCCGCATAAACAACAAGTTCTCCTTGCGCACGCCGTTGGCAATTTCCCGGCGTAAAAACTGTAATTTTGGCACGTCATGAACTGCGTCATAGCGAGCCAGCCACTTGGTCACGCTTTGGAACATTTTTACCACTCCCTGTTATTAAAGATCACAAGCTACGCTTGTAGGAAGTCATTGTACCACAGTTTTGCGTGCCCGCAATGGCAAAAAAAGGCGTTGAAAGCGGCACTAATGCTAAAATGCTGATTTTAGTTGATGATTCAATTTTTTGATAATAATTTAATCTAAGTATAACAATTATAAGCTATTTTAGCAGAATGCTACACGTGTAGCATTTTAGCTATGATCTGGTAAACTATATCAAATTGTAACAAATTTTGCGTGAAAGCAAGTGAAAGAATTGTTTCTATTTTTACCACCGCATCATTGCTGCACGTGATTGCAAAAACTGTTTGCCTGCAACGCGACTAAATCGTGCACGTTTTACTAAATCTAACCTTGAAAACCGCTTTTTCTCGTTGTCTTGACAGGCGAAAAATTTCTGCTATAGTGCATTTATGCAGACTTTGGAGACGGCAAATTTGGTGCAAAAAAATGACGCAGATCTGGATTTCATTTTTAGTTCAGAAGTGACCCATAACAGCGAGAAAATCAAGGCAACAAACGCCAAGCTTCGCATTGATGCTCACAAGCTCGCCACTCTAGAACCCTTTGGTGATGAGCAATGTGTGGCGATGAGCGAGCCGATAAAACGACGCTTGGCACGAAGCGAATCCTTGCCGAGATTGCAATCTTTGCTTGAGCTAGGCAATCTTTCGCCAGAAGTTGAGTCAATTTTTGAGGAACGAGTGTTGCAAGAGGCAGATGTAATTTGCTTGGACACACGCTTTGATTATTATTACTCGGCGTATTTGCCATTTGCTCAATTCTTGACGGAGCGGAGCGAACTTTTGGCACGCTTGAGCGATGAAAACATTGGGTTGCTACTTAATGAGCACACGGCGAAAAATGAGAACTTTGTGGCAGAACTGAGACGGAGAGTGGAAGCGGGGAGGATTCATTTGGATTTTCCCATGGGTACGCACAACTGGAGCCAGGTACAAAACGATTTGGAAATGGCATATGAAGAATTGCCAGAAAACATCGTCGACCAGATTTTCAAGCAACAGCACGAACTGATTGACAAAAATTTTCCGCCAGAATGGGAAGATTTAAAAATTAACAGTCACGGGCGAGCACAAATTGCGAGAATGCGTGCTGAGGGGCGCTGGGGAAGCGAAGCTGACGCGGCAATGAAAATTTTGCGCGAGCGAGGAACGCTGTCGCGAGTAGACTTTGATTATCGTTTGTTGGAAGCGCCGATTTTGCAAGCTTTGGGTGAGCAGACGGTGCTTGACTTGGGACCTTATCCGGAGTTGGCGGCAAAGCTGCGTTCGCTTTATGATGCCCAAAACGGCGTTTTTGACCTTTACGCAAGAGTTGTACAGCAATTGAAAGCTGACACGTCGCTGGGGGCATTTAATGCCAAAAACGAAGCACTTTTGAATTTTGTCTTCCGCAATCAGGCGTTTTTGGCGACGCAAGCGGACAAAATCAAGCCACAAACGCTGGCTGATTACGTGCTTTTTTACGAAACCAAAACCGACTTGCAATACAAGGAATTGCATGACGACGAGGAAGATCGCGAGCGAGTCTGGGTGGACTTAAGCGAGAATTTTTTGGAGGATTTTTATGACGCTTGCCAGAGTAAATTGCGATTGAAAGAACGTCAATATCGCCAAGACTTGAGCGCTTTATCTGACAAGCAAGAGCGAGCCGAGCGACGAGAAGAACTGAGCGAAGAGTACCGGCGTGTTTTGTGCCTAGAACTTTTTGGTGTCACTTTGAGCGAAACACGCCAATTTGTGAAAACTTTTGGCGAGCATTTGGGCGAAATTCCAGGCGAGTTGTTGCAAAGTGAAAACGGTCAAAAAGTGAGCGCTGTGCTTGACCTGATGCGCAAAGTCAGTGTCGATTATAACCTGACGAATTTGCGAGCGCTGGCGAAAAGCGCTGATTTCCGACTGACGCCAAGTGAAATGTTGCGAACGACGGAAATGGCGCGACAACTATATGCTGAAACTTATGTTTTGAAATTGGCAAAGACGCAGGAGCAGATTGACGCAACTGCCGCTGAGTTGGTGCCAATTGGCGACAAAACGGTGCGAGTGATCACTTTGCACTCGGACTTTGGTTTGATCGTCCACAGTAACGATAGTGGCTTTTTTGGCGATGACGAAAAATCTTTCCAGGCTGGTTACAAAACTGGCTGGCAGCAAATGGACCCTTATTTTCATCATGGACTGTCAACTTCTTTTATCTCGAGCGAGAACATGGCGACAGCGCGCATCCGCGGTCAGGGCGTACTTTACGGTTTTACGCAAATGAAACCAGCGGACTTGTGGACAATGGGTGCGCAAGACGTCTACTCAGAGACGCGACGCTATGTTTTTGAAACTTGTGAGCAGCCAATGTTTATTCCAGAAAGCAGTCTAAACAAATACACGACCAATATTTACAACGAATTAGTTCTCTCGAGAGCGGACGCCGAGCCGACATGTGTAGTAATTTTTGACGACATGAGCCAAGAATTGCAAAATAACGCTTTCAAGGCAGCGGCAGAGTGGGAAATTCCGGTGGTACGTATCGACAAACGCGAGGTGGCAACGCGCAAGAAAGCACAAATGGACACTTGGCTAGGAGAATTTCGCCAGCAAGGAGATTGGCAAGCTTTGGAGCAAGCAATTGACCTTTTTGAGTCGGTCACTTCTGGACTAAAATTGAATTTGTACGATCCCGAGGAAGAGCAGTTTGTAGCCAACAAAGACGTCGCTGACGATAGCGACCTGAGGCAAATGCTGGACGCTGGCGCTTGGCGGCAATTTTTGGACGAGGTGATCCAAAAAGCCAAAGACGCGAGCGACGACAAGGCATTAACGAGGTTGCAAACAATTTTGGAGCGAGTGCAAGCGCGCTACATCATTTGGGACGAGAACACTGCCAATGCACCAGACGTAAAGATGAAGTCTTTACTAGATTTGGACAAGCACACACAGCAAGCAGAGCGTGAAAGTGCGGCTGTGCGTCAAGCGCGTCAAGCGCGCCGACGTGAACAGCAAGTGCTAGGAAAGGTAGCATGAGTGAAGCTGAGATTTTTGACTACAAAATAGAGATGATCAAAAAGATCAACTCGATTGATTCGGAGGAGAATTTTGAAAACGAACTGACAAAAATCCAAAACGAGCACTCGGAAGCCCTTGATGAACGGGTCAAACGCTGGCGCGAGCAAGCACGCGATGAAAAGATTTCGCCGTCACAACAATAAGAATTTAATTCTACACTAACGCTGTATTTTTCACTGATGCCATAATGCTAAACGCGGAGACTGCTAATTTTTGCTGCACGTGTAGCATTACTATTTTCCAGGTATAAGTGATGAAAAAATGTTACAAATTGGCGTTTAACACTTTGGTGATTTAAAAGACGATCGCCCCAAAGAAACTTCGCGAACCCGGAGAGACAAAATTGATGCTGCTGCCAGAAGTGATCGCCGACGGACCGATAATGCGGGGGGCATACGGGATTTGGCGTTGAACAATCACTTTGAGCTTTTGATCGGGGAAGCCGTTTTGATGCTGATCGTAAAAGCTATAAGTGAAATTGCTACTGGTGATGATGTGCTCTAAACTGAATTTTAAGCGGAGCGAGGTGCTTTCGCCGGGGCCAAGGGTGAGTGTGTAAGCATTATCTTCGTCGAGCTCGACAGTGCGACCATCGCGAGAAAGGCTTTCTAGAGTGGCGCCAACGGGGAGATCAAAAGTGAGGTAGTCAATGGCGGTTTCTTTTTGATTGGTATTGACAAAATCAATGGTGCGCTGGTGGTGAGTTTGTTTTTGAGTGAGCTCGATTTCGTGAGCGATTTCTTGGGTTAAACCGCTGTTGGCGGCAAGATAATCATCATGCTGAGCGAATGTGTCTAGGAAGCAGATGCTGGTGTCAAAATTGGGGCACAAAACGCTCGTGGTGCCGTCTGCGAGTCCAGCTTTGGTAATGGCGCTATTGAGGCTGTCATTGGTGGTAAAAAACTGAAAAGCGTGATCGTCCAGATCTTGAAGGAAATGATAAAAAAGCGCTGGCGCTTTTTCTGGTTGCACGCCGACCAAGGCAGCGCTGACTATGTCCCAGGTTTCGGCGAGAGCCAGCTCACGTTGAGCGGTGGTTAAAGCGCCAATTCGGGCAGCAATGGTTTCGGTGGCGGGCGTGCCCAGTAAAAGCGTTTCCAGGCGTGAAAGCGTAGTGAGATTGATGCTCACGGTTAAATCTGGAGTGTAGCCGAGACTGCTGTTGAGATCTTGACCTAGCAGGATGGCGACTTCAGGAAATTCGCGGTGGAAAGTGAGATTGCGCAAACCGTCGGTTTCGGTCGTTTTGACTTTCTCGAGCTGATGGGGTGTGTGGACACTAATGGGCGAGTGAGCGATAATGGCGCCAGCGGTGGCCACAGGAGCAATTTCCAGGCTACCGTGCGTAAGCGTGATTTTGCTGGTGCCCATGATCAGGCCACCGCCAGTGCGAGGAGTTTGATCATCCAGGAAAACGGCGGCGATGGTCAACTTTTGCTGGCTGGCAAGCACCTCGAGGAAAGGCAAATATTCTTTGATCAGTTTGAGACGCTGCTCGAGCAAGTCGAGCTGCGTGGCAAAAGTTTCGAGTTGAGTGGACTTGGCGACGGTAAGCAAATCGGCGCTTTCATCCGTCAGCAAGCGGCGGACAGTTTTGAGATCGTCGCTGGTGGGCGTGAGCATTTGCTCGAGAATTTGGACCTCGGAGTAAACGTCGCCTGATTGCTGCGCGGTCAAGGTGGCCAGATACGTGCTGGCGTGATCTTCAAGGCGATGATAACGATCAATCAGTTTGGTCAAGGAAGCCAGAAAATCGGGGAGATGATTGGATTTCACCAGAGTAAGCGTGGACGTGCGTCGCAGGGCCGACGGCGCAAAGCAGCTGTCTAAATCTTGGCAAGTCGGGAAATACGCGCTGAGGCTGGCGGCGACGGCTTTTTGGTTCATTTTGGGCTGCACCAAAAGGAAGAAAAAGAGCACACAAATTACTGCCAGGCTGGCAGCAAAGGAAATCAAAATCCGGTGAGCGCGCAAGCGCAGGGAAACTTCGGCCCAAGAGTGCGGAAAGCGGGCAAGGCTAAAATCAGCAGGCAGTTTGAATTGAGGCCAGCGTACACGGAGACGAGGCAATCGGCGTGGGAGATGCCGGGTGCGAACAGAGGCAGGACGGACAGGTGAGCGCGCGGGAGACGCTTTTTTGAGTGGTTGCTTGCGCAGCTCCGGCAGAGAAGGAATCAGGGTGGGAGTAGCGGTGACAGCGGGATAAATGGTGGTGGGGAGGGTGGGGCGGGTAAAAACTTGAGTGTGGTGAGCGCGCGTGCCGGCAGACATGGTGGGCACAATGACGGTGGCTTTGGCGGCGGCGGTTTTTTCGGGAGCGGGCACTTTACAGGCGATTTTTTGGGAGCGCGGAGAGATTGGCTGACATTCTGGTTTGGCGTGAGTGGCGGACTCAAGCTCGAGATAATGCTCCAAAACCGTGGTTTCGGTGGAAGTGATAGTCGTCCGCACCGCTTTGAGAATTTGGCGTTTGGACGGCTTAGCGGGCAAGGCTAGCGAGGCGTCATGGCGCGAAACTCGACCCGCAAAAAGAGCACTCAAGCGTGAATTGGTAAAACTGGAGCTGGAAACAGCAAAAGGGCGTTTTTTGGCTTGAGATGGCTTATTTTCCCCTTTTTGAGTGCGAGCTTGAGCGGCGGTAATTTTAGCAGTGGCAACCGTTTTGGAGGCACTAGAAGCATTTTGAGTAAATTTTTTGTGATCAGAAGTGCTATTTTTTTCTGGTGGCAAGGTAAAAATTGATTGCTGATTTTTTACGGGCGGCGTTTTAATTTTTGGCGGGGGCAGGGTAAAAGCCTCGAGCTGACCACCAGAAGCAGTGAGTTTTTTGGGCTTGGCCACTTTGGGCAAAACGCGACCGTCAACGGCGTCGTAAATTTTTTGCTCGAAAGCTGAAGTGCGGCCGGCGGGTTGCAGATAGGGAGCTAAATATGCAGGCGTGAGGGCGCGCAAATCTGACTGTCCGGTAAACTCCACCGTGGAGAAAGGAAAGGCAAAATCCACAGGCGGATAATTGCTTTCAACTGTCTGGAAGCGGTGATCGGTGATATCTTCCAAGTGGCTAAAAAGTCGCACTGGCGAGATCGCCTCAGCGCTAAACAAAGTTTTTTCGCCGGTGTACGGCAAAAAAAGCGAAGACTCAATTTGCAAAAGAAAGCTTGACTCGCTCACGAAAAGAAACGGAAAGCCAGGATTGGTGAGCAAACCGGCGTCGATTTGAGAGAAAATGAAAGGAAAAGCTGGATGATACGGGCAATCTGCCAGCAAAAGATCACGGACGATGAGGAGATTGGCACGGGGAAACTCTTTGGCGATGCTGACAAGTTGCAGGTACTGCTCGTGGCAAGATTCGTACCACTGGTGGGTGCTGGCGTCGTCGATATCTGGCGTGGAGTCAAAACGCGCCACCAAAAGAAGCGGTTCACGCCGCGATCCAAGCAGAGAAAGCAACTTTTTGACGCTAACGCTAGCACCTGCCAGATTAAATAGGCAGATAATTTTATAATAGCTTTCTTGGAAAACATTGTCGAGGGTGCTGACACTATCCAAATCGGCAAAGGTGTGGCTGACAGCGGCAAAACCATGTGCTTCTAAAATACGAGCGAGGTGGGCAGACATGGACAAAGCATCCCCAAGGACAAGAATGCGGGGAGTGTTTTTGCTATACTCCGTGACCAAATACTGAGCCATACCGGATATTTTACCAGATGATAGAAAGAAATTCAACGGCTGTTTCAAAGCGAGCAAATGTAAAACAAACGTTTTACAAATGTTTTACAAAACCAGGCGAAAATTGAAACATAATTTTACAAACGCAAAACACAGCCGCTAAAAGTTGGGATTTGGCAAGCGCCAAAAAAGAGGCGACGACGGTCACAGCGACCCATAAGCGTCGGTAAGAATTTGATTGATGTGCTCAGCAGGAATATCATCGCCGGAAGCGACGATAGCATCTTTGCCAGTCATGAGAATCGTATAAGCGTCGCGGTAGGTCTCAAAATCTTCAGGATTGACCAAGTGGTAAAGCTTTTTATAATTGGTGTCAGAAACGCCGAGGTAATTGTTGGTGGGGTCAAAGATGTAATACTTGTCGTGGTAGCGCACGCCCACAAAAGCGTGACCGCTTTGGCGCTTGGTGTGCGGGTCTTCGTGAATGCCGCCCAAAAGAATGGCGTCGCAGCCATGATCTTTGAGCAATTGCCAGGCTTCGTATGAATAGGTGGTACAAATACCAACGCCCTTGACGGCGCCCAGATAGAGCTCGTAGGCAAATTGATGCTGGACAGGCACTGTAGAAAGTTTTTGGATTAAAAAGTCATGGTCATATTGGATGTGACTCCAGACATAATCGCAAACAAGGACAGCGGTGCGCAATGTTTCCTCGTCACGCTTTTCTGGCGGGACATCATCGAGATGGCGCAGTTGCAGTGTAGTGGCGATTTCTTGGAGACGCTGCTTGGTGGCTAAATTGCGAGCGGGCAATTCAGCCATAAACTGATCTATGCCAGCCAAGAAAAATTCATAATTGGAGTTGCCTTGGACGCAAAAGCGAAAAAAGTCGCTATCACCGTAAAAATGCACTGCTTGTGACGGCGGCAAACGGTAAAAATTCTTCTCTAGTGCGTCTTGGTCAAAGGTTAAAGGCGGTTTTTTGAGGATTTCTGGCACCACAGCTTGCAGCGCGGCGACGACAGGAGATTCTGCCGAGTGATCTTCGTGATCGCGCACTACGAGCTGGAAAAAGGGATCGTCGCCAAAGCGCTCTCGGACTTGATCTGGATCGAACGCTTGCAAACGCTCAGACAAGGCGCCCGCGAAATCGATTTCGCGGGCGGCGTCCACGGTGTCAAAGTCAAAACCGTGATCTTCCTGATGTTCTTCTGGATAAGAAGCAGGCAGTTCATTGGCTCTCTGGGAGATCAAGCGAGGGTCAAAAAAATATTTGAGCGTTTCACCGTAGTTTTTTTCTGGATGCTGGTGACGTTCCAGACGCTTATGGATATTTTGCATGGCAAACTCGTGGGCCACTAGCTTGTCGAGATCAGCGTTGCGAGCGCATAAGTCTTCCAGTTGCGAACGGGTGACGTCAATGTGGTAATTGTCGTCGTGGAGATGAAAATAATTGGGCGCTTTTTGGGTAATTTTGAGTTTGGCGACATCAAAAGGAAATGCTTGCTCGCGCAAGGGCAACTGACGAGAGCGTTCAAAAACGTCTTGAAACCGAGGATCTTGAGCGCCAAGCTTGTCAATTTGCTCTTGAGAGAGCTTGTGCCCACCCAGGGGATCATAAGCGTAATAATAATCTTTTCCTGTAAAAATTTGGAGGCGGTTGAGTTGGAAATGTAGGTAATGGTCAGCATCTAGTTGCAAAGCTACCAGCGACTCTTCGTCTTCTTTTTGAATTTGCAAAGCGCGTTCACTAGGTTCGTACGCTTCCCACGCTTGGTAAATAGCGGCGTCGATTTCGTCGAGACCAGAGTATTCTTGAGTAAAACGATCGTAGCCATCGATATCAAGCGTCAGTTGCGTTTTGCCGTCAGAAAGCTTGAAAATTTGATCATAATCATGATCGTGAAACACTTCTTCTATCTGGATTTTAAAGTGAGCGAGGTCAAATTCCACACCGTCAAAGTTGATCACGTCTATGTATTCTACATCTGCTTTTTCCTCGACAACTGCCACGTCCGCTGAAGTAGCGGATGGATTTACCTCTGTACCTGGCGAGGTCACTAATGTTTCCGCTAGTGAAGCTGGCGAAGTGGTTTCTGACATCGGTGCCGACGCGGACGGTTCAAGCGCGCTGGCGTAAAGCTTCAATGCTTGGTCCGCGTCGGCGTAAACTTGCAAAAACTGATGCCTAGTGAGCACTTGTTGGCGATCACTGCCGTCGGCAAGCATGAGCTGACCATTACCAAGATCAACAATGCTCACGGTGCCTGAGTTAATTTGCTCGGAAGAAAATAACGGTGTAACGGTGTTTTTCTCATTTTTGACTTGGCGGCTTTCTTCCTCGCGCACCAGGAGCGTTTGCGGATGAGCAAAGAATTCACGTGCTGCCTGCGCGGCAATGTCAGAATCGGCGGTTTCCAGAGATAACATGCGTTTATTATAACACACAAAAACACCCCGCAAACGCGGGGTGGAGTGACAAACCAAAGCGAAAAAAA
>CAYQLH010000025.1:0-12842 GCA_964418385.1 uncultured Pseudomonadales bacterium
ACTTCTGGTTATCGTTTGGTTTTTTCGGCAAATAAGCAGGAATCTTTAAGCCAAGTGCGGCGACGACTGACAATCGGGATCGTGGGCTTGGCGGTGGTGATGTTGGCTTACGCCGTCACGCAAATTCTTTTGCAATTAACTGGTATTAATGGTACGTATTCATCATGAAACTTAAAAAAGCGCTAGCGATTGTTTTTGTGATTGGGTGCTTGAGCGTGCAAACGATAGCACCGGTGCAAGCCAAATCTTTGGGAGAGGAAGTTGGAAAGAAATTAATGGCCCTGTGGCTAGGAAGCAATCTCAACAAGAGTGAGGTTTACGGCGCTGTTGATTTGCAAAATAGCGAATACGGAACTAAGATGGATAAATCGATTGAATTTGTCAACAAACTTATCGGTTTTGCAACCGCGGTAGCATCAATTTGGCTTTTGGTAACGATCATTGTCAATGGCATGACCATTATCAATAATGATAAAGGTCCAGAAGCATTTAATACGGCGGCGAAAAATATCGCCATTAGCGTTTTAGGCTTGGCGATTAGTTCGCTGGCATTTGTCGCTACGCAGTATGTTGGCTTGACGCTGTTTGGTAATAAAGACGCTTTTACCAATCCTTTAAGTCAAGTGAAAGCGCCCGATAAATCGCCTGCTAACTATGATGTGCCTGCAAACGCCGAGCAAGTTTTTGGCACGCCAGCTCCTGAATTAGTGGCAAATGATTACAAAGAGACTACTGGTCCCGGAAATTTTGTCGCCAATGTGGTCGCAGTTCTAGCGGCGGCAGCAGCGCTCTGGCTGCTTTACTCGCTGGTGTGGAACGGCATCAAACTCATCACCACCAACAAAGCGGATGCGATTGCCACAGCCACGCGCAATATTACGTACAGCATTATTGGCTTTTTGATTGCGGTGATGGCGTACGTGATTACCAATTACGTCACGACGCTCTTGCTGGGTAACAACAAGTTGCTTGAAGATCCCGTCTCCGAGCAATTATTGAAGAAGTAAATAAATTAAGGAAATTATGTCAATCGTAAAAACAGTTGTAGCAGCGCAAATTGGCGAGAATTTAGTCACAAAAGCCCCATTTGTTAAAGATGGAGAAGATGGAGGAAAAATTGATTGGGGGGTACTTATTAGTAACGGCATGTCGGTGCTTTTTTTCGTGGCGGCAGTAGCGTGCTTGATTTTTTTGGTGTGGGGCGGTATTGGCATTATCATCGCTGGCGGTGATAAAGGCAAACTTGATGAAGCCCGCCGGCGAATGATTTACGCAGCGATCGGGATGATCGTGGTGGCATCGTCTTATGCGATTTGGCATTTGGTGCTAGGTTTTGTAGGCATGAGTAAAATCGAAATGCCAATTTAAAGTGTATGATGGGTTTTTGTCGGTGGGTGTTGCAAGTGGTTTTAGTGGTTTTGGTGCTGTTTTTTGGTTATCATTACTTTGCGCGACCAGAACTGCATTCTTGTGTTAGTATACCACTGTCGACCTTGCAAGGTCGCACTAAAATCAATCTCGACCAAGAAAAAGTGGACCGTTTTATGGATCAGGTGGCTGATCAGATGAAAGGCGTGGCAAGCAATAGCGCTCGGCTTTTGGACAAGTTCGCGAGCGGTGAAACACAACTTGACAGTCAAGATTTGGTGGATGAGGATTTGCTGGATGCGGGGCAGTATTTGTATTGCAAAGCGGTGGTGCGTAAGGTGGAAAACAGCTAAAGGCTGTGGTATAATACGGCGAATGCATCCCTAGCGCAATTGGTGAGAGCATCAAGCTTATACCTTGAGGGTTCCAGGTTCGAGTCCTGGGGGATGCACGCGAACAAAACTTTAAATTGAAACAATGTATGGTATAATCGGTCAGTTGCGTTCGTAGCTTAATGGATAGAGCAGTGGTCTTCGGAACCAAAGATTGCGGGTTCGATCCCCGCCGAACGCACTCTTTAGTTTGGCAGTTGTAAACTTGCCTTGGTACGCCTGGCGACGTGACGACTCTTGCCAAAACGATGCGCTTCATCACGAATTTGTTGCAAAAGTTGCAGTGCAGCGTCGTCATCGGGCAAACTCAAAATTTCCCAGTTGATGTGGAGGCGGCTGCCGTTGGGTGGCTGCGTCACTTGCGGAATAACCAGGCGATCAGGGTCTTTGGCGAGGCCCACAATGGGCATCTTTTCCCAACTCGTACCACGAAAACGCTCCAAAACCGCTCGCACTTGACCTTTGCCGCCATCAATGAGTAGCAGTTGTGGTGATGGCCAATCGTGAGCATGACGTTGACGCCGTTCAAGCGCCTCTGCCATCATGGCAAAATCATTGGGAGTCTGCAGCGTCCGAATGTTAAAATATTTGTATTCACTATGATCCATGTGTCCATCTGTGGCAACTACCATGGAAACGACTGCTTGCAAACCGCTAGTATTGCTGACGTCATAGCCTTCAATTCGAGCCAGGACGTATTCTCGGGGAAGATTTTGGTAGGTGCTTAAGATTTGGCGTAATTCTACTAACGCTGATTGCGAGCGTTGTGCGCTTAAATCCGGTAAAAAATAATCTTGACGTAGTTTGTGAGTTTCACTGGTGATCTCGGCAATAAGTTTCAGTTTATCCCGAATAATTGCCGCTTTTTCAAATTCAAGTGCTTGTTTGTGAGCCTCCATTTCCGCCAAAAGTTTAGTGGTCACTTCATGAGTGCGTCCACTTAAAAAAAGCGCCAATTTATTTATAATAGCACCGTATTCGGCAGCACTGATCTCGCCAGTACAAACTCCAGGGCACAGACCTAAATGATTGTCAAAACAGCGTCGTCTCACACCGGTCCGCGGAGCGTTACACCACGGAAAAATCGGTCGCACCAGTTTAAGAACTTCGGTTACTTTATAACTCGATGGGAAAGGACCAAAAGTGCGACCTTTAATTCGCTTTTTGAGCAAGTCGCGTCGTCGCAATCGCAGCACGCGCGGAAATTCTTCAGCAGTAATCACCAAGTAAAGTGGACTTTTGTCGTCTTTCAAAAGAACGTTGTATTGCGGTTGATAACGGTTGATGAGCTCCGCCTCCACTAGTAATGCCTCTAGTTCACTGCGCAAAACCCGCCACTGCAAAAACTTGGCGTGTGCCGTCATTTCGCGAGTTTTGGGAATTTTTTGCCCTTGGTTTTTGTATGAGTTGAGTCTATTCCTGAGATTTTTCGCTTTGCCGACATAAATTACCTTTTTGTTGGCGTCCATCCACCAGTAGACTCCAGGCAACTCCGGCAATTGCGATGAGGGCACCCAAAGCGGCAAAGGCTGGGTAGGAGAGACTAAGACCTCGGACTGTTTGTGCATCCACTCTTTCTCCCTGTTCATCAATAATTTCTACTTGTAATTCAAAAAAACTGTAAGGTTGCCACCAAGGACCACGAATGCTCGTGGTGAACATTGTTGCTTGCCAAGGTTTCAGTGTTAGCGGCGAAACGCTGTCGCCAACGCGAATTTTAGGGTTGTGTGACATAATACGTACAAACCAGTTGTCACGTTGTGCTCCAGAAAGATTGTTAATTTTAAATTGATAACGATCCAAAATTGGCAAAATGCCATGTTGCTTCACATCGGCGGTGATCGTTACACTTTTGGTTGCTTCCAAGTCAGCATCACCAAAGGTGTCCATTACGCTCAACTCTTGCTCCATCCCCGGGTAAAAACTGCGGATATAAAAATCATGATCGATTTGATTGTAAATCAAATAGCCATCGGCTGCTACGTTAAGTTGCTCGCCCGTGTCTAGCAAATAAACTCCCATCCAGCTGCCATCGTCATTATCGTACCAGGCTACGGGTTGCGGAGCTATTTGACGATAGATAAATTGCACTTGGTCGCGGTTGCCAGGAAAACGCACGGTTTGATAAGCGGGAAAATTGGTACGGTTGCGGCGCTGAGCATTGAGACTAAACTGCAAGACTTGATCGCGACCAAAACCAATTTCGATTTTTTCACCCTGACTTTGATCAAAAGTGTAAACCAACTGTCCCGAACCAGTACCAACTTTTACTGGTTCTGGCTGAACCAAATCAGGAGCACCAAAAGTTTGTGGCAAACGGACAATAGTTTTATAATGGTCAAAATGTTCACTGCCTACCAGTGGATTGATGCGGATCAAACTTGAACCGCCTCGCGGTTGTAATAAATTGCTATCCGTATATTCAAGACTAAACTGTCGCGACTTGCCCTGACCGACCACTTCATTTTCAAAAGACAACTCCAAAATTTGGCGATTATGATCACTGTGTTGTTCTTTGGTAATTTCCTGTTCTTTTTGTTGGAGCACCAAACCGCTAATGCCGTCACCAGGTAAAACAATTTGGTAATTGTCGACGAAGTAAACCGGGTTGGTATTGGTTAAAGTGTAATCAAGTTTTACTTTGGCAGGTGCCCCAGCGTGAAAAGTGTACTCTGCAGTAACAGTGGTTTCAAAATCAGCCGCCAAGGCAGAACTAATGCCGGCAAACAGAAATAAAACCGCCAAACCCAGTTTTTTCATGCTATAAATACAACTCTTTATTGCGATTGTGTTCGTCGTCAGTCTTGGCGTAGTGGATCACACCCTGTGAATCGTGCAAGTAATAGTAGTAATCGCTCTCCTCTGGTGTCAGTGCTGCTTCGATCGCAACCATAGAAACGCTACTGATAGGCCCTGGCGGTAAGCCTTTTACCACGTAAGTGTTATAAGGAGATTCGACCTTTGTATCTTCTAGAGTCGGCGGATCCCACCATTTGCCGCTTTTAGCATTTTTACCGGTGGCGTATTGCGCCGTGGCACAAAGTTGCAGTGGATAATTCTCCTCCAACCGTGCGTAAATAATACCCGCAATCATTCGCATTTGCTGCGCGTCCAACCCTTCTCGCTGTAAAAGCGAAGCGACAGTGATAATTTCATCTTCGCTGCGACCGCTTGCAGCGAGCTTGGCTTGAAAATCGGGATTATTAGTGACTTCACTCTCATACTCGTCATGTAAGAGACCAACTAAAAGCTGCGTCGTACTCATCGGGGCAACTTTGTAAGTTTCTGGCATCAATTTGCCCTCTAAATTTTTGGTGAGCTTCAAAAACTCTTCACTGTCAAATTCTGGCAAACTCAAAGAATCTAGATATTCGGCAATTTCTTCACGTCGCCAACCTGGTAAAATCGTTATCGTCACTGGTTCCGGTGGCAGCTCCATCGCGGCAATCATCGTCGCTACCTCGTCACTGCGGCGCAAAATGTGCTCACCGGCTTGAATGTTGCCACCAACTGCATACATCCGGGCGTATAATTTCAAACCGTCAGCTTTTTTAATGATACCTTGACTTTCAAGATCTGCACCAACACTAGACAGAGTCTCACCGCGCTGTACGGTATAGTGGATATCGGTATGATCACTTGGATCTATGGCGGCAAACATACTGTTGACGTAAATCACCAAACCAAAAAGAGTCGCTCCAGCAACTAACAACCCCAAAATTATCGCCGAAAAAATCACTTTTTTCATCTTCAATCCCTGTCTAACGTGCGCATCAGAGCAAACAAGCTACTGTGCGACACCTTCCAAACCAACACTGTTCATTTGCACAATTTCATTGACACCATCAGTTGCCAAAACAACTTCCTCTTCGCCTAATTGCGATTTAAAGTAAGCAATAATCTCGACATCGCCAGTCAGGCAACGTTTGTCAAGAGGGACGTTGGCGTCGTTGATATAAAGCATGGGTGTGCCAACATTGTTGTTACCCTGACCGCAAAGCTCCATAAATTCACGCGCTTTAGCCAAAAAATATTGTCGTGTTGCCTCAGCTGAAACATTTGGTGTTTCCAAGTCCAGGCGCGCAGCCGCATCGGGAACGGTTTGTAAATAGCTTGCCACTGTCTCACAGTGACTACAACCGTCTTGAATAAACATGTAATGACGATGAGAATTGAAATCCAAAGCCAACTCCGCGCTTGGCGAGACTTCATTGTAAAAATCCAGCGTAGTCACCGGATTTTTGTTAAGTTTCGCAAAAACTAAAACAACGAACAAGACAGCAACGATGCCGCCGATAACGATAAAAGGTGTATATTTTTTTTCCATAAAATACATTATACCACAATTTCAATACTTTTTTCAACCAAAATTGATCAAAACAGTGACGCTTGCGTCCCCGCAGCTTTTTTTGGTTTAAAACTAAAATCTACCGGGCAGGAAACAAGACGATTCCACTTGTTGTGAAATTTGACTTCGCCCTTAGTACGTCCATAATCATAAAGTTCACGTGTCAACTTCACATCTTGATTACAATATGAAGCCAGCTCGTCAAAACGTTTTTCGCGATAATAACGAATCGCATCTAAGCCATCACCAGTTTTGTGATCATTAAAAGTACCACTAGCACAAGCATCCAAGCTAATGCGATGACCACAAGATTTTTTGATTTGAACCATTAAATCCAAAGTAGGGAACTTTTTAATATCCCCACTGTAATAATTAGTAAAAGTTGGCATATCAAAATTATCAATATTAAAACCAATAATCACATCAGCGTCTTCTAAAATTGGAAACAAATCAGGCAAATCTTGTTCGAAAAAGCCACGAATTTCGCCTTCACCGTTGAAACCATCTCGCAAACAAGTCCCCACGTAAGAAATACCGAGTTGCTCTGGAAAAAAACCGCCCACGTCGTCAAATGCTTTTTGGGTTTCCACGTCTAAAATCACTTGTTTCATTCGACCTTTCTGATTGACTTTTAATTAATAGCACACCGCATTTCAAAAATCAAGCTGCAAATTAGTGCGGTTTTGTGGTATAATATAACTTATGTCACCGTGGCGCAGCTTTTTGCGACTCCCAAGTTATTTGTTTTCCAATCGTTGGTTGGCTTCGCAGCAGCGTTCCATACTTTCTGCTGCCACTGTGATCACCGCGGCCAACCTTTTGGTTTCTCTTTCTGGTCTGCTGCGTGATCGTTTCATGTTGTCACTTTTTGCGGGCGATGAACAGCTATTGCAAGCTTATGATGCTTTTCATGTCGCCTTTCAGGTACCAGATCTGATTTATCAGCTTTTAATTGTGGGAGCGCTTTCAGCATCTTTTGTACCCATGTTTACCGTGCTCAAAAAACAAGATGAAAAACGTGCCTTTCGCATGGCCAGCATTTGCATGAATTATTTGTTGGCGTTTTTTATTGGTTTATCAATAATAATTATCATTTTTGCCCCGCAAATCACGCGTATGCGCATTGGCGAAGCCTACACGCCGGAGCAAATCGAAACTGTCATCAATCTCACGCGCTTAATGATGGTGGGTCAATTCTTTTTTGCGATTTCCAGTTTTTTCACCGGGATGTTGCAAAGCTATCAGCGTTTTATCATTCCCGCGCTGGTGCCACTTTTTTACAACGGCGGGATTGCCCTGGGCGCATGGGCACTTTTTCCGTATTTAGGAATTTATGGCGCTGGCGTCGGAGTTGTTTTTGGGGCATTTTTGCACATGGCCTTGCAATTGCCTTTTGTTCATCAATTGCACTGGCGTTATCGCTGGGATTGGAATTGGCGCTATCCCGGAGTGCTCTCGCTTTTTGCGATGATGCCCGCTCGGACGCTCACCATTGGCATGAACGAAATTCAAAGTTTTGGACTTTCGTATTTTATTACTAGTGTAGATCCTGTGGGCTATACCTTATATCTTTTGGCGCGACTTTTAATTAATTTGCCCATTCGTTTTGTAGGCGTTCCCATTGGCCAAGCCTCACTGCCGTTTCTGACCAATCTTTCCGAAGAAAATACCTTGGAACGCTTTAAAAAAGTAGTGTTGCAATCGCTCAATCAAATTGCTTATTTGTCATTTCCGGCAGCCATGATTTTATTTATTTTGCGGATTCCAATTGTACGGATTTGTTTTGGCACGCAAAATTTCACTTGGGGGCGCACAATCGCTGTGGGTTGGATGGTGGCGATCATGGCGATTTCTATTCCCGCTCAAGCAATGTTTCATTTGTTGGTACGAGCTTTTCATGCTTTACGCGACACCACCACGCCGTTTATTATTTCCATTTTTGTCAACAGTGCGTTTTTCATTGGCTGCGCACTCTCAGTCAAACTTCCACAAGGTCAGCTTTATGGTATTTCCATTACCATCAGTCTCTCTATGTTTTTGGAAACCGGACTTTTTATGTTTTTGCTTAATCGCAAAATAAAAAATCTTTTTAATTTTAACTTTGTCATCACGCAACTTAAAATTTTTCTGGCAACGGTCATTACCGGTATCGGGCTATATATTCCCTTTAAATTACTCGACGATTTTGTATTTAATACTACCAAAGTCATACCATTGGTAATGCTAACAGGTATTACTTGCGTGGTAGGTTTGAGTGTTTACATTGGCCTCTCTAAACTTTTCCGTATTGAAGAAATGCGAATTATCGTTCATATTTTTGAAGGCTTTATACACCGCCCGCAAAAGGCAACTCAATTGGCACTGCCGCCCACAGAAATTGTTTCTGATCCCGGCGACAACAATGATATCGTTTAATATGTCTGCTCAAATTTCTTTTCGTCAACTTACCAGCGCCAACGATCCAGCGTTTAAGACTGTTTGCGACTGGCAGTATGGTTGGTGGGGTGAAGAGTTTGCACTGACGCCGGACCAAGTAACACTTTACATGTTGCACAGTATTTGCCTCGACCGCGTGCCTTACACTTATTTGGAGTATTTAAACGAAACTCTCATCGGTTATTATCAAGTGATTCCCAATGATCTGTTTACTCGCCCCGATTTAACGCCGTGGTTTGGTTTTGCTTTTATTGCCCCAGAACACCGCGGTCACGGTTACTTTCGAGAATTGATGCGTGCTGTGCCTGTGCACGCCGCGGCACATGGTGTCGCTCAGCTTTTTCTCCATTCTCGCCACGAAGGTCTTTACGAAAAATTTGGTTGGGAACTTTTGGAGACTCGCAACGACTACAAGCCAGATGGTATTACTCGTCGTCTTTATTGTCTCCAGATTGCGCAAAAGGTGGTATAATAGATCAACTGCCGAAGTGTTGGAATGGTAGACAAGCACGGCTTAGAACCGTGTGTGGCGACACGTGCAGGTTCGAGTCCTGTCTTCGGCACAATTTTGTGTCGAGTATCAATGGTGCTTTGAGACAATTGTGTCTTATGTGTGCCTGGAAAGTGAGAATACCAGCGTGCAGTTTTGCGAAAATATAAAGCCCCTTTCGGGGCAACGCCAATGCGTCAAGAGATTTTCGTTAAACACTTATTTGAACTCGTCGTGTAAAACATTGATATAATAACACATTCGTCTTATTTGTCAAGTGCTTTTCTGGTTATTTTGCACAATTTGCGGGAATAATACACAATAATTATGTTAAAATACAGCAGGTACATGCATAGCTAATTTGAAAGAGTGATGAATAAACAGCAATCTTCTTACTTTATCGGCTTGGATTGTGGTACGAGTTCGGTTGGTTGGGCTGTTACTGATGATCAGTATCATTTACAGCGAGCAAAAGGTAAAAATCTTTGGGGAGTGCGCCTTTTTGACGAAGCACAAGACGCCTCAACTAGAAGGCAAGCGCGTGCAAACCGTCGCCGTTTGCGGAGAACGCGCGATCGAATTAAGTTGCTAGAATTACTTTTTGCTGACGAAATGTCAAAAGTTGACCCTGAGTTTTATTTGCGGCTGCAAAAAAGTTTTTTACAGCAAGATGACAAAGGTTTAACAAATCATTCTAAAAATACTCTATTTAACGACCCGCAATATACAGATAAAGACTATCATGAAGAATATCCGACGATTTGGCACTTACGTCAAGCTATTATTCATGCAGATTTTAATAGGCATTTTGATTTGCGTTTGTACTATTTGGCGATTCATCATATCTTACAGCATCGCGGGCATTTCTTACAAGAAGGGGATATTAAAGGCAGTGAAGGATTCGAACAAGTCTATCAAGAATTTGCACAAGTAGCAACGAATTTTGGATTTGAAGTTGATCAGGATGTAGCAGAAAAAATAAAAGGCATCTTAAAAGATAAAACACTTGGCAAACGTGATAAAGGTAAAAAACTAAATGAGACTCTATTTGTTGCAGGCGATGACGAAGAATCAGCTCTAATAGGCAAAAGAAGTGAAGAATTGGCGAAACTCCTTGCTGGCTCAAAGGTAGCTTTGTTAAAGGTTTTCACTAATGACGTTGAGAAGGATTCACTTTCTGTGTCGTTAAGTGAAGATCTTGACGAAAAAATGAGCGAAATTGAGGCAGAACTTGGTAGCGAACAAATTGCATTAATACTTGCAACAAAAAGTCTTTATGATTGTGGAGTTTTGAGCCAATTACTTGGAGAATGTGATTATGTGAGTGATGCCATGGTAAATAATTATAATTTACACAAGCAGCAACTAAAAGAATTGAAAGAATTATTAAAACCATTTCCTAGCACATACAAACGAATATTTTGTAATCAGCAAATAAGCACAAAAGGACAGGTCTGTTATAATGCTTATATTGGCAAAGCATACGTTAAGGATAAGCAGGGTCAAAAAAGTCATTATGGATGCCTCGTCGATCAAAACGCAATTAACAATGAATTTAAAAAGATCTTAGAAGAGAATCATATTGAAACACCACTTTTAAAACTTGCCGAGCAAGGGGAACTGTTACCAAAGCAACGCGGGCAAGCCAAAGGAACCATTCCTCAGCAACTACATCATAACGAATTAGTAATCATTCTTGAACACTTGAAACATGACTATCCGTCGTTTGGCGAAGTAACTCCAGAAGAAGACAAAACGTGCAATACGAAAGCCTTAAAAATTGCGCGATTACACGATTTCCGGATTCCATATTTTTGCGGTCCTCTTAAGGGTGATTGGTCATGGGGTGAAAAAGAAATAAAAGAATTGGTGCGACCTTGGAATTTTGAAAAATTTGTCAGGCTTGACGAACGAGCCAAAGAATTTATCAAACGCATGACCAACAAGTGTACGTACTTGCCAGAAGAAGACGTTTTGCCAAAATCTTCGCTGTTGTATCAAAAATATATGGTCCTGAATGAACTAAATAATTTGAAGTTTAACGGTAATCGTTTGAATGATGTTGTCAGGAAGCAAGAAATTTTTGAGCGTGCCTTTGCAAAAGGAGAATTAAAAGGTAACATCACTCTTAAATCATTGAATACATATTTACGCGAGAATGGTTTATCTGTCGGCATGGTTGTGACTGGCACAAGTGAAACTAAGTTTTTGCCAAAACTATCAACACACCTGGATTTTGCAAAGATTTTTGGAGACAATTATCAAAAAGAATTTACCTCCAAACAAATCGAAGACGCAATTGAGCTGATTACAATGCTCGGCGACGATAAGAAGATGCTTAAAGAGAAACTTAAGGCGGCTCTTAAGAAAAACAACGTAGAGGAAATCACTCAAGAACAACTCGCTAAATTGGCACGTCTGCAATATAAAGATTGGGGCAAATTTTCCAAAGCATTTTTAACAGAAATCAAAGCGATGGTGAATGGTCGTGAAATGAGCCTTATTGAGGCTTTGTGGGAAACAAATTATAATTTGATGGAGCTTTTGAGTGATCGATTTGGTTTCATGCGAGTATTAGAAGCGCGGCAGCGACCAGCGACTAATTTTGATGACTTGAGTTTAAAAGAACGCCAAGAAGAAGTTAAAAAGATGATTGGCAAAATGTATTGCTCTGCTCCGGTGCGACGGACAATTTTGCAAGCCTGGAAAATTGTCGATGAGCTCGTGAGAGTGAAAGGTGCAGCACCGACAAAAATATTTTTGGAAGCAACGCGAGAAGGTGGCAATAAACCAACACCCAAATATACGCAAAGTCGCAAAGATACGCTTTTGGAAGCATTAAAAAATGCCAAATCAAATCAAGAATTGATTGAAAGTCTCAAAAATCACGTGCCGCGAGATTTACAACGCAAGAAGTTGTATTTGTATTATACACAGCAAGGACACTGTGCGTATTGCAATAAATTGATTGATTTAGAGCACATTGATGATAAAACATATGATATAGATCACATATATCCACAAGCAAAAGTAAAAGATGATAGTTTGACAAAAAATAATGTGCTTGTCTGCGCAGAATGCAATCGAGAAAAGAGCGACACATATCCTCTCAATTCAAATTGGCAAGAAAAAATGCGACAGGTATGGTTTTCTTGGCAACAAGCCGGTTTGATCACTCGAGAAAAATACGAACGTCTCACCAGAACAACGCCGCTAACTACCGAAGAGCTAAGCAGTTTTATTGCCCGTCAGCTCGTAGAAACGAGTCAATCGGTCAAACTTTTGCGCGATTTGTTTCAATTGTGCTATCCAAATACTAAAATTGTTTTAGTTAAAGGTAGTCAAGTAAGTGATTTCCGTCATCACTTTGCAAATGGGAAACAAGATGATGAAAATCCCGAAAGAAACATTCCGGCGCGACCAGAATTTACCAAAGTCAGAGCACTCAATGATTTACATCATGCACAAGACGCCTACTTAAACATCGTTGTGGGCAACGTGATGAGTACAACCTTCACGGATAATCCGTATCAATGGTTGAAAGATAATCGAAGCTTTTATTCGCTTAAACCATATGTTATTTGGAAAGAAAAGGAAGACATCAAACACCCAGATTTTCCAAAGGCGTGGTATTATCAGGAGTCAATTGAAACGATTAGTAAAACATTAAAAAAGCCAGGCAGTATTTTGTGGACAAGACAGACTGATATTGTTACTGGTGCGATTTCAGATTTGATGATTGTTGGAAAATCAAAAAAAGACGGTTTGCTGCCAATTAAAAAAGGTCTGTCGACAGAAAAGTATGGCG
>CAYQLH010000026.1:0-10784 GCA_964418385.1 uncultured Pseudomonadales bacterium
GTGGCCACACGCTTTTTGTCCGCGTCCACGATTACGGTCACTACGTCACTCTCGGCGAAACGCTCGACGACGCTGCCGGCGAAGCCCTCGATAAAATCGGTCGTCTTCTTGGTCTCGGCTACCCCGCTGCTCCTGTGATCGAGCAACTCGCCAAATCTGGTGATCCTCGCCGTTACCCCTTCCCCCTCCCTCTCACCACGCGTCACGATTTTGATCTCTCTTTCTCTGGACTCAAAACTCACGCTCACCACCTCCTGCACCAACTCGAATCCGAAGGACCGCTGTCTCGCACCCAACTGGCCAGTTTTGCCGCTTCCGCTCAGGCCGGCGTTTTCCGCCACTTGCTGTACAAATTTGAAAAAATCCTCAAAACGCCTTCAATTTCACAAGATACACAGGTGAAACACGTCCTTTTAGGTGGTGGCGTTGCTGCCAATCTCTATCTGCGCGCGCAGTTGCGCCTCTTGGCAAAAAAATACCATTTCACCCTGCACACCCCCGCTACCAAAACGCTTTGTGGCGACAACGCCGCTATGATCGCCCTGCCCGCCGTGCTCAAGCTTCAACGTGGTCACATCGCCATCGCCGCTGAATTTGATCGTCTACCCAATTATGCACTCGAATCGTGGGCACTTGAAAAATAAACAGCTTTATATCAAGAAAATATTACAATTTGATCACTTTTTATCTATCAACGTTTCCAACTCTTTTTGGAAATCTTCCAGGCTGTTAAAATCGCGATAAATCGACGCAAACAGCAAATAAGACAGCGCATCCAACTTTTTTAACTTTTCTATCGCCAAATTGCCCACTTCCAAAGTTAAAACTTCCGTTTTGCCGCTCAAGCGCAGCTCGCGTTCCACTTCTGTCAGCAACGTTTCGATGTCTTCTCGAGAAACCGGTCGTTTCCAAGTGGCTTTGACAATCCCACGTCGCAGTTTGTCTCGGTCAAAATTCTCTCGCCGCCCATCCTTTTTGATCACCACCACGCTCACGTCTTCCACCCGCTCGTAAGTGGTAAATCGCCGTCCGCAGCCTTCACAACGCCGGCGCCGGCGCACTGCCTCGTTATCTGGAGTTTCTCGCGAATCCAAAACTACGCCCTGCTGACATTGACAATACGGGCACTTCATGGCAACTTGCCTCCTGCTGTCGCCAGCTCATCACTCATCCGTGTCACGCTCGCCTGTTGACTGTCGCTCATATAGTGTCGCAACCGGACGTACTCTTGCGCAAAATCACGATTGAGCGCTGACACCTCGCCCACCAACGCCCGCGCTTCTGCCAGGTGTTCCACGTCGTTATTGACGCGCAGCAAGTATTGATGTGCTTTCCCCAGCGTCACAAACGCCAACTCATTTTTGCCTTCGCGGAAAAGCGCGCCTGCCGCATTTAAGCGTTTTTTGGCCAAATTTTCGCGGATGACGATCTGCTCCACCGGCGACGACAGCTGCAAATGCACCCGGTCGTACACCGCCACCAACGGGTAAAAAAGATGATCTGGCATCATCTCGTGGTCAAAATAAAGCACCCGTTCACCCGTCTGGGCGCGTGTCCCCGTCAGCGCTGTCAAAAGCGAAATCGCAAACACCGCTCCTCCAAAAGTCAAATTCACCACCGCGTACCAAAGATAATTACGCTTATTCTCCAACATTTAGCCTTTATATCCATCTTTTTATCAAATCACAATTGCCACAAATTATACCGCACCAGTGCCCAAATGTCAAGGAGTGACTCGGTTTGATGACGTTGGTAACCGTGCCAATTCTACCCCCAATTCCTCGCAAATCTAGTGTATAATACGCTCAACGTCGCAATACTTTATCAATCACTAGACGTGCCAGAAAGGAATTATGATTGACCAAGCTAAACTCGATGCTTACATGGAAGAAGCCAAAAAAATTGAAAAGGGCCACCGCCTCGATCTCTCGTCTGACGAAGATCTTTCCATCGGCATCATGAACCTCATTTCTATCGAGGAGCATCTTTTTTTCACCGCCAACAAAACCGGTAAAAACTCGTATTACGAACTCCTCGCTCGCGTTCGCGACATGCGCAAAGAACTGCTCAAACTCATCATCAAAGATTACGAAGGGGAAGTCTGGTGTATCAGCAAACATTTACTCGCCTCGAGCATGCGCCTGATGGAAGTTGGCACCAAAGCGCTCGCCACCGATCGCGACCACGCTTATCACCTTTTTGAAATGTCTTACAATCTCTACAATCTCTTCTGGGCGCTCAATCTCAAACTCATCGACTCTAACCAAACCAGCAGCGACTTCACCACCGAGCAAAAAAAAGCACTCCTCGCTGACATCCAACAAGAAATGGACGTCGTCGCCGATAAAGCGGTCACTGCCACACCCAAAGACGCACACACCGCCGCTACCACCAAACAACCTGCATCCACCTGGAAAAAACTCGCTACCACGCTCAGCAAAATGCTCGATTGCTGCCGCGAATAACGCCAGTGAAGCTTCACTTTTGCCATCCATTTTGCCACTAAGTTGTGGTACAATACACCTGGGGAAGCTCTCTGACAAAATTTATTTCAAAGGAGGCTGTCAAATGTGCGAAAGCGACGCTTACGTCGGAAACGACGTCTCGCCAGGCTACAACAGTGCCAACGATTGTCATCAATCAGGTTTAACAGGCAACAGTCAAGACAGCGCAACTACGGAGTATGACCGTCTCATGGTGACTTTGCAAGATCCAGAAGTCGCCCACGCGGTCGCTGACTTTATCGCCCACTTTGAATAAGTGAGCGGAGCTTCCCCACTCACTATTTTTCACGCTGACATCAAGAAAAGCTGCCATGTACACACAATCAGCCACAGAAAAATATTCCTGTGCCCCAAGAGGGAATCGAACCCTCATGAGCGTAAAGCTCACCAGATTTTGAGTCTAGCGCGTCTACCAATTCCGCCATCGGGGCCACAGACTCATGTGCCCTATTATACCACAAAATCCGCTTCACTGCAGGGCAATTCGCCCCACCCCACCCTCCCCCGCCCACTTTTGCCAACTGCGCGCAGTTTGCAAAACTTCACGAAGTTTTGTTTCGCCCGCCTTGTCAATATCACAAATTCCTACTTACATTGACAAAATGGCGCAAATTTGTTATAATGCATAATATGCAGGAAGCAAATTTTAGCACTTATATTCGCGATATTACCGCCATCACCGGCTGGACTCACGCCGAGTTGGCCGCTCGTCTTGGCGTCCACACCGTCACTGTCAGTGGCTGGTTGCACGGTCGCTCCCTGCCACGCCGCTTTATTCTCCACGATCTGGCTTTCTTACATACTTGTTTCTTTTTCCCTGCCAAACTCTCCTCAGACGAAACTGCCCACTTGCTCGCCATTCCTTGCACCGCTGATACCATTTTGGCCAACACCAACCGTCACCGTGAATTTCTGATCGCCGCTACTTATCACTCACTCGCTCTCGATCTTCACCCACTGACTATCAATCAAGTCCGAGGACTCGTCACCAGTGATCACCCTTGTCGCACTCTGCCTTTAAGCGAACAAATCCTCATCAAAAACCACGCCGCCACTCTTGATTACCTTTTGCACACGCTCTCGCACCAAGGTGCCAGTTTTCACATCACGCCAGAGCTGATCCGCGAATTGCACTTGCGGCTTTTCAGTTCGCTGACTTTTGAAGCTGGCGTCTATCGCCAGGCAGCCTCTCGTTTGCCTGGTTTGGGACATTTTACCACCCACCTCCCCGCCCTCGCCCGCGAGTTTACCGCCACCACCAAAGATCCCTTCCAGACCATCACCGCCACCCACGCCGCTTTTTGCCAGCTCCTCCCCTTCGCCACCGGTACTCACTTAACCGCCAGGCTACTGCTCATCGCCGCTTGTCTTTACCATGAGTTAGTACCACCCATCATCACCACCACCAATAAAAACCTCTACCGTACTGCCCTCACCACCTACGCCCAGACGCAAGATCTTGCCTTCCTGCGTGACATCATCACCGGCGGCAGCATTTTCACCCGCACCCTGCTTTTCCCAGAAAACAGTTAAAACTTCGCCCTCTGTCAAAAACTGTACGAAGTTTGCAAAAGTTCACGAAGTTTTGCGGTTTTCCTCAATACATCCACACTTTCCGCCAAACCGTTGACAACCCAACCGCAAACGTCCACACTTTCGCTTAATCCGTTTCCAAAAACAGCTCTAGGTATCGCTGGTAAACGTACTTTTTCTTGTTGTCTGCTGCAGGCTCTAAAATCCCCAACTGCTCCAGCCGGTGCAACATCTTGTAAGCTCCTTGGCGACTATAACCCGTCCAGGCAACAATGTCCTCCAACCCAATCCGCGGTACTCGATACAAGTTTTTGATCACCGCCAAAGTTTGTGGGGCTGCTGCTTGACCCAGCGAACGCACTTTATCCAGATCTTCCTCCCGCAGCGCAATAATCCGCCGACACGTCTCGATAGACGACGTTGCCGTTGCTCCCACTGCATCCAGGAAAAAATCCACCCACTCCTCCACCTGACCGTGATGATAAGCCTCCAAAAGTGTATAGTACAAATCCTGCTGATTTTTAAACGCGCTGGAAAGATACAAAATCGGTACCTGCAACAAATGCAGCTGAGTAAAATAAATCGTCAGCAACATCCGCCCAGTACGCCCATTACCGTCCAAAAATGGGTGAATTGTCTCAAATTGGGCATGCAACAGCGCCGCCTTGATCAAAGGCAAATCGTTTTGGTCATCATGCAAGTATTTCTCCCAATCGCCCAAGGCTACTTGCATTTCCGGCACTGGTGGCGGCACAAATCTCGCTCGCTCGATATCCCGCCCACCAATCCAATTTTGCGTCCGCCTGAATTCACCCGGGCAGGCAAAATGACTTGATCGTGCTCGCGTCATCAAGATCTCGTGTAATTCTCGGATCAAGCGCAAAGACAGCGGCAATTCTTGCACTCGCCGCAAACCATAATTAAGCGCCTTGATGTAATGCAAAATGTCATCTACATCTGCTGGTACCGTCTCGCCAGGTTGCACATTCACCGCTTCCACCGCATCCACCATCGACGCCATCGTGCCCTCAATCTGACTTGACGTCGCCGCATCCTTGCGCACAAACATCTCCAGGAAAGCATCACGATCTGGCAGCAAGCGCGCGATCTCATCCAACCGACCCAGCAGATAAATCATCTGCGTATGCTTGGCAATCATTTCACGCGACCAATCAATCCGAATACACGCCGGGAACTCCGCCGGCACAAAGGCCCGAAAGCCATGTGGTTGTCTGATCAAAGTGCCAATCTTTAACTCATTCTCCATCATATTCTACAGTATACCATAAACCGTTTACAAAATCAAGTTTTTGTCTACACTTTCTGCTAAATCGTTTACAAATGTCCACCACGTGTCCACACTTTCCGCCAAACCGTTTACAAATTTTCCAATTTGTCAACACCCCGTTGACAAACCGCCAAAACTGTCCACACTTTCGCCAAAAGTGTTGACAAAGTCTACCACACCTATTCTACCCATCTGCGTGTACATTTCACACAGTTTCAGATAATGACAATTAAGCCAACTACTTACTTTTTTCTTATTAGCTCCCAGTTATCTATATCCTGCCAATCCAAATCCAAAATCGCTTCCTTTTTTATTCGCCAACTAGAATCAATACCATAAAAAAACCAGTTTCCCTCTTGATCAATCTGCGATTCTAAATTGAATTTAGTAAGAACCTTTTGCGCCACATTTTCCACCATATTATCAACCATCTCAGGCAAATGTGTATCAATGTCATCCGCACCCAAAGCAAAAGATCGCATTTTGTATCGCAGCTCAAAGTCACTATTATTTATTTCCATAGGATTACCGCTCGGTATATACACACCCAGCATTGGTTTATTAACCATGCCACCACTACCATCAGGTATTTCTCTTCTAGTTACTTGCAACCAATAATCACCCCTATACACAGGTCTCGTACAGATTTCAACAGTATGAATTAATGGCGATCGATCAACACGTAATTCCACATAGTGAAGATTAGTATCTAAAGTTGGACACACCACTCGATGCTGACGCACTTCAATTTGCTCAACCGTTGGAATTGCACTCCATAAAGACAAATTACTGTTAATTGTATAAGTTTTTCCATCAACAAGGACTCTCACATCATCACCGTCACCCCTTAGTTTTTCAACTCTGTGCCAACGAAGTGATACATCTCCACCAACACTTGCCAATGGCAAATCGACTAAAATAAAATTAATAAACGGCTGCCAATTACGATTATCCGCTTGAGCATCAACAGTAAAATGCAACTTATCAACATTGTTGACATGAGTTAAAGACAGATTTACATCAGATATAGATCCACGAATAAAATACCGAAGTTGATGCTCTCCTTGTTCAAAATGCAAAACATAATAATTTGTTTGCTTTTTTCCTCTTAACAAGTTTCCATTCCACGCCGCCGGTACAGTATACAGCTGCGCATTCTTAACAGGTGGAATTTCCCGAAATACCAAATTATCAATCTCAATCCTCATATGAGAACCAGAGCTGCAACTCGCACTAATGCACAAAACATACCACCCAGGATAGCTAACCCTAAATGGAGCTACTTGAACCGTCTCGACCGTTACCATAATAATAAATTATACCACACAATTCATGCTTTAAACATTGAAATGTCAATCGTTAATCATTTTAGCTTCACTTGTTGCATACCTCACTTTTCTCATTTCCTTCCAAAGTGCCAGTTCGTTTTTGCAAGCCACGTGTCGCCGTGTCAATTCAATTAGTTGCCTACCGGTTTTACACGCCCAATAACTAGATATTAACATCACTACTATCAATAACGACAATTCTACACAAAAGACAACGCTATTTCTCATTTTTTTCTCCCAAAAATTTTTGCAATGATAACACCATATTGTAACATTCAACGTATCTATCTTTAGCTGTCATCATCAATGACACGTTAAAAGCCAACACGACCAACACAGTTATGTCCACTATCAAAAATACTTTCAAAATCATTTCTCGCCTCTTTCGCCTATTCATGCATACATTATAACACACAATTTAAAAATAGTACCAATCAAATCAATTACCTTTACTGTCAATCACATGTCTACACTTTACGCCAAACCGTTGATAAACTTTTCATTTTGTCTACACCTCGTAGACAAACCACCAAAACTGTCCACACTTTCGCCAAAAGTGTTGACAAAGTCTACCGCTAACTTTGTCAAATTTTCCGTAATTTCGGTCCTAGAAATCAATTCTAGAGCCAACTTGAAACATTTTTCCGCAACTTCGGCTCTACGCCTGGAAACTCAGATCACGTCGTTGTGCGTCACGTCCAAATCCGCAAACCGCATCTTGTTGCCAATAAACGCCACCGCCACGTCACCCACGGGCCCGTTGCGGTGCTTGGCAACTTTGACGTTCACAATATCCCGCACGTCGTCGTTTTTGCGGTACAAAAACATCACCACGTCCGCGTCCTGCTCAATACTGCCCGACTCCCGTAAATCTGAAAGCTGCGGCACCTTATCGCCACCGCGATTTTCTACCTGGCGTGACAGCTGCGACAGCGCCAAAACCGGAATTTTCAGCTCTCGAGCGATGTTTTTGAGTCCTTGAGAAATTTCCGATACTTCCTGCACCCGATTATCCTTAGTCCGCCCGTGCGCCAACTGCAAATAATCCACGATCAGAATGTCAATGTGCTGTTGCATCATCAGCCGCCGTGCCTGGGTACGCATATCAAAAATCGACACTCCAGGTGTATCGTCAATAAAAATATCCGCCTCCGCCAGCACGCCCATCGCCTCCGAAATCTTGGGAATGTCAAAATCCGCCGTTAAACGGCCTGTTTTCAGCTTAAAAGCATCCACATCCGCTTGATTGACTATTAAACGATCTACCAGCTCTTCTCGGCTCATTTCCAGCGAAAAAAAAGCCACTTTTTTCTTGTGCTGAATCGCCAGGTGACTGGCAATATTAAGCGCAAATGCCGTTTTGCCTGTTGCCGGCCGCGCCGCCAAAATAATCAAATTTGCCGGATGCATTCCAGAAAGAATATTATCCACGCCCGCCAAACCCGTCGGTAAACCTTGGAAAGCCGCTCCTGAACGCTGAATTTGCTCAATTCGATTAAAACTCTCCTCCAAAGTGTCTTTGATGTGCACAAATTTCTGTCCCTCGCGCGACATCGACACGTCAAAAATCTCGTGCTCCGCCTGATCCATCAACTCCTGCACCGCTTTGCCGTCGTCAAAACCCATCTCTGACATCTGCGCGCCCAACGCAATCAAACGTCGCCTGGTCGCCATTTCTTTCACAATACTCGCATATGTCGCCGCGTTCGCGCTCGAAAGCGTGTCATTAGCTAATTCTGCCAGGCGAGCCGTACCACCCACTTTTTTCAATTCTTTATTTTTTTTGAGCTGATCCGAAAGCGTTACCGCATCAATGGGTTTATTTTGCTCGTAAAGCTCACGCATCGCCTTGTAAATCAACTGATGCTCCAGCGAATAAAAGTTGTCTTCGGTGACAATATCCGCCACCTTAAAGATGGCGTCACCATCAATCATAATCGCCCCTAAAAGCGATTTTTCCGCATCTAAGTCTTGTGGTGGCAACTTCGCGTCCAACATTTATTTTCCTGGCTCCAAAACCACAATCTCCGTCTCTTCTGGCAGACGTACTTTTTGCACTTCCAGTTTTTTCACCGGTTGCGGCGCAATCCCATACTCGTTAAAAAAGCTTTCAATGGGTGCAATTTGCCCAAATGCCTCTGGAGAATGCAACGGCGTGCGGTAATGCATCGGAATGAAATATTTCGGCTCGAGCTGATTCATCACTTCCACCGCCAACTTAGCATCAATGGTAAAATGACCGCCCACCGGGCACAGGAGCACATCCACCTCGCCAATTTGCCCCAACTGCGCTTCCGTCAATTTGTGTCCCAAGTCCCCCAGATGACACACGCTCACGCCGTCCATCAAAACCGTAAAAATCGTATTTGGTCCGCGCACTGCGCCATCTTTGTCATCATGCCAAGACTCCGTCCCAAAAACCGAAATCCCCCGTGTCTCATAGTCGCCTGGGACGCGGATCACCATCGGTTCCCCACCGCTGGCTGTCTTGATCCGTGACCACGCGTTGTGATCATTGTGATCATGCGAAATTGTCACTACATCCGCCGTTTGTTTACCCATGACCAAACCTACACTCTCGTCATAAGGATCCATGATCACCGATCCCAGTTTGTTTTTGAGTTTAAAGCACGAATGCCCCAGATAAGTTATTTCCATATCCACCTTTCGTCACTTCCGATTATACCAGATTTTCTACCAAAAAGCTGACCAAATTTGGTCGCATCTAACTGCAATTTCGGTACTCATTTTGCCAATCTTAGTGATATAATCGGGATCGTTCTTACACATTTAAAAGGAGGTGATTGCGATGCATCGGCGTCACAGTCCAAACGCTATCGTCCTCGATTTCGGGCACATGGGCGGTTCCTGGGAACTTGAAAATGCTGGTTCTATCGGCGATCTTACGCGTTTTGTGCTCGAGCACAAATATCTCGAGCGGGATTATTTTATCCTGGCGCAAGATTACTCATATTTCCACATTCTGGATCACTTTACCATCCACACCATGCATAATCTGCGCCTGATCAACGCTACGCCGCGTCTGGGACTTGTGCTCGACGCTGCCAAGCAAATGCTTGTGGAGCAACAACGCGATTTAAACGCCACTCTCATTTGTCACCAGGCGGTACTGACGTCAGCCATCCGAGTTGGCAGTCGGTACGGACTCACGCTCACTCCACCCCAAGATCCGCTGCCGGCAGATTTTCATCCCGGCTGTCACCACTGGGTTCACCGCCACGCTTATCACTGGCGGATTTATCGTTACTTTCGTCGCGATGTCAATCTGCTGTTGTAAGAACTGCCCTTTCGCGTGTCAAACGCGAAAGGGCTTTTGCTATTATCCCTATCTTCATCGTTTTTGTTCACCTTTCGTACCCACAAGCTTTCAACATCATACCAAAATGCTCAAAATGTTACACGTGTAACATTGCAAATTTCCAGGCATTATAATTTACAATTTGTAACATTTTTACACTTCTGTTCACATTTTATCTACATTTTGTATACATTTTTTGTACAATTTTCTACATTCTCGCATTCACACGCTTGCATTTCCTATTTACTTATATTATAATAACTTTTATGCTGACACAAAACCACATCTCCACCACTTCTCCCTCTCCTGTACCTGCCAACCCAGCTTTTTCACCAGCATCAACGCCGACTACCACCACCGAACAAACGCCAGCGATTATTCCTGCAACGCCAGCACCAGTCACCCCCAAACCCAAGCGCAAACCAGAAGCCTGGCTAATTCCCTCTTTGCTGATTTTTTTTGGTCTAGTGGTAATTTTCGCGATCGCCATTTTCCTCATTCGCGCCAGCTCGCCAGAAAAGTTCCCGCTCACCAATTCTCATGATACTCCCACTACGCCAGGAGCGACTGCCAGCGGCGCCGTCCGTCGTGATCCCAACCAACTCGATTCCACCCCCCGCGGTCAAATTGCCACCCCCACTGACCCCACCACTGACGCCACGCCAGGAGCGCTTGTCACTACTGCCGTCGAGTCCAGCAACACTTCTATCACCACTCTTGGCCCAGGCGGCATTATTTTCGGCGATTACCTTTTCACCGTTTTTGATCATCAACTCATCAAAATCCCACTTTCTTGCCCCAGTAGTTGTCCG
>CAYQLH010000026.1:10794-12436 GCA_964418385.1 uncultured Pseudomonadales bacterium
TTTCGCTCAATCTCCAGACATACACCACTATCGGTCAAACTACGCCTCAAGCTGTTACTATTCCTCTGCAGCAAGGTCGCGTCGCTGGTGACGGTCAGATCACAATCTATGAAACCGATACTCACGAACGCCTGATTGCCGATCTGCTTTTCACTCTACGCCAACCCGCCTCTTCCCAAAACGTCACCTATCGTGACTCGTACAATTTTGGCACTCTGACTACAGGCGGTTTGTATCTTTTCGTCGACAACGGCACCACTTTTGATCGCGACAACAATCCCCTCGAGACGCTTTCCGTTTACCTCCTGGTGGCACCCAATAGCGCGCCTGCACTGCTTAAAGACGATTTTGCGCCCTCTGCTGCCTATCTGGGCGAGCTTTTCGATCAAGAAAAAATGGAGATCATCTATGAAAGCAACCTCCGCGAAGATCTTGGCTTTTACACCCACAACGTTTACGCCTATTTCCCAGATCAGAACGTCATTCAAACCATTTTTACCGATCTGATCTTACTCGGCATCAGCCCCACGGGTCAACTTGTCGTCTACTATCCACGCACCGATATTTCCAGTCCCCAAGTAGGTTTAATTTCCATCAACGCGCAGCTCCACGGTCTGCGCGGCAATCAAATCCTGATCCCGCCAGAAAAAATGCCCATTTCCGATCCTCCAGACTATGCTGACGGTGTTTTCTACTTCGTGACGCCACGCAACCAAATTTACATTTCCACCCTGGACGCGCCCACACCCACGCTCATTCATGATTTTACCAAATATTACCAAGAAAAAGGCTTCACGCTCACCAACTGGTGGTACGCTCGCTCCAACAACAATCACCCCGGTATTTGCGTTTGTAGCGAAGATCAAGTCAAAAAAGACGGCACTGGTAGCTTTTACGACTATCAACTTAACAAATTCATCGAAGCAACCTCTGATTGCTACGGTCGCCGCTCTGTCGGCACCTGGTATTGCGCTTAAAACTTACCCGCAACGGTTTGCCGCATCCGTGCCACCGGAATCACTGTGTCTTTGCACTCTTTGTACCCAAAGAAAAGCACCCGTTCCCGAGTGCTCATCTTTTTGTCTTGAAAATGGTGTAGCGAACAATCGGCAATAAATCTCATGTAATCGAGATTTACGACCTGGGCACAAAGTCCACAGGCTTTTAAAAAAGTTTATTTCAAGTCAGTTACCTGACTTGGGAAAAAGGAGGTCGTGAAACTCCAAACCCTTCTCCTTAGAAAGGAGGTGATCCATCTGCACCTTCCAGTACAGATACCTTGTTACAACTTAGTCCTCATCATCAACCTCGCCGTAGTGGAGCCTGGCCATTGCTGGTTCAGGTCACCCGCTTCGGGCGCTGCTAACTTTGCTGGCTTGATGGGCAGTGTGTACAAGGAGCGAGAACGTATTCACCGCAACCTGCTGATTTGCGATTACTACCGATTCCGGCTTCATGAGGGCGAATTGCAGCCCTCAATCCGAATTGAGACATCTTTTATAAGGATTGGCTCAGGGTTACCCCGTCGCGACCTGTTGTAAATGCCATTGTAGGATGTGTGTCGCCCCAGACGTAAGGGACGTGCTGACTTGACGTCGTCCTCTCCTTCCTCCCCTGACCACAGTCTCCGAATTCCTTCAGA
>CAYQLH010000027.1:0-12214 GCA_964418385.1 uncultured Pseudomonadales bacterium
CAGTGACATGGATGGTTAAATTGTCATTGGCGTAAGGTTCGTTGTAAGTCGCGATTGAGGCTTGAGTTTGGACAGCGCGCACTGGGTATTTGCCGATCGTGGTTTCTTCCGAAAGCATAACGGCATCGGTGCCATCAAAGATAGCGTGAGCGACGTCTGAAACTTCGGCTCTGGTGGGACGCGGGCTGTCGGTCATGCTTTTCAGCATCTGGGTGGCAGTAATAACTGGTTTGGCTAGAGTACGGCACAGATCAATAATCTTATTTTGCCAGAAAACAAGCTCTTGGTAAGGCATTTCGACGCCGAGATCGCCGCGGGCGACCATGACGCTGTCTGACGCTTTGACAATTTCTTCAAGATTATCGAGGGCAGCTTGAGTTTCAATTTTGGAGACAATTTGCGCATCAATACCACGTTTGTCGAGTTCGCGACGCAAAAATTTGATGTCGTGAGCATCACGGACAAAAGAGAGACCGACAAAATCGACTAAACCAGAATCTTTGGCACCGTCAAGTTGCTCGTAGTCAGCATCGACCAGCGACGGCATATCGATAGTGACGCCAGGAACATTCATAGTTTTGCGGTGTTTGACCGTGCAACCAGTGAGTGATTTAAGCACCAGGTGATCGTTTTGTTTGCTGGCAACTTCGAGTTCACAAGCACCGTCATCGAGCAAAACCATGTTGCCAACTTGCAAAGTTTCCACCACGTTTTGGGGGATGAGAACTTTTTTAACAGCGTCGAGGTTGGTGTTGTAAGTAAAAATACAAGTTTCGCCTTCAGCGAGATCAAATGGTTTTTCGTCAGGCAAATTGATACGAATTTCTGGACCCTGCAAATCAAGTAAAATGCCGATGCTAACGTTTTTTTCGCGAGCAACTTTGCGCACACGAGCGATGCGTTCTTGGTGCCAGGCGGGGCTGGAATGCTTGGTGTTGAAACGAGCAACGTTCATGCCGGCGTCGATGAGTTTAGCGATGGTTTCTTCAGAATCAGTAGCTGGACCGATAGTTGAGACTAATTTGGTTAATTTCTCGGGCATAATGCCTTTCTGCGCGGTGCGCCTAATTTTAATCTGAGGCCGTTTGGCAAAACCGGAAAATCTCGCCACTGGCGCTAGTTTCTATTGTATCACACGTTTGTCACTTTTGCTGGGTAGTTTTACGTTTGGCGTTTTTGACTGGTTCCAGCGCAATTTCCAGGTTTTCTTGGACGGACTTGGTGGGAACAAAGCGGATATTTTGTTTGATTTCATCTGGTATATCCACCAAATCACGCTGGTTATCCCAAGGAATACACACGATTTTGCAGCCAGCGCGGGCGGCAGCAATGGATTTTTCTTTGAGTCCACCGATACGTAAAACTTTGCCACGCAGCGTCACTTCACCTGTCATCGCGACGTCCTTTTTGACTGGTCGACCGGTGAGAGCAGAAACTAAAGCAGTGACCATGGTGACGCCAGCTGACGGACCGTCTTTGGGCACGGCACCTTCTGGTACGTGGATGTGGACGTCAGTGTGGTCGAGCTTTTTGATGGTGAGGCCAAAGGTTTTGGCGTGAGAGCGGACGTAGGTCATGGCAGCTTGAGCGGATTCTTTCATGACGTCACCCAACTGGCCGGTGAGTTTGAGTTCCCCTTTACCTTCAGAGGTCGCGACTTCAATAAAAAGGACATCGCCGCCGACACTTGTCCAAGCGAGACCGGTAGCGACGCCGACTTCGTTAGCTTGATTTTTGATGGAAACATCGTACTTTTCTGGACCAAGATAGGCGGTTAGCTTTTTCTTGTCCACGGTGATTTTTTTGAGGCGTTTGTGAGCCACAAGTTGGCGAGCGGCCTTGCGCATAATTTTGTCCAGCATCCGGGAAAGTTCGCGCACACCCGCTTCTTTGGTGTAATTTTCGATAATTTCGGTCAGAATGGGGGCGGAGATTTCGATTTGTGCCGGCTTGAGACCGCTGTTGACGAGCGATTCTGGCAAGAGATATTTTTGGGCAATGATTTTCTTTTCGGAGACGGTGTAACCGGCGTAGTTGATGATTTCCATACGGTCGAGCAAAGCATCGGGAATGTCGGTAGTATTGGCTGTGGCGATAAAGATAATTTGCGAAAGATCGTAAGGCATGTCGAGGTAATGATCTTCAAAAGTCTTATTTTGAGAAGGGTCGAGCACCTCTAGGAGCGCGGCTGACGGATCGCCGTGATAGTCGTAATCCATTTTGTCAATTTCGTCAAGCATAAAGACCGGGTTGCTGGTGCCGGCTTGCTTGAGCCCACTGATAATCCGACCAGCCATGGCGCCTACGTAAGTGCGGCGGTGACCACGGATTTCGGCTTCATCGCGAACGCCGCCGAGAGAAATGCGCGCAAATTTGCGACCCAAGGCAGTGGCGATACTTTGACCGATACTGGTTTTACCTACGCCTGGCGGGCCCACAAAACACAAAATTGTGGGTTTGTCGATGGTTTTGTGTTGCAATTGGTGCAGTTTGAGAACGGCGATATACTCGAGAATGCGATCTTTAACTTCTTGAAGACCGTAGTGCGAATCATTAAGAATTTTTTCAGATTGTGACAAGTCTAAAACGTCTTGGCTGTATTTACCCCAAGGCAGATCGAAGACAGTATCGAGCCAGTTGCGCAGATACGAGCTTTCGGGATTGAAAGACGAGGTGGAGCGGAATTTCTTGAGTTCTTTATTGATTTTTTTCTTAATTTCTTCTGGAGCATCAAGATTTTTAAGCTTTGTTTCGTACTCACTGGCGTCGTCACCTTCATCGGTGGTTTCCCCGAGTTCTTTTTGGATCATTGCCAGGCGTTCGCGCAAAATATTTTCGCGCATATTTTTTTCCATTTGCTCGTGTGCTTTTTCAATGACGTCGGTTTCGATTTTGGCCACTTGAGTTTCGGTGGTGATCATGGTCATTGTGAGTTTGATCCGTTCGCTGACTTTGATAGTTTCCAAGAGTTTTTGTTTATCGTCGGCGGAGGAGGCAAGCATATTGCCAATGTGGTCACAGACTTGTCCGGGTGGGAGAATGCGCAAGAAAGTGACAACGTCTTCTGGCTTAGAGTTGTTGCCGATGGCGACAAGTTGCACAAAATCGTCAATCAGGTGTGAACGCAAGACTTCCATCTGGTTGCGGGAGATGTCATAATCATCTTCGAGCACTTGAATTTTGGCAAATTGAGCGTGGTCGCGCATATCAGTCCACTCGAGAACTTTGGCGCGGTGAAGAGCGGTGACAGTGACATTGTAGGAGTTGTCTTTGGTTTGATGAACGATTTGTCCGATACGAGCCAAAATGCCAACAGCGTGAAGATCTTTGGGTGCGGGTTCGTCGATATCGGGGCGGATTTGCGAGGTGATAAACACGAGACTGTCGGTTTGAGCGCTGGCGCGGATGGCAGCGCGAGAGAGTTCGCGGCCAAATTTCATTTCGGTTTGCATTCCAGGGAAAAGGACGCCTTCGCGCAAGGGTGCGACAGGCAAAAGATGCGTTTGTTTGATCTGTTTTGGCATACTCGGTATTATACCACAGTTTTTAGCAGGGTCAAGTGGTAATTGCTAAATTTGGACGTGGGGGCTGTGAAGTTTTTCGAGTGAAAACGAAAAAAATGGCAAAAAATAGCCCAAATTTGACGCTTAGTAGAGTAAAAAGAGCTTAAAACGGCAAAAACTTATAAGTTTTTCGAGTTAACTCGAAATTGTGTTGGCTTGATTGTTTGTCTTGACCAGTGTGATATAATGGGAAAGTGAAAATTGGAAAAAAAGTTAAAGTAGTGAGCAAAAACGCGTTTGTAGCGGTGTTTTTTTGGTGCTTGTCTTTTGCTGGTGTGCAGGCAAGTGAAAACATGGAGGCAGTGGTGACACGAGTGGTGGACACCAAAACGGTGGTTCCCGCTGGTGGTGGCGAGGAGCAAGTGATCCAGAAATTGGAGCTGATGGTCACCAGTGGCGAGGAAAAAGGGAAAAATGTGACCTTGGAAAACGATCACGCGCCGGTCAATAGTCGGGGCGAATACGTTGCTGGTGACAGAGTAGTACTTTATCACCAGGCGGACAGCGAGAATTATACGATTGCTGACGTGGTGCGGCGTCCGGTTTTAGGCTGGCTGTTTTTACTTTTTGTGGTGTGCGCGGTCGCCGTGGGTCGCTGGCAAGGCTTGACATCGCTTTTGGGCTTGGCGGCGTCTTTTGTGCTGATATTTTTTGGGGTGGTGCCCAAAATTGCGGCAGGAGCTAACCCCGTCTTGGTGGTGATTGCGGGGTGTGCGGTGATTATTCCAGTGATGTTTTTGCTGGCACACGGGTGGAATCGGACCACACTGGTGGCAATGGTGGCGACTTTGTTGGCGATGTTGGCGACGGGTTTGATTATTGTGCTTTTTGTGAACTGGGCAGGTTTAACGGGTTTGGCTTCCGAAGAAGCGGGTTTTTTGCTGGCGATGTATCCGGGTTTGATTGATTTTCGCGCTTTGCTGATCGCAGGTATGCTTTTTGCCACGCTGGGTGTTTTGGATGATGTCACCATTTCTCAGGCAGCAATTGTGAGCGAACTGAAAAAAAACTCTCCAGAACTTTCGGGCATGCAGCTTTACACGCAAGCGAGTAAAATTGGGCGCGACCACATTGCATCGATGATTAACACTTTGATTTTGGTGTACGCGGGGGCCAGTTTTCCTCTTTTGTTGCTTTTTAATCAGTCGAGTGAAAGTTTGAGTTTGGTGCTTAATTACGAATTGATCGCTGACGAAGTGGTGCGAACACTTACAGGCAGTATTGGCTTGATTTTGGCAGTGCCGCTGACAACGTTTTTGGCGGTGCTGGTGGAGCAACACGTGGCGAGAAAGCATCATGCCAAGGCGAAAAAGTAGCAAGGATGCGCACATGCACAAAGTGAATGAGAGTTTAGCAGCGTGGACAACTTTCCGCATTGGTGGAAAGGCGCGGGATTTTTGGGTGATCAGCAGTGAGAGTGAACTTGAGGAAGCATGGCAAGCCGCCAGCGGACGCAGACCAGTGATTTTGGGTGGTGGCAGTAATGTGCTTTTACCAGATGAAGATTTGGATTTAGTTTGGAAAATGGGACGTTGCGCCAGCGCTTGGGAACGGGTGGATGAGTACGCAGTACGCGTCTGGGCAGGCAATCAGACAGCGGCGACAGCGTGGTCGCTGGTGCGGGCGGGGCTGGGTGGGTGGGCCGAAATGACAACTCTGCCTGGCACGATAGGTGGGGCGGTGGTAGGTAACGCGCACGCTGGTGGAATGCTGATAGGTGAACGGGTAGTCCGAGTGGAAACCGTTAAGGTCAGCGATGGTCAAAAACATGTGTGGTTGGGTCAAGATGGAGCGTGGGGTTACGATCGCTCGCGTTTCCAGGAGATACCGGAAGCGGTGATTACTTGGGTGGATTTACGCGTGGATCCGGGGCAAGATCCGGCGGTGATGACGCAAGTGGCGCGAGAACTGATGGCCCGCAAGCGGCAAACGCAAGATCCGAGTGAGCCGAGCGCGGGCTGTTTTTGGCAAAACGTGCCCAATGACTCTCGTTTACGAGCACTGTGGCCAGAAATGGCAACGCGATCATTGATTCCTTCTGGATGGATTGTGGAACAATCAGGTGTAGAAATACCGTCGACAGCAATTGTAACTCTGGGTAAGCATCGGGCCTACTTGGTAAATCGTGGTGGTGCGACTGCGGGTCAAGTACGTCAAGTGGCAGCACAGATCAGGCAATGGGTGGGAGAAAAGTTTGACGTTTGGTTGGAAACTGAAGTTGTCGTTTTGGATCAAAATGGTCGGCGTTTATCGGCAGCTGAGCTTTAATGCTTGAGAATTTGGCGGTGGCGCTTATAATCACCGTCGTATTTGGCTACCAGAGCCCAAAATCTAGCGGAATGATCGCGATGTACAAAATGTGCGAGTTCGTGGATGAGGACGTAGTCAATCACTGCTGGCTCGTAGTGCACGAGATGCCAGTTAAAATTGAGATCGCCTTGATAAGTGCAGCTGCCCCAACGGGTAGATTGGTTTTTGAGGGAAATGCGCCCTATGGGCATTTCAAGTTGCATTTTGGTATGCAGTTGCGGTAAACGTGTGGAAATATAGGTGCGCAGAGTGTTTTTGGAAAATTTTTCCAAAAGGGCGGTTTCATTTGACGTGAGGACAACATCGTTTTTGGGCTCCAGAAGATAGCGAGAATTATTATAAACAAGTTGTTTGCCGAGGATTTGCCAACCGCTGGTCAACTTGGGATCATAACGAAATTCAAGGGTGTATTCGTGGCCGAAAAGTTGGTAAGGTCCGCCTTGATAGGCGGGACGGCGGGGACGTTTGGCTTGCTCGCTTTTGATCCAGCCGGCATTTTCGTGCAAAAATTGTTCAATGACGCGTCTGGTGGCGAAAACAGGCGCTGTGACGACGACTTCGCCTTCATGATTAACCGTAATTTTGAGCCGCAAAGTACGCGGGTTCTTTTTGAGCTTGTAATCTACCATATGAATTTACTCAAGACTGATGGCGCCACCACAGCAGACATCAGGGAGCATGCTGGCATCGACGCCTTCTGGCAGATCGCGACTGAGGCGCGAGCCGTCCACCTGAGCGTCTTGTAGCTTGGCCAGACCGGTAGTTTCGTCGGCGGCGAAAAGGTCAACACCGAGAGTGGAATTAAAACCAACACAGGCCAAGCAGCCAATACATTTACTTTGATCTTGAACGATTTTTGTCATATTGTCTTGATTATACCACAAAAGTGCATGAAAAAAGTGAGGAATTTTGTGGTAAGATAACTTATCTTGGACGGAAAGGAGATATGCAGTGTACGGTGCCTAAAGAGTTGGAGAATTATAATTATTACAACATTACGATTTCTGGTTTGCCCGGGTGTGGTTCGACGACGATGCTCAATGGTTTGCGCGAAGCGCTCAAAATGGCTGGCTGGCGTGGTTTTTCTGGGGGCGAGTTTATGCGGCACTACGCGATGGAAAAAGGACTGTGGGATCCAAAAAACCCGGCGCATCACAATGCCACGATTTATTCGGTGGAGTTTGAAAATGAAGTTGATTATGGGATGCGAGAGAAACTCAGTAATGAAACCCAATGGATTATTGAATCGTGGTTGTCTGGTTTTTTGGCGCAAGGAGTGCCGAAAACATTGAAAATTTTAATGACGTGCAGTAGCGATGATGTCCGTATCGACCGGGTAGTCAATCGTGATGGGATCACTATCGAGCAAGCGAAACAAAACACCATGGAACGTTATCAAAACAATTTAGCCAAATGGATTAAAATGTATGGTGACCGTTGGCAAGAGTGGGTGGTGAACGTGGGGAAAGCGCAGCCTAGCGATCCGATTGATTTTTGGCGACCAGATTTGTATGATTTAGTGTTGGACACTTACAGTTTGACACAAGAACAGACTTTGGAGAAAGTTTTGTCGGTATTGCGAGGTGAAGTATGAAATACATTGCCGGCAATTGGAAAGCGAATCAAACTTGGGTCGACGTGGAAGCGTTTGGGCGTGAGCTGATATCTGCCCTCAACACTTCTCCCCTACCCCAAGAAGTGGAGTTGATTGTTTGTCCGACGGCGGTTTTTTACAGTGAGATGCAACATCTGGTGCCGCGTTGGCCGGTGAAGCTTGGTTTGCAGGATATTAGTTTGCAAGACGGCGGGGCACACACAGGTGAGGTGACGGTGAAAAACTTAGCCGGGATCGAGCCTGCTTACGTGATTGTGGGTCACAGTGAGCGCCGGCGCGATCAAGGTGAAACCAATGCCCAGGTGGCAGCTAAAGTTGGGCGCGTTTTGAGTTTGGGAGCGTGTCCGATTGTGTGTTTTGATTTGGAAGAATTAGCTGATTTGACGGTAAAATTACAGCCATACAGCGGTCAAAATATTGTCTTGGCGTATGAGCCCGTCAGTGCGATTTCCACTAGTGGTGCGGCGGGAAATTTGGAACCAGTATTGTTGCAGGAGCGGCTGGTGCAGATCCGAGCGACGCTTCCAGGCGAGTGGCCGGTGCTTTATGGCGGCAGTGTGAAGGCTGATAATGCTGCGGCTTATGGCGCGCTTTGTGACGGTTTGTTGGTAGGCGGAGCGTCACTTAAGGCAGAAAGTCTGGTAGCGATTGCGCGCGCTTTTTCAGGGTAGCATTGATATATCAATGTTTTTAACTTTTTAGAAGGCGAGTAAGCTCGTCCTTGTAGGCTTGCACTCCTGGTTGATCGAAGGGGTTAACGTTGAGCAACAAGGCGCTGAGAGCGCAGGCAAATTCAAAAAAGTACATGGTGTAGCCAAGATGCCACTCGTCAGCTTGACCAAGACGGAAGATGAGATTGGGGACGTTGTCTTGGCTATGGGCAGTGACGGTAGCGCGCATGGCTTGCTCTTGCACGAAATGAATGCTGCGGTCGCGCAGATGCGGCATAGCGGTTTGGGCTTGGTCGTCAAGGGCGATATTTTGATCGGCGTCTATTACTTCTACCCAGAGTGTGGTTTCAAAAAGGAACTTTTGGCCTTGCTGGAGATACTGACCCAAGGAATGAAGATCTTGAGTGTAGTTGAGGCAGGTGGGGAAAATACAATGGTTAGTTTTGCCCTCTGATTCGCCAAAAAGTTGTTGCCACCACCGTCCTAAGAGCTCGAGTCTGGGCTCGTAGGTAGCGAGGCATTCGACGTTTTTGCCTTGCTGGAGCAGTAAAAAACGAGTCGCGGCGTATTGCCAAGCAGGATTGGCAAAACTGTTTTCTTGCAGGTCATTGGTGGCAGCGCGACTACCGGCAAAAACTTCTTCAAGGTTGAGCCCAGCAACCGCCCAGGGCAGTAAGCCAACTGGTGTGAGCGCGCTGTAGCGACCACCCACATCATCTGGAATGACAAAACGGGTCCAGTGATTGGCAAGGGCTTGGTCATGCAAAAGACCACGGTTACTGTCGGTGGTGGCGTAAATACGACGATTGGCTTCGTTGTCGCCATACTGCTGGCGTAAGAGTTTTTGAAAAAAGCCAAAAGCTAAGGCTGGCTCAAGAGTGGTGCCGCTTTTGTAGATGACATTGAGCGCCCAGTCGTGACCTTGGAGCATGGTAGCAATATCTTGCCAGGTGGTGAGACTGAGATCGTGACCAGCGAAAATAATTTTGGGAGTTTCGCTTGTTAAATCGTTGTAATGGTTGCCGCGCACCATTTCAAGTCCGGCTTGACCACCGAGATGCGAGCCGCCGATGCCGACAGCAATCAAGATTTCTGCTTGCTGGCGGATGCGCGCCGCGGCGGCGTTAACAGCGTCGAGCAAAGTTTGCTCAGTTTGCGGGAGATCAAGCCAGCCCAAAAAATCATTTCCGGGACAGCGTTTTGCCAATAAATCTTGGTGTATTGCTGATAATTTGGGTGCCAGCTGTGCGCGGGCGTGATCATCAAGCCACGCATGGGCGGCTTGGGAATCAAAAATAAATTTGTGCATGTTGGCATCCTAGCACATCTGAGCTTTTTTGGCAAGAGGAAACGGAGAAAAGTGTGGATTATAATCCACACTTTGGTTGGCTTCCAGGCTAAAGGTTGAATTTGAGCGGGTAAAAGAGTGTGGATTATAGTACACAAAACCGCCCGGCACAGCCGAGCGGTGGCGTGTTTACGATTTAAGATTAAATGTTGCCAGTGAGGGCGACTTTAACACCCGGGCTCATGGTAGAAGAAACCGTGCATTTGAGCGTTTTGCCGCTGGTGGCTTTAAGTAGAGCCTCCAGATTTTCGACTAAATCGTTGGTAGCGGTGGTAGTTTTACCCAAAGTGGCGTGCAAAAGCGGTGCTTTGCGTTCCGTTTTGAGAACCGTTTTGCCACCGAGGAGTTCCGCTTTGGCTTTTTCGGGATCAGAAACGATGGTGTTGTTTTTGGGATTGGGCATTAAACCCTTGGGACCCAAAATTCGTGCGAGCTTCGCCAGCTTGGGCATGTACTGCGGGGTGGTGAGCAAGACGTCAAAGTCAATTTGTCCGTCCTGAATTTTGGCGAGTAAATCGTCATCGACGATAGCGACACGCAATTGCTTGCCCGTGGTGTGGGGGAAAGAGACGGCGAGCTGATTGTTGGTTTCTTTGAGGACTAAATCAGCACTGATAGTACCGGCGAATTTAGCGTAAGAGGTTTTTTTGACCAGTTCAAACGCTTCTTGAGGCGCATAGAATTTATTGCGATCCACAAGGGCGCGCATCTGGCGATAACGCTCGGAACGACCAGCGCGAATTTTTTTGGCCGCAGGAGCGTCAGCCTGTGCTTCTTCGCTGATTTCACTGACAAGCGTGGCGGCATTGTCTTCACTGACAATTTTGACGTGGTCTTGTGAACCGTCAACAGAGACATTTTTTTTCGAACCCATATTTTCCTTTCTGGTTCTCCCGCGACCGTCTGGCGGCGCGGTGCGAATATCTTTTAATTTTTAATTTAAGCTACTTCGACACCCATGGAACGGGCCGTGCCGATGACTGTGTGCATCGCCTGTTCCAAAGAAGTGGTGTTGAGATCGGGGAGTTTGGTTTCGGCGATTTTTTTGACCTGATCCATGGTAAGCTTACCGGCTGAGTCACGACCGGCAGCGCCAGAACCTTTTTGCAGTTTGAGAGTTTGTTTGATCAAGGCGGAAACTGGTGAGATTTTGAGTTCAAAAGTGAAACTGCGATCTTGGTAAACGGTGATTTCCGCAGGAATAACCTGACCACGTTTGTCTTGAGTAGCAGCGTTATATTGCTTGAGGAAATCCATCATGTTGATACCTGCTTGACCCAGAATAGGTCCAACTGGCGGGGCTGGGGTGGCGCTACCAGCGGGAAGATTGAGTTTGAGTTTGTTGATGACTTTTTTTGCCATAAATCTTTCTTTAACCGATCTTTTGTACTTGCAAGAAGTCAAGTTCTACTGGGGTTTCACGCCCGAAAATGTTGATCAAGACTTCAAGTTTGCCGCGAGCCTCGTCAATCTTACTGATCGTCCCCAAGAAATCATTGAAAGGACCATCGATAATCTTAATCGGTTCGCCTTCGGAATAATCCACTTTAAATTTCGTTTCTGTTTGGGCCACGTATTTGATGATGTCGTCGACTTCCCGGCGAGTTAACGGACGCGGCTTGGTATCGTTGGTGCCGACAAAACCAGAGACGCCTTGGGTGGTACGGACTGCAATCCAAGTAGCATCGTCAAGCTCCATATTCACAAGCATGTAGCCGGGGTAAATTTTTTCGTGAACGGTTTTGCGTTGACCGCGGCGGATCTGGATTTTTTCTTGCGTGGGGACAAGTGTTTGTAAAATTTTGCCTTCAAGATTGAGGGTTTGAGTGCGTTGACGCAAAGCTTCGGAAACCTTGTTTTCGTGACCCGAGTAAACGTGAACGACATACCAGCGAGCGTTGGGGTTTTCACCTTCAGAAATGGTGAAAAGATTGGGCGACATGACTTGCACTTCTTGCGTTTCCGGCGGTTGCACGGGTGCGTTCTCAGCATTGGGATCAAGAGTTTGGGTGGTGGGTAAATCTTGTGACATAAAATCCTTTAATATTTTAGGCGACGAGCCAGCGGACAGCGTAGCGGAACGCGAAGTCAAGCAGGCCAACCATGAGCGCCAATAAAAACGAAAGAGTCACGACAAGAGTGGTCATTTGAACCACTTCATTTTTGGTCGGGAAAGTGACTTTTTTGAGTTCACTCGCGACACCTACAAAATAGTCGTGTATCTTTTTCATAACTAAGTACCCGTATTATACCACAAAAATTTTGTTTTTGCGGTGCGATTTAGGCAGAAAAGACCCGAAAATTTGTAATATTATAGGTCTTTAACCCGTTTTTGGCTAATTTTTCCAGACAAGAAATTATGAAAATATCCTATAATATAATATTACGTGTAAATTTAGTCTGGAGAACTAAAAATATTATAGGATATATAGAAAAAGAGCGGTTTTACGGGCAAATATGCAAGGATTGACAAATGGCGTCGCCCACGGGACCATCGCCGAAAGCTTGATAAACGTAATAGCCTAAACCGCAAACCAAAGCGATGATGATAATGAGGGTCACACTGCCTGAAGATCTCATAAACTCTTTCTATTTACTTTGCTGATTGTTGCCGATGGTGATGGTGTAGCGCAATTCTAGGTTTTCGCCTGGTTGTAAAATGTGAGTGCAGGGACGCTCCATAATGTCTCCTTCCCAACCGCGAATG
>CAYQLH010000028.1:0-11405 GCA_964418385.1 uncultured Pseudomonadales bacterium
TACCGAAATTGCTAAAATAAACGTGTCAAAATTGCCTTGATAAAATAGGGTAATTTTGTTTTGTACGCCACCGGGAGCACGAAAATTATACGAAAATTAATAAAGCGTGAACCGATAATTTTGAGATGAGGTTTGTGTGGTATAATACGCGACATGACACAGATTTTTACAGGGAAAAAACGAGCCGCGCAGATTTTGGAAACGGTGGCGTCAGAGATTGTTAGCAAGCGCCTTCAGCCCAAGATTGTGTCGTTTTATTTTGTCAATGATCCTGGGAGTCGCTTATACACCCGCAAAAAAGCGGAGGCAGCAGCAAGCGTGGGGATCAAATTTGAAGCGGTGGCGTTGGATATGGGCGCAGACCAGGCAACGGCGAGGGCGCTGGCGGTGGCTAAAATCCAGACGGAGCCAAAAGCGGGGGTGATGGTGCAAAAGCCGACGCGGAAGAGTTTTGAGGAGTTTTGGCAGGGGCGAGTGGGCAGAGAAACTTACGACCAGTGGTGGCAGGCTTGGGTGGAATTAATTCCGGTGGAGCGTGATATTGATGGCTTGGCGCCGCAGACACAGATGCTTTTGCAAGCAGGCGAGCAGGTAGAGTTTTTGCCGGCAACACTGGAAGCGGTACGAGAGGCTTTGCCGAAATTTACGATTGAGGAAGCCGACGGCGTGTTTATCCAGGCTTACGAGTTGCCGAGTGAGGGTAGAAATTGGCGTGAATTTAGTTTGCAAGATAAAAAAATTCTCATTGTTGGCAAATCTGATCTTTTGGGTCGGCCTTTGGCGGCGTGGTGGCAGTGCCACGGCTTGGATGTGACGCTTTTTGGTAAAAAAGCTATATTAGAAAGGCTTGAAACACCACAAAAATTATCAGAGTTTGATGTAATTGTGTCTGCAAGCGGAGTACCGGGTTTGATTACGGGAGAGCAGATTAAAAAAGGGGCGATTTTGGTGGATGTGGGTGAGCCACAAGGAGATGTGGACCTGAAATCTGTGATAGGTATTGCGGACTGTGTGACACCGGTACCTGGTGGCGTGGGACCGTTGACGGTGGCATGTTTACTGCGGAATGCAGCCAAATTAGATGCTTTCTTGAGCGAGCTTGACGGTGAGTTTTAGCTGGTATCCAGGCGTGAGAGTAAAAGGAACGATCAGCGTTTGAAAACCTGGCAAGACGATTTGCAGTTGGTGATCACCAGGTGTGAGCGCTTGCTCGATGATAGGTGCGCTGACAGCTTCACCTTGGTCGGCGGTGATTAAGGCTTTTTCGGGGCTCGTGGTGACGGTGAGCAGGGTAGAATTTTTGGGAGCAGGAATGAGTTCATAAATAATACCGCTCGAGTGGGCGAGTGAGTCACCTAAGTGCCAGTCGACGATGGTGGCAGTTTTGGCGACCAGGCGAATGGGAACGGTGTAATCGTAGTAATCGGTGCGCAAATGCAGCTGGTACCAGCCTGGTGGCAGTTTGTAATCTTTGATAGGGGCATCGCCGAGGTAGAAACTTGAAAGGCGCACGGTAGCATTACCGCCTTGAGCGGCGAGATAGAAGTGACCTTGAGAGTTGAGACGGAGGAAATAGAGACCGGTGCCAAAACAAGCTACGATAAAAATAATAATTGCCACGAGGGCAAGGATCCACTTTTTTGACACGGTGACATTATATCATTAAATTTGCGCTTTTTGCGGGTAATTTTGATGTTATAATAGGCTTATGGAAGCGGAACAAGAGCTTAAAAAACCGAAAGTGCGCCGAGCGGGGGGGTTGTCTTTAAATCAAACCGTGGATAAATTGGTGGATCAGGTGGAGAATCCGGCTGATCGGGAAGCGAAGGCAACTTTTGGTTATCGCCAGACAGAGGAAGAGCGGCGGCGCGAGAAGGCATTGCATTTAACCTTGGAACTTTGTTTTTGGGTGGTGGCTTTGGTGGTTGTGTATGGAGTTATTCGGGCGAATTGGTTGAAAATTAAGGCATTTTTGGATTTGGCAATGGGGGACGCTGACCCGGTAATCGTGGAAGAGCCAGCGGCGACACCAGTGCCGGAGCGCACCGTGAGCTCATATTTTACGGGGACAGCTTATCAAATTGGTGATGATTTGGGCTGGATACGTCGAGAATTTTTTAGCGATTTGACGTATTATTTTGGGGGCGAGGTCACACATGGAATGTATACGGGCGCGAAACGCTATTTTGCAGTGGGCTTGGCGGTGGGCGATTCAAGTTTGGCCACGTATGAGTTTTGGGAGTTACCAGACGGCAGTGTGCTTCTCAATGGCGAAAAGCAAAATCCGCAACGGTGGTTGCAACTTTTAAACGATTATTACGTGCGGATGTTTTTTGCTGATAAAGTGGTGATGACAGATCAGCTGGAGGGCGATTGGCCGGAGACGATCCAGATATCGCCATCGATGTTGCTTTACAAGCGTGAAATTTTGACGGATTTGGGACCGTATGACGGGATCAACGTGGGTTCGCCGCGCTTGGCGTTGGCGTTGCCGAGTACGTATTATCAGCAACTGGCGCCACTGCAGGCAAGTGATCACTTGGATTTGAAGTTTTATTCCAAAATGTACTCTGGTGACGAGCTGTTTTCGCAAATTGCACCCAATATTGCTGCTGATGACGAGTGGATTGCGGATACTTATCTTTTTGGTGGCACCAAAGTGGTGGTGACAGACCGAACAGGGGTGTCATACGTGTACGAGCTTGTTTTGAACGATACTTGGGAAAAATACCGATCTACCCGTGATAACGAGCGACGCTACGTGGAGTTTTATCAGCAGGATTTGATCAAATATACGACCACGGCCAGTTGGGTTGCGTACAAAGAGCGCACACTCAATGGGCAGGTAGTAGCTTTGCCAGACGGACAACCGAAAATGCCGGCGATTCAAGGTGGTTTGCCAGGAATTAATTTCTCGATTGCAGATTTCGAGTTCGCTGGGCGGAAACCGCAGTTTGAGAGCTTTGTCAGCGGCTATACGGCGGTGTGCTATCCACGAATTGACGCGAAGGTGGTCCAAAATCTTACTCGTGATGATTTGGTGCAGGTGGGCAAGCTTTTCTACTCGCAGCTACCGGTGTATATTTTGGCGGATGACGAGCACGCGTTAAATCGTTTGGCTTATAACTTGAAGCTTGTGGATAATACTATCAAGACGAGTGAGCAGAAAACGGCGTTTATGGAGCTGTTTATGGAAATTGAAGACATGAATGAAAACGATCGGCGTGATTGCCGGAGCGGGGAAAAGACGGTACCGTTGCCGAGTCTTTTGCAATACGCCGCAGCGATGCCAGTGCTTTTTATTCCTGATCCTTGGGGTCGTTACTTGATGGTGTGGGAAAATGATCTTGACTTTCTCGAGGATTGTGGTATAATTCACGCTCAGTAGTAGTGAGGCGTGATGAGATAAGTGTCCTGTAGATGTCTCATTCGCCATCCGCTTGAAAAAAGCGGAAGAAAAGGACAAAATGGCAGTTTCTTTGCAAGAATTGTTTGATAATGGTTGTCACCTAGGTCATCCTCGTGAGAAATGGCATCCGCGCATGAAGCCGTGGATTTATTGTGAACGCGACGGTATTCATCTTTTTGATCTGGAAAAAACCGCGGCACAGCTGGAAAAAGCGAAAGCACGGATTGCAGAGTTGAAAGCCGCGGGCAAGAACGTGGTTGTCGTGGCTACCAAGAAGCAAGCGAGCGAAATGGTACGCGAGTTGGCCGAGCAAGCGGAGGTGATGTACGTGGTCAATCGTTGGCCAGGCGGTCTGATTACCAATTGGGAGCAAGTCCGTCGCAGCATTAAACGCATGTCCGAGATTGAGACGGGTTTGGCTGGCGATAAATACAATGATTTAACGAAATATGAGCGGATGCTTTTGGAAAAAGAGCTGGCTCGCTTGGAGAGGCTTTTTGGTGGCCTTAAGGGCTTAAAGACCAAACCAGACGCCCTTTTTGTGGTGGATGCTCAGAAGGAGAAAAACGCGGTCGCAGAGGCCTTAAAAGAAAAAGTGGAAATTATCGCGATGGTGGACACCAATACTGATCCGACAAGCATTGACTTGGTGATTCCCACCAATGATGATGCAATTTCTGCCATTCGCCTGGTGGTGAGTGAAGCCTTGGGTGTGCGGACAGCTGGTGCTAGTGTGAAAGTGAAAGCAGCGGCAGAGTCAACACCGGTGAAGACAGAAGAAAATACTGACGAATCAGCAAAAACTGCTGATAAAGCATTGGAAGAAACGCCAGAAAAAGCGGAAACTAAGGTTAAAAAGACTGCAGTTAAGGCGAAAAAAGTGGTGAAAGCACAAAAAGCAGTGGCAGAGGAAGCAGTGAAGGAAGTGAAGGCTAAAGTTGCCAAGACGGTAAAAAAGGCGAAGACAACGAAGAAAGCAGCCACGAAAAAAACCGAAGAAAAAGCGGATGATTCCGACAAAAAAGAGTAGGGAAGGGCAAGATGGCAATTAAAGCAAGTGATGTGAAGAAGATCCGCGAGGCCACTGGTGCGGGCATGCTCGATTGCAAAAAGGCTTTGGAAGCGACCAATGGCGATTGGGAGAAGGCTTTAGCTTGGCTTAAGGATAAAGGCTTGGCAAATGCAGCCAAAAAAGCCGATCGCGAAACCAATGAAGGCTATGTGGCGGCTTATGTGCACGCAACTGGCAAAATAGGCGCTTTAGCGGAGCTTTTGTGCGAAACTGATTTTGTGGCTCGAGGCGAAGAGTTTCGAGCTTTGGCAAGCGAAATTGCGATGCAGGTGGCAGCGATGGCACCGGAGACAGCACAAGAACTTTTGGATCAAGAGCTGATCAAGCGTGAGGGCGTCACGGTTGCTGAGGCGATCAAGCAACTTTCTGGCAAGATTGGCGAAAATATGAGCTTAGGTAAATTTACCCGTTTGCTGATTGGCGAATAATTGCAAAATTTACAGAAATAATTGGGCCCTGACGTTGTCAGGGCTTTTTGGAGAAATAACCAGATGTTTGCGGTAATTGTGCGTTAATTATTGGAGTCAAGTTGTCGTGTTGCGGTAATTATACGTTAATTAAAGGATGAGCATGGCATCGCCAAAACTGAAGAAACGGTATTGCTGGGCGATGGCATCTTGGTAAGCTTGGCCGAGTGGCGATTTTTCCCAAGAAGTAAAGTGAGACTTACTTTGCGGGAAGCTAGTGAAAGCTGAAACTAACATTAAAAGCGTTGATTCTGGAAGGTGGAAGTTGGTAATGAGGTGGTTGGTGAGTTGAAAGCGGTAGGGTGGATAGATAAAAATGTTGGTTTCACCAGCGAGTGGTTGAGTGAGATCGAGATCTGAGCGGGGTAGGGGTTGGGAGTGGGGGTTGTCGCCAAAAATGTGGGCATAAATTGATTCAAGCACCCGCGTGGACGTGGTGCCTACTGCCAGGAGTGGTCGGTTGTTGGCGACAGCGTCGATGAGAGCGTGGATGGCTGGAGGTTCCACGAAGTATTGCTCGGTATGCATGTGATGCTGGCGTAGATCATTGGTTTTGACGCCCAAAAAAGTACCTAGGCCTACGTGCAGGGTGACGTCGATAAACTCGTGCCCGGCAGCTTGTAATTGGCGAGTCAGCTCCTCGGTGAAATGTAAACCGGCAGTGGGAGCAGCGACAGAACCGGCGGGACGAGCATAAACTGTTTGGTATATAGTACGCAATCTAGGCTCTTCAATGTTGGTGTGAATGTAGGGTGGGATGGGCGTGTGTCCGTATTCCCGCACAAATTGCATAAAATCTTTTTGATTATATGGGAAAGAAATCTCTCGACTATAATGATTACTTATACTGATACATGTGGCGTGGAAGGAACTCGGGGGGAATAAAAGGACTTGAGAAGGTTTTAAACCGGGTTTGGTGATGCAGGACCATACTTGTTCAGTGTCCGTGGAGCGGAGACAGCGGGTAAGTAGGACTTCAACGTGGGCGCCGGTGGGTTTGCGGGCGTATAAACGGGCAGGAATGACGCGCGAATTGTTGCGCACAAAAGTCACAGGGTGGGGGAGAGCGCGGAGAATTTGGGGTAAATCATAGAAGTAATGATGGCTCCAGGTGCCTCTGGTGCGATCAAAAACAAGTAGCCGCGAATGATCACGAGGCTCGGCTGGCTGGTTGGCGATGAGCGCCGGCGGGAGTGTGTATGTAAATTGTTTTAAAGTTATCATGATGATGTATTATAGCATTTGTACGAGAAAAGTAAAGTTTCAGGCGGAAGTGAAATTTTAGCAGACGTGATAATTGACTGCTAAGCAGAAGGCACTTTAAAAAATACTGATAAATAGGTAAAAAATAGTAAAACGTGGCTTAAAAACTGTTACAAAGTGAATCAAAAGGGTGAAAACTAGAGATTTAGTGGGGAGAAGGTTTTACTATAGGTGCAAATTGAAGAACTGCAAAAAAATGTTAGAGGATGCGAGAAAAAAGAGAGTTTTTTGGATGCAATTTGATGCGAAAAAATATACTTATGATGGTGTTTGATGTTGTATAAATAGTATTTATTATGCGGATAAATGCGATTGCGAAAAAATGAGCATTTAATAAACAATAATTTTTAACGCATTATTTGCAATAATAATTTAAACTTATATAATAAAATTATATTCGATATTGAAAGTATGATTTTGTTGTTTTTGCGATGCGTAAATGAGGGCTTTTGACAATTGTCAGTGCGGTTAAAAACGCGATGAAGCGGTTGATGAGAGCGCTTAAACGGTAAATTGAGTTAAAATTGGCATGAAAGTGAGTTTGCAGGGACTGAAAAACGGATAGAGTAGGGGAGAGTGGTGAAAATTTGGGCGCAAACGCTTGCGAAAGTGAAAATGACGCCGTGAAACGCAGATTATGGGAACTATGACAAATCGTTTCCAGATGTATGAGTTAATTATGCGAAAATACAAAGACATTATTTAGAATTTTTGCAAATTTTGCATGAATAAACTGGGCAAAAATTTGTTATACTAGGTCATTATGTATCGTTATACCGACAAAAAGAACAGGCAAGCTAATGCCAAGTTTGCTGCCAAGCAGTCGCGACAGCGTCGGGATAATAGAGTTTCCTCCCAGATATCGCGGAGCAAAAATGCAAAAAAAGAAGGGTTGGGACGCCGTGATAGTGCTCAAAGCCAGCATCGGGTGGTGAGCAAACCGACCAGTAAGGCAGTAAAAAAACGACGTCTGGCTACCGAAGGCGTTTTTTTTCCTGATTGGCTGGTCAATGTGGTGGCTTATGTGGGGGGATTATTGGTCATTGGTTTACTTTTGGGAGGAATTTATATAATTGTGATGAATTCGCTTTTGCCGCAGTTTTTTCACGCGGAGCACGAAAAAAACATCTTAATTGTGGGTTCAACGATCAATGAACGGGCAGAACGGTTATACTTGGTACGAATCGAACCAGTGACGCGCAAGGTGGAGGTGCGGCGTTTGAGTGGAGAGTTGGATGTGGAATTAATTGCGAAATATCGGCAATATCCTCTAGCATCGGTGGCACCTTTGGTTTATCGTTACAGTGAAGACTTGCAAGAAGTGAAGGCGCTTTATAATTTTGCTTTGGGACAAGTTTTGGATGAATTATATTTTGTACCAGAGGTGGGTGAGGTGGAGACAGCTGCAGATTTAGAGCGGATTTGGTGGCGGATTTGGTGCGACGAGTTTGCAAGAACGACGTGGATCAATCGTGATCTTTTCGATAATTATTTTGAAGTACGGGCAGCACGGTATTTTGACGTTTGGGACGTGCGTGATCTGGAAGCTTTGAGTGGCAATGCGCCTTCGCTGAGTCGAGAAAAACTTTCTGGTTGTTCGGTAAGCTTAATCAATGCAGCTCAGACTAACGGTTTGGCCAGGCGTGTGAGTAATATGTTGGAGCCTTATGGAGTAGCGGTGGTTCGTTGGGAGACAGCAAGCGAAACAGTGGATAAATCGGTTATTTATTACGATGAAACTAACCACGATTGTCAGCAATTGGCACAGATTGTGCAAAACAATTTCCCAAAGGGAATCGATTTAGTGCCAGACGGTGGAAATTTGGGTAGTAAACACCGCACGATGGCAGTGATCTATCTTGGTGGGGAATTAGCCAATTAAAACATTGGTAAATCAACAAAATTATTCGTCAGTTCCAGCGTCGTCGTGATCATCGCCATCGACATTGAGTGGCGATTCGTCTGCCAAGAGAAGTAAATCTTCACCGATAGTGTCATCTTTACCAGGTTGGAAATTGCTGATGAAAGAGTGATAATCGCGATTGGCTGGGTCTTGGTAGATTTCCTTGATGTAGACGCTGCAATGCTTGGCATTAGCGGTGTGGAGTTGGCACAAATATTTGTTGCCGTGTTCGATCAGATAGCTCAAGCGCAGAGAAATGTCCTCTGGGAGAGAACCCAAATAAACTTTATCAGTGGTTTCGACGGAAATGAAACGGCCCTTGGGTCGCAAAACAAGTTCTTGTCCCACATTGAGTGTTTCTAAAACATCTTTACTCGTGAGTCGCAAGAGAGTGATGATTTTAGATTTGCTTGGTTCTTCAATGAAATTTTCAGCTTCAAATTGCGGAGTTTTGAGATGATCGTGGCGGATGTTTTCAAGTTGCTTGATGGCGATAGTGTTGCTTTTTTCGATTTCTAAAACTCGCTTGAAATACTCGATAGCACGGTCAATTTCGCGCAATTGCAGACAAGCGAAACCAGCACGATTGAGAGCACCAATATCATCTGGGTGGTCGTGAATGATGTTCATGTTTGCCTGGAGAGCATCATTCCACTGACCCTTTTTGGCGGCCGTAACTGCTATTGATTCAAGATTGCTGATTGTTGACATAGGGCGCATTATACCACAGTTTTGATGATTTTGGTAAGTAGTTTTGATCAATTTGGCGGTATAATAGGGGAGTTTGATTAGAAAGGAACGATGTCTGGACATAGCAAGTGGAACAATATTAAAAATAAAAAGGGTGCTGAAGATGCCAAGCGAGCACAAATTTTTACTGGCTTGGTAAAAAACATCAGGATTGCGGCCAAAAACGGCGGCGATGTCAATTCTAACCCTAATCTTAGATTGTGGGTAGAAAAGGCGAAAGCGGCCAATATGCCCAAAGATAAGATCCAAAAAGCGATTGATATCGGTTGCGGTAAAATTGCTGGTGGGGCAATGCAAGAAATCACTTATGAGGCTTTTGGTCCCGGCGGCGTGGGCATGATGATCATGGCGGTGACGGATAATACCAATCGCACCAGTAGCGAGTTGAAAGCGATTTTGGTGCGTCACGGTGGCAGCATGGCTGGTCCAGGAGCGGCTGGCTATATGTTTGAGTTTAACAAAGAAACACAGGAGTATAAGGTGGTCATGCCTTTGGAAGTGGATGAAGCCACGCGCGAGGCATTGGAAGAATTAAAAGAGAAGTTGGCAGAAGTTGAGGGTGTTGAGGGCATTTACGCGGCTGTAAGCGAATAAAACTCATATTTGCATAAATTGCGGGAATAACAATTATTCTCGCATTTTTTGCAATAAAAGCTATTTTCCAGGGAAAAAGAGGCAATAAATAATACCGATAAAAATCATGAGGAGAAAGTATTCCCGCAAGTTTTTGCGGAAAAGTTTATCGCCGATGAAAATCTGGATAATACCGAGAATTAAATAAAAAACAGACATGATGAGCAAAGCGATATGCCAGGGTTGCAGGGGTAAAAAGGAAAGAATGAGAGCGATTTCACTGATGAGCAAAGTGGCAAAAAAACAGAGCTGGAAAAGTTCAAGGGAAATTTTGGGTTCGAGTTCCACGGACCAGGCAACAGTGAGGCATAAAAGCAGATGCAGAGCAAAAATGGCGAGAAAGTCGATATAAAAGGGCCAATAGAAAGAAAAGATAACTTGACAGCCGAGGAGGGAGATGATGATGGCAAAAAATAAGATGATATTTTGAGCAGCGCGAGTGAGCTGAATTTTCTTATCGTGTTCGGCAACGCAAAAGATGTTACCGGAGAGAAAAAAGGCGTACATGCCAAAAGCAAAGGTAGCTAAAACGGCGATCATACTCCAAAAATTGGTGGGTAAAAGGAAATAAAAGCAACCCACGAAAAGGGAAAAAAGCGCAGGCATCGGTAAAAATGTTAGCCAGTGATGTAAGCGTAAATACTTGTGCAAAGTCAAAGCGCTAACGAAGTAAGTGAGAACGGTGAAAACAGCAATCGCCAGGTAACGCCAAGAAATAGGGACAAGCTGAATTACCCAGAGAAGAATACTCAGGCAGATAGCAGTGAGGACAAAACGTTCTCTTTCTCGCATAATGGCTATTATAGCACGAAAATAGTGAGCGAAAGCTGGTGCAAGCGGGTAGGGGAGTGCGAAATTTTGCCTTGCGGAAATTATGCGTTAATTATTTTTCATGCAAATTCTGCGTTAATAAGTAGTTATAAATAGTACTAAAATGATACATTATTACTGCATAATTAACGCATAGGTGCTTTATATCGAGATTGCGTCAATTATGCGTGAATATATTAATATTTTTATTACATTTTTGCGTTAATAAAAATTTGCACCCGAATAAAAGTTGTAAAACTGCCGTTGGTGTTTACAGAGCACAAAAGAAAATATATTATCCTAGTTGCTAATTCTTATTGCAGATTGACTCACAAAGTTGCCACCAGGCGAGGAATATCATTTTTAGCAGATGATTATTGTGAGTGATAATAAATTTATTTACGAAAAAATATTGATATCACGCTGAAAATTTAAATTGTGTAAATTTAGCTAGTGTTGTAGAGTTTGACTGTAAAAAAGAGACATTAGTGATATCATATTGGATATATTATATCAGGGCGGATGGTAGTGAAGCAACCAAATTTGTATTAACGCAAAAGCGGCGATATCTGTGAACGTTTTTTTGATGGAGTGGTAGTTGCGGTGAGTATAGGGTTGGGGAGTGAGTCATTAGCGATAAGAACGTATTATAACACAGAATTTGTTCGCTGTTGAAGGTGATTATGCCTGAAAGAGCCGCCGTGTTCTGTTTAAAGGCCTCAAAAACGGCTTTTCTTGTTTTAAGCGAGTGATTGTGAAGCCGGCAGGGTAGGGGAGTCAAATTTTCGGTTGAGAGCCAAGAGATGTTTGGCACGGTTTATTACCGGTAGTGACTCGAGTGACCTTTAAGTGTTGGTAGTAAATAATTTTGAAATAATTATTTAAGAAATTTGATTTTTGTTTTCCAGGCGTGGCAATAATGCCTTAAAAATAATTATTGCGAGTCCGAGGCGCCAAAAAATTGTGAGGGGGTGGGTGAAGGGGAGAGGAGAGAAGCAATTTTGCGGGAATAATCATTTCCAGGCTAAAAGACCTATAATATCACAAAAATGATATAGTTTGATATAGTAACATTAGTGGAAATGATATAGTTTGATA
>CAYQLH010000029.1:0-11180 GCA_964418385.1 uncultured Pseudomonadales bacterium
AAACTGGTGCAACCGATTCTCGATGGGAAAAGCGATATTGTGATTGGCGAGCGACCGATTGACGCCACCAAACACTTTTCCGCTACCAAAAAAATCCTCCAGCATTTTGGCAGCTGGGTAGTGCGTCAGGCTTCCAACTCCGACATTCCTGATGCTCCGAGTGGCTTTCGCGCTTTTTCTCGTGAGGCGGCACTGCGTCTTAATGTCACCAACAAGTATACCTACACTCTTGAAACGATCATCCAAGCTGGTCGTACTAAGATCCCGCAGACTTCGGTGCCGATCCGCACCAATCCTCAATTGCGTCCCTCACGACTTTTTGGAAGTATCAGTAAATATGTGCAAAAAACCAGTGCTCTTATCTTGCGCACTTACTTGATGTATTCACCATTGAAAACTTTCACTTTTATCGCCGCGGTTCCTTTATTGGCGGGTTTTGTGATTGGTTTGCGTTACTTGGTTTTTATGCTACAAGGGCGTGGCTATGGCCACACTCAGTCTTTGATTTTGTGCAGTATCTTGTTGATAGTCGGCTGTTTAAATCTTGTCATGGGTTTGCTGGCTGATTTGATCGCCAAAAATCGGATGCTTTTGGAAGACATCCAGTATCACGTGCGTAAAATGGATTACGATGCGGCGGCGGAAGCAGGCAAGCTCTCTAATTCCACGAAAAAAGTCTTGCCAAATCAAAAACAAGAATTGAGAGATGCTAAGGTTTAAAAGTAAATCTTGCCGTGAAATCATGGCTTACGCTTTTGTGGGGGTCGCAACAGCTGCCATCAACGTCGGCTTGTATCATTTGCTTTTGTTTTTTGGTCTCGACTACAAGCTGGCCAATCTCACCGCCATCATCGCCGCTAAGGTTTTTGCCTACGTTGGCAACAAGTTTCTTGTTTTTCGCACTCGCTGCCATAGTTTTGGCGCTTGGTGTCGAGAATTAGCTGCTTATATCGCCGCCCGCTCGTTTACCGGAGTGCTTGATTTTTTTGGTTTGATTTTTGCCGTTGAAGTCTTAAGTGCCGATCCCGTGTGGGCGAAATATATTTTGCAAATTATCGTTATCATCGCTAATTACTTTTTGGGTAAGTTTTTGGTGTTTACTAAAAGTCGCAATTCAGACAGCGATCATAACTTTGCATAGTTTTCTAACAATGTCTGTGAGACTGAAGGTTTTTCTTTCTTGATCTTTACTGCTTTGAATGTAGATTAATCAATTTTCTAAAGCAACTCTTGACTTTCGGATTGTTATCCCCGTTTCAGTCTTTGCAAGGCTTTTTTGATGGCCGTGGCAGTATCAAAGTTTTCCAAATCCAGGTCTTTAAGTACGGTGCGGATTTCCGGCTCACTAAAGCCCAAAACTTGCAAACCAGCCATGACTTCCTCATAAGTTTCTGACTTGGGCGAAAGATCCAGATCTTCCAAACCACCAAGCTTGTTTTTGAGCTCGATGATCAGTTTTTGAGCGAGTTTTTTGCCCACACGCGGGAAAGCGGTGAAGTAGGCAACGTCAGCCTGTTGAATCGCCTCAATAATGCGCGCCGCGCCAGTATCAGCGAGCGCGAGGGCCATTTTGGGTCCACAACCGGAAACACCCAAAAGAAGCTCAAAAAGATTTAAGTCTGCCTGACTAGCAAAACCGTAAAGCTCGCAGCGATCTTCGCGTAAATACAGGTGAGTAAAAAGTTCCAGACTTTCGTTGTGAGCGCGGCTTAAAATCTTGCCGCCCACAAAAACTTTGTAGCCGACACCACTGCTGGTGACCAGGATAATGTGATCACTGGCTACTATGGGGCGACCTTGTAAATAAGCAATCATCGCAAACTCCTCACTTCAGACCATAATTTGTTGCGACCAAGTACCATGATCGCGGTTAAATAAATCAGACCGGTGAAAAAGCCACCCATGAGCGTCCAAGCAAGACTGCGAGTCCAAGTGTCCATAAAGACAAGGGCAAAAGCGGCCATGAGCAAACTGGCAGTCAGTTGGCGCCAAATCTGATCCCAAAGCTTAAACGGCACGTACTTTTTTACCATGACCACTGGCAAAAAACTGGTGAGCGAAATGATGAAAGCAGCAATCGCAACGGCGTTGAAACCAATCACCGACAAAAGTGGCAGCGTCAAGACCCACGTCAAAATTGTCCAGCCGATCATCAGTTTGAGCGTCTCGTTGATTTTACCAATGGCGTTGAGGACATTGGTCAAAGGGCTGGAAATTGCTGCCGGCGCAATCGCGAGCGTGAAGAAAACAAAAGATACAAGCGCATCTTCCCACTTGTGGTATTTGGTGATGACTTGGGTGAGCGGCCAGAAAAAAACGCACATACCGGTGAGAATAGGGAAAATTGACAGGGTGATGAAAAAAATGGATTTTTCAATGGCGCGGCGGAGCAGTTTTTTATCTGCCTGGAGACGAGAAAAGGTGGGAAAAGTAATCGCCATCACGTTTTGCACGGTGAGATTATACGGATACATGGACCAATTTTTGGCAAAGCTGATGATGACAAACTCGGTGACACCCAAGCGTGAGGCGACGACCAGATAAAAAAGCTGGTCTTTGATGCGCGCTAGCAAGTCATTGAGTTGAAACTTGCAACCATATTTAAGTGAATCTTTAAAATTACGCCAACCAAATTGCAATCGTGGCCAGAAAGGTACCAGATAAAGCATGACGAAGGTGCCAGAAAGGCTACGCGCCCAGATAGCAAAGGTGTAGGCGCGCAAGCCGTAGCCATTCATGACGAGACCGATGAGAACAACGTAAAAAACAACTTGTTCGATGATTTGCGAGTAAATCATTTTGGAAAAATTGAGCGAGCGGGTGAGTTTAATCGAGGGGACGGTTTTGAAGGTAGCAAGCACAAAACCAAAAGCTAAAGCATATAAAATCCCAGCCCCGTTTTGACCCAGTCCAGACATAAAAACAACAAGAGCATTGGCCGGACCCCAATTTGCCAAGTGCAACCAAGCCACAAGTTCGCTCAAATGAACCAAACCAAAACAAATCAAGACAATGGCAAAAGCGAGCGTGAGTTGTGTCCAAAAAATCGTTTGGTAATCACGCTCGGTTGGTTCAGTTTTTTTCTGAATAAGCGCCGAAGCCAGGCCAACATCGGAAAAAAAAGTAAGAATACCGATGATTTGCGTGACGACGCCGTAAACACCAAAATCAGCCACGCTCAAAAGTGCACCCAAAATGAGACTTGAAGCGAGACCAAGACCGTTGAGAATCAGCGTCCTGGCGAAATACGAAATGGCGCCACCCACGGAGCGACGTTTGATGTCGCGGGCGTTGATGCTAGTGGTGGATTTTAGCGACGATGCGGACATAAACCGTAAACTGCATAACCAATAATGCCGACCAAAGTGAGGGCGCTTAACCAGTTAGCCGCGCGGCGCAAGGGTGTGCTATCCAGATAAAGCCCAACGCGTGTGGTGCCGGTGGGCAAGTCAATGGCGATATTGCCGCGAGGACTCAAGTGATACTCTGCAGGCTGGCCGTCGATTTCCACTTGCCAACCAGGATATGCGGCGAGGGCAAACTCGGCTTCGTGGCTGGCTTCCAAGCGAAATTCATAGAGTTTCTCGTGCATGCGGTTGACCAAAACGGCGGGTTGCTCGCTGAGCGAGAGGACATGAATATCGGGAGCGACTCGTTGCCAGTCAAGTTCCTCGCCAGCAAGGGTGTAATTGGCAAAGTCAGCAGGTAGATAATCCACAAGAATCGGACTGATAGTTTGGCGAATATAAGCGGGATCATCAATATAAAATGGATATTGACCTACATAAGGATCATTTTCACATTGAGTTTGACCGTTAACAGTCACTTCCTGACCGCAAGCAAGCGGTTCAAGATAACGCTCGGCGCGGAAATAATGGCTACTGGTAAGCAGCAAAACCAGCCACAAAGAGACAATTGTCACTAAACGATAACGGGCTGGTATTAACGCGACGGCGAGACCTCCAGCAAGGGCAAGGAAAACAATGGCCGTACCCAAAAAACGCCACGGAAATTGTACGAAAGCCAAAAAAGCAGCCAAAGCATCCCAAAGACCGACCGTTTTTTCTAAAGTCATAAAAAGTGATAATGCAATAATTATTGATAATAAGGAAAAAATTGCAATAATGTATAAATTTTGTATACTTTTTTCACTCAACTTTTGTTGCCGGGTATTTGTATATAAACCGCAGGCAGCAGCGACAGCACCAAGCGCGAAAGCTGCCAACTGTGCCCAACCAAGGAAAAACGACAAACCATCATCTGGTCCCCAACCACTGCCGCCATAGCCAAATTGATCGCGGAAAAATTGACGCACGTACAAAAAATGCCAATGATAATTGAAATAATCGGACAAAATGTATTTTTCGATCTGAGTGTAGTCTTTTTCTGCAAAAGCCGGCAACCAGTAAAAGCAAGTGACACCAAGTGTCAGCAAACCTGCAACTAGAAGCGGTTGCCATACCGGTAAACTGGCACGCGTGGCAAAAAAGCGTCGCCACCACGGTCCGCTTTTTTGGGTGTAGACAGTATGAATAAGCCAAAAACCAAGCGTGTAAATCAAGATCAAAGGGCTAGCGATCATCATGGTGATATTGTGTGAAGTGGCAAACATGATGCCACCGGCAAGCGCGACCCAAAAGCCCCGGCGCTGACCTTTGATCAGCTGGGTAATGCCAGCAAGCAGCCAAGCGATACTCGCAATGCCCCAAAGTTCACTCATGGCACCACGCGCAAAAAGATTCATCGCTCGATAGCTGGCAAGCGTGAGGAAACTAGCGCTCAAGCAACTGGTGGACGAATCTAAGAATTGACGCGCCCAGGCATACATGCCGGCAAAAGTGACGAGATTGAGGACGATATAAGTAAACTTGACGCTCCAAACGAGGTCAACACCTAGAATGTGGAATTGCGCTCCCACGAAATACGGCCAGGGAGCGTAAAATTCAAAAAGCGGCATCCCAAAACCGAAACCAAAATTTTGACTCCAGATAACCGGAAACTGACCCTCTAGCAAACCCCGTTTCATTTCCGCGACCCTGGCGCCGTGAAGATAGTCGTGCGTGTAGAAAATGGGTTTAGTCAACAAAACCCAATTAGCGACTAAAAGCGTACCCACAGTGATGACGAGTGCTAACCAGTTTTTGGCGAGCCAACGGCGCAAAACAGCGAGCAAACTAACCTTTCTTTTACTCATTATTGGGTCCAGCCTTGTGGTTTGTTTTCGTACCAAGTACGCAAACTGCGGATTGAGTCTTGAAGTGATTTTTGCGGTTGCCAGCCTAAAACGTCGCGCACATGCGAGGGATCAGCGAAGGCGCGCGCACTTTCGCCGGTGCGCTTTTCACGACTGGGTTCACGACTCAGCGTGACACCAAATTCCTTTTCCACGGCCTCAGCAATTTCCAAAACGGAGTAGCCGGTGCCATTGCCAAGATTGAAGGTGTCGGATTGACCACCGGCAGCCAAGTATTCATAAGCCAAAAAATGCGCTTGTACCAAATCTTCTACGTCCACATAATCGCGAATGGGCGAGCCATCGGGCGTATCCATAGGTTCAAAAGTGAGATAAAACGGTTCCAAACCCATCGCTCCGCGGACAGCATTTTGCATCAGGTGCACGGAAGGGTGTTTGCTGTCACCCAAAGTACCATCGCTGGCGGCACCGCAAACATTGAAATAACGGAAAATGACGTATGACCAGTGATGGCGCCTGGCTAGCCAATGAATCGCACGTTCGATCATCCACTTGCTCTCGCCGTAAGGATTGAGCGGATCCGGCGGGACAGACTCGGTAATAGGCAAGGGAGCAGTCATACCGTTATAAACTGCACACGTGGAGGAGAAAACAAGCGTGGTGACGTGGTGGCGTTGCATTTCCTGAAGCAGATTGAGCGAGCCGATGACGTTGTTATCAAGGTAAAGCTCTGGCTGGAGCATGGATTCATTAACCGAGCAAAGCGCCGCAAAATGCAAGACCGCATCAAGGTGATGAGCATCAAAAAGCGCCGCGACCGCTGCGCGGTCGCGCAAGTCGCCAGCAACAACTTGAAGCTGGCTTGGATATTTTTGGGCCAATGTTTCAAGGGCTTGGTGAAAACCGTGAAGAAAATTGTCAAAAACCACCACTTGGTAGCCTTTTTCGAGAAAAAGTTTGACGGCGTGTGAGCCGATATAACCGCCGCCACCAGTAATGAGGATTGTTTGTGACATGTGCGTATTATATCACACTCAAACCGGCTTTCTTGAAGGAATTTATGCCCAAAAAGCGGCTCCGAAGAGCCGCTTGGTTGCATTTTTAAAGCACTAAGGATTACTTTTCCTTGTTTTCCTTGCGCGCCTTCTTGAGCTTTTCGTCGAGCTTGCGGACCTTTTCTTCCTCTTCTTCAAGCATCTTGGAATACTTGGTGCGAGTGGTAAAGATCACTACAGCCACCAGCAAGATCGCAAGCATGATCGCCAAGATCAAACGTACAGGCAAAATCCAAAAAGTGGTAGTTGCCGTCAAGTTTTGTGCTTGGGTGCCGTACATGCCGTTCACGGTGGCGGTGTACTTGCCGAAACCCCAAGTCTTATTCCAGGTACCGTCAAAGCTGCGCGAGCTATCTGGGAAGATATTCTTCTCATCTATGCTCAGCGTGGCCACCTTCTTGCCCAACATATTGGTAATATCGATGGAAGCACTGGGACGGATGTGGAGACTGGAATCATTGCGGATAGAAAGGTGATAATTCGCCGGGCCCATCTCCATGAAAGACGGGGTGAACTCGAATTCATCCACTTCTGCCGCTTCGCTCACTTCGCCAGAAACGACGACGTAAAGCAAGGTGCCCACTTGTGCGTTCACTTGAGCACCAGTGCCAGTGTTTTGTGAACCAGAAGTGACCGGCTTGTGCAAAATCATGGCGTAACGACCACCTGGCAAAGCATCTTCCGGTACGGAGATGTTGACAATAATCGTTGCACTGCCGCGTGGTTCGATAGACTCGGTATTGGGAGTCAGCGTCAACCATTGCGACAACGCCCACCGGCTACTCGCCTCACCGTCCACCGGAATCGGTGTTTCACCATCAGAACCGACATAGAAATCTTTGGCAAAAGTTTCCACAGTAGCGGTGCTATTGGACGGATTGCGCACTTCGATCACCGTTTGCACCGTTTCTCCTGGCTTAACGACGAGACTGTAATCATCACCGAGACGAGGCGGTACTGCTGTGAGCGCAATTTCTTGAGCGTTCTCGCTGGAAGCAGTCTGGGCGGCGAGAGAGTGCGTCATCGCCACGGTCGCGAGTGCGAAGCCAAAAGCTGCGAGAAGCAATCTATTTTTCTGGACATTTGACATTTCTCTTTTTCCTTTCTTGTTATATTTTATCCATTATCTACTTTTTAAAATGACGCCGTGATCGTGTAGGTGAGCGCGGTCATGTAATCGCCAGGAATATTGGTCGGCGACGACATCACGCGGTAGCAAACATCGAGCTCATCGGTGTTGGTGGAGCGCAAATTGTTGAAAATTTGCACCGGATCGTCACCCGCAGCACGATCAGCAAAGGCACGCCAACCGTCGTACTCGAAAGCAGCAGCGACGTTTGGTTGACCAGGAGTGGTGTTGAGGTAATCATCACCACTGACCACCTTGAGCGTGTAACCGAAGCCATCCTTGCCAGCGCCGATGTCCCACGTACCTTCGGTAGTTTGACTATCAGTGCTACTGGCAGTAATGCCGTAGCCGGGAATACAGTAAGAGTAACCGAAGCCATGCGACGGACAGCTTTCACCCTTGAGACGCATTTGATCGTCCGTGATCGCGGTGATCACGTAGCCATGAGGCGCATTGGTGACCACAGTGAAGTGCTGCGCGGCGTCAGTGAAGTAGGTATTGGAAATTGAGCCGAAGTCAACGTTGAGCGCATCAGTGCCAACTGTGGTTTCCACGCCGCCGCAAGCAGTTTGACCAGCGGCAATACCGGAAATCTTGAAAGTCAATTGAGGCATCACATGCACGGTCATCTTCACACCGTTGCTAAAGCCCACATAAGTGCGCGCATTGCGGAGTTCATCGATTTTGGCGACGCTGCCTGAGGGAACCTGGTCCATCTGGCGCATCTTAACTTCGTAAATATCCATCGAACCCATAGTGCGACCAGAAGCAACATAGCCATCTGGAGCGGTGGTACCGGCATTTTTGACCACGTTTGACTCTGAGATTTCGTAAGGTGCTGGGTTGATAAACCCTTCCACCACGATGTTGATCTCAGTGCCATCACTCACTTCAGCCTTGTTGTAAGTACACTTGACAGTGTGATAGGGCACATCGTCGATCAAAGTAGCGTTGGCCGCCGCGGAAGTCGCCGAACAGCGAGTTTGGAGATTGGTGGTGCTACCGCTGCCAATCGTGTAGGTGACCACGTGCGCCGCTTTGGTGCCGTTGCCAAAGTCAAAACCGCCGGCATCAGGCACGCCATCCGCTGAAAGCAGATATTGCGCTGGAGTCACAATATTACCCTCACTATCAGTCGTCGGTCGCACGGTGCCGCCGCCCAAGGTGTCAGCAATGGACGGGACTAAAAGCTCAAAATAACCGCTTTCATCCGGTTGACCATCGTGATCAATGTCAAACCAAGAAGTGCCCGCTTTGGCATTGAAAGTGAACTTGATCTGACCAGACATGGTCGCAATCACCGTCGTTCCCGCTGGAGCCACGTCACTGCTCATGGCAGTCACCAGAGCGATTTGATCGTCGCGCAGTTGCGAACTCGTGAAACCGACACTGTTTCTTTGGAACTTGGTGTCGTCCACCTTGAACAAAAGTTCATCGCCAGTGTGCAAAGTCGCCGATGAGGTAGAGTAGCGATCATCTGCATAATTATACTTGGTGTTGATCAAAGCCACAGTGCTACCTTCGGTATTGGCCACTGTTTTGCCGCGGAAAGAAAGGCGAGCATTGCTAGGATAAACCTGCATGTCCACATTATCTGCGCTGACGGGTTTGAATTCACTTACAGCCGCCAACCCTAGAACAGCCAAAGCGAGCGCCATCAAAGCGCTTTTGTGCAATTTTTTCATAGTTTTTTTCAATTTATTTTTTGTACAACTACCTTGCATAATTTTTTCACGCTACCATTTTACACTATTTTTTTAAATTGGTCAAGAGATTTTTTGGTAAATGGATATTCTCTGTTTTGTGCCTGATAAAACGTGTTTTGAACACTTTTTTATAAGATAGGCGTAAAAATAAAAGCCGTCAACTAACGCTGACGGCTCTGACACCAAAAATTACCACCAACCGGCCGCTGAAGCGACCACGGGCGCCAGGATGAGTGACGCTCCACCTAGCCACGCCAGGCGTCGCCACCAGCTGGGGTGGCGGTAATAATCGTTGTGGGGGTAAAAATCCTGGTGTTTTTTGGCTTCTTTGAGGTAATCCCCCACGTCAACCCCAAATGACGCCAACTTGACTTGCAAGAGCGAGTTTTCCTGCCGCAATTTTTCGGCATGCGTGTCTGGATGGGGCGTGTGATGAATGAGATAACAAAGAATGTACCCGATTGTCACGCCCATCAGAAAACAGCACATGATCTCGTATCTCATTGGTGGTGCCTCCTTAGCCGGTAAAACAGGCGAGGGCAAAACTCATGCCCAGTAAACCGACCACTGGCAGCAGACCAGAGACTAGCGCTTTGACGTCCACAGATGTGCGCGGATACCACTGGATATGCGTCTGAAAGTGGGCGTCTGAAAGTCGCCGCTTAATGGCGACCGTTGTTTTGTCCTGCTCGGACATAGCCTACACCTCGAAAAATAATTTTCCTTGACTGCAAAAGCAGCCGCTCACGAGCGCAAGTTGATGACGATCTCACATCCTTTTTGGTGATTTTAAAAAGCAGATTGCGGGGCGCCTCCGTGCGCTGGCCGAGTGCCTCCGTGCCGTCACCGCGATCGGAAGCGGTTATTATATCACAAAAAATTAGAAATTGGAAATTATAAATTAAAAATACTTGGCAAATACGTATTTATTTTTAATTTCTAATTTATCATTTCTAGTTTTGCGCGGTGCTGCACGTGCAGCATTACGCTTTTCCAGGCGTTCACTGCAAAAATTTGCAACAAATTGTAATATTATATACCACGCTAAAACTGCACCAAATTGCTTACAAACGGCTTCCCCTTTAAGGTCAGGGGTGGCAGGCATGGAGTTGTCCAGTGTTGTACTTATAAGTAGCAATTATGAGTGGATAGCCAGTAACATCATTTTTTATTTTCTGCGTGATCAATTCTTTTGGTGCGTTTTACAGTGTGTTTAATTTTTCCAATGACAAAATTTAGTTCCAGCGTTGATTCTGTTTGTGTGGTTTCTAAATCAGGCATGATTACATCAGTCAATGAGGTACTGAAATGTTTAAGTTTGTCCGTTTGTTTTTCTGGTACTCCAGTGTGTAGCTCTGCCAACTCGCGTTTAAGACTTCTGACCTGAGCAAAGGTTTCGATGATTGCAAAAGTTATTTCCCGTGCAGTTTTACTTTTAAGAATTGTTGCGAGCATGTAAAGACCTTTTTCAGTAAAAACTTTAGGTGGGGTTCTGCTTTTGACGGAAATTTTTGTGGTCGAAAATTTCGACCGCAAATCCAAGGCTTCTTCGGTGGACAGGACAAACATATAATCTGGAGGAAACTTATCAGGATTATTACTCACTGCTTCATTGATCCTTTTTGTTGCTACTCCGTACAGGTGCGCGATATCAGCATCAGGAATCACTTTTTGACCGCGGATGGTAATGATGCTTTTGCGCACAATGGCAATAAACTCCGGGTCAACACTCGTACCATTGATTATAATTGGCTTTATTTCTTTTTGCGTTCTCGTCATATTTCAGATTATACATACAATTCTTTCAAATTATTTCATCCAAAAGCTGAAAACACGTAAGAATTTATCCTATAGTTTTTAATGCTGCACGTGTAGCATTGATATTTTCCAGGCGTGATCGACGCAAATTTGTTGTAAATTGCAATATTATAGACCTCATGAAAATTGCTCAGAATTGGCAATCATACATATCAAAACTCCCCTTTCCAGGGGAGTTTTGCGGACACATAAGTAGTAAATAAAGAAAAGCAAATTAATTATGAGCGCAGTGGTTTTCCACTACAGTGAGTCTGGAGTGTGTAGGATCGCGAGGCGCA
>CAYQLH010000030.1:0-10003 GCA_964418385.1 uncultured Pseudomonadales bacterium
CGCTCTTCCGATCTCTTGGCTGGCATCAGCTTTTCGTTTAGCATTGTCGCATCGAGTAACATTATATCTTTCCCTTTCAAAATCTCAACTTACTAGCTACAAGTGATATCACAGCTGCCCGCAAAAATCAAGAGGCAAAATTACTCGCAATTTTCAAACAAAACTGTTAAACAAGTGTTTAACAAATGTTTAACAAACACATCTGGAAAATGTTAACATATTTTGACAAACAAAAAACAAACTCAAAATTACTCTTCACGTTACCGACGCTACTTGTTCTTCACCGCCATTTCTAATTTCTAATTTTTTATTTACAATTTATTTATAATTTATTACAGTTTTCAGGTTGACGAAATTGCCCCTGTGTGCTACCATAAATGCATGTCAGCAAAACAGCTTACCGTCGTTTCTTCTTTCCCCAATATGGGTGAGTTGCACTCCGCCGCCACGGTGGGAGTTGCCTCTTACACCAAAACTTTGCTCCAGGCCATGTGCGCTCTGGATCCAGAATTACAAGTGGATGTTTTTGCCGAAAAAATTCCGGATTATCCAGATTATCGCGAAGGTAATCTCCAAGTGCATCGCTTGTGGACACGCGGCGATCGCAAAAGTCTCGGCCAGCTGATCAAACGTTTACGCGCCACTCAAGGTGGGAAAATTCTTATTCAGTTTGAAGTTAATATGTTTGGCGATTGGCTCTGCACCGGTATGACGGTTTTGCGCCTCTGGTGGGCCGCCAAATGCGGACTCAAGTTTGACCTTATGATGCATCAAGTACCTGGAGATCTGAGCGTCATCGAAGGCAAAAACTGGCAATCAACTTTAAAAAACATTGGTAAATCAATACTTTATAGCCTCATCAAATCTGCAAGTCAGCGTCTTTTTGTTTTTGAGCAACAGCTCAAAGAAAATCTTGCCGACAAAAAAAACCAAGTCACCGTCGTTCCTCATTTTGTGCCCACGCCAGCTGCGCTAGATAAAGCCACCGCCAGAGCTGCGCTCGGTTTAGAAGCCGAGCGCCGGTATGTGCTGTTTTTCGGCTACATCGCACCTTACAAAGGCATCAAGGAGCTGCTTGCCATGTGGCCGAGCAATCTTTCGCGCACCACGCTCATTATCGCTGGTGGTCTCAACCCCAACCACGCCCAAGATCCAGTCGCGCAAGCCTATTACAACGAGACACTCGAGCTCGCCGCGCGCAAGCACGCTGTGGTCACAGGCTTCGTCCCTGAGGAACACATGCCTTACTATTTCGCCGCTTGCGATGCCATGATTTTCCCGTATCGCGCTTTTATTTCCTCCTCTGGACCGCTATCTTTCGCTTTCGCTTACAGCCAACCGGTCATCATGTCAGAGGCTTTGGCCGCGTATACCAAAACTTCAGATTTTGCGGACGCTTTGGCTCGCAATTACCTCGAAATCAACGATCTGACGTACCAAGATGATGCTTATGACGTTGTACGCATTTTGCGCGGCTGCGAAGATAAGGCCCAGACGCTGTCGCAATTTAGTCGCGAAATGGCTGAGCGCCGGTCTTTAACCGCCATTGCCAGTCAGACGCTGCGTGAGCTTTTCCCCGTTGTCTAAAGTCCCCATAATGCGCGAAAGTGTGGTATAATACACCAGTGCAAGGCCAGAAAACCCAAAAAAAACGGTTTCAGTGGCGGCTTTTTTGGCCGTATCTCGTCATCGCGAGTGTCTGGTTTTTGATCGTTATTACCAATTTTCGCCTGGGTACCTGGCTCACCGGCTGGGACAATCTTCATCCCGAATGGGATCCCACGTATGATTTGTGGCGCAGTTTTAACGCCGTCTGGCAAGAATATCAAGGTGTCGGTCTTCTCGGGGGCATGGCGCACGCAGCCGATCTTGTCCGCCAGTTTATCGTCTTGTTTATTTCAATTATTTTACCACGTTCGTTAATCCGCTATACTTTGTTATTCAGTCAGCTTTTGCTGGGCAGTTTGGGCTGTTTTGCGCTTTTTCGGGAACTATTTACCGATCGCCATGATTCTTTCAAAGCAAAACTAGCCGCCCTCGCAGCCGCGCTGTTTTATTTGCTCAATCTGGGTACCGTGCAGAATTTTTATGTCGCTTTTGAGCCATTCTACTGGTTCTACGGCATGTTGCCTTGGCTTTTGTACACTTTGCACAGTGTTTGGCGTTTCGGCTACACGCGTTTTTGGCTTCAATTCGCTTTGGTTAGTTTCCTCGCCACCCCATTGGCTTATTTGCAGACTAACTTCGTTGTCTACGCCATTTTGCTTGTTTGCCTGGGCTTGGCTTATTTATTTTCTCGCCGACCACACGTCAAGTTTACCACCAAGCTCACCCGTCTTGTAGGCAGTGCCAGTATTATCCTTTTGACCAATCTTTTTTGGCTGGCACCTATGGTTTACTTTGTCGCCACCGGCGGCTCGCAGACCACGATCCGCTCACAAGTCAACCAGATCTCCACGCGTGAAGTGTCCATGCAAAATCAAGCTTATGGCAATTGGCGCGACATTTTGCTTTTGCGTGGTTATTGGTTTGCGTCTCAAGATTACAACGATGCTGACGACTCACAAGATCCCATTGCTTTCATGCAAACCTGGATGAGCGAGCCCGCCACTGCTTTTATGGGCGTTGTTTTCGCCTTTTTGCTTTTTGTGGGTGCCGGCTATTTGCTTTTTTACCGGCGCGATTATCGCACTTTTGGCGTTTTGACCGGGTTTGCGGCTATGTGCGGCTTGCTTTTGATCAATCGCCTCGATTTTACCTTTATCGGTCAAGTTTTTCGCTCTCCGTACACCAAAGTGATCGTCCCTTTATCGCTCCTGTACAGCTTGCTTGTGGGTGCGAGTTTCTTGCTTTTGGCACGTCTTTTGCGCGCCCGCGTGCTGATTTTTAGCTTCGCCTTTTATCTGGTTGCTTTAGCTCTTTATTCTATTCCCACTTTTGGCGGTCATTTTATTTACCACAATTTACGCCAAACCATGCCGGCGGATTACGACGAACTTTTCGCTTTTATGCGCACTCAAGAACGTGCCGCCCGGACTGCGCTTCTCCCCGCGGAGACGATTTACGGCTGGCAGCACACCACTTGGGGCTATCGTGGCATCGGTTTTTATTGGTTTGGCTTGCGCCAATCCATTTTGGATCGCGCTTTTGACGTTTGGAGTTTTGACAACGAAGAATTCTACCAAGAACTCCACTTTGCTCGCCTGGAAGGCGACAGCACCCTTTTTCGCCGCGTGCTCGATAAATACAACGTTCGCTATTTGATTTACGACGCCACTATTCACCGTCGCGGTCGCGACAGTGAGCTTTTTCATCGCGATTGGCAGCAGCTAGCGACCGCGGCAGATTGCCGCCAGATACACACGAGCGCCCAAATCGAAGTTTATGACTGTCAAGCGCAAATTCCGCTCGCCAAGGCTTACGTTACCGCGCCCGAGCAGTATTACGTTTCCAACACTCGCCAATTTCATCAGTTTTACGATCCCGCCGCCACCAAGCACCATTATTTAACCGGTCCCAGCGAGCAAGCACTAGATTATCCTTTCGCCTTTCTTTACGCTCGCGAACCAGGCGACGAGCAAATTTCTTACGACGCTTCTGCGTCTGGCAATCTCGCCACCGTCCATCTCGACGCTATTTTGCCCAGTCACGATTACCATGAACTCTATGTGCCCAGCTTTCTCGAGGCTTCGCGTTCTTCTTTCCTGGTCAATTTAACAGCGAAAGACAAGAAGGACTACGTAGTGACATTGAGTCCGCTTTTCACTCTCGAAGTCAACGGTCAAACTTATCAACCCTTTGCGCCTGTTACCTTTACCGCCCCTTATCTTGATGATGCGGACGAAATTTATTTTGATTTTGGCACTGATTATACCCGTCTCAAATCAGGAGAAGCCAGCAGCTCTGCCATCGTTTCTCTAGGCAATTTTCACCAAGAGCAAACCTGGCGTTATTTCGCTGCTGGCAGCGCGCGCACCCGCGGTCTCAATATCAACGTCAATCTCCGCGACACTATCGAGCTCACCGTCCCGGAAACTTTCTGGGATTTCTGGCGTGAACCGCAAACTCTGACTTTAAACGAGCCGCTCACCTCACTGACAGCGCATGTGACCACCATTCCGCATTATTTACGCAGTTTTGCCACCTCTGATGCCGTCAACTGCGACGTCATCGAACGTGGCAGCGTCGATCGCCAGGAAAACGGCGAACACGGCTACACATATCTCACCAGCGGTTACGGCTCGTACTGCGATACTTTCTTTGATTCCTCGCTGGATGCCGCCAAGCACAGCTTTCTTTTGCGCATCGATGCCCGTAATCTCGAGGGTTTGCCTTTAACCTATTATTTCTGGGATGTCAACAAAAAAGTGCAAAGCTGGGAAACTCTGCTCCAAGGCGGTGATCGCACCACTCAGACCTTTTCTTTCCCGCGCGTGGCCACGGATCAAGACACTGCCTTTTTTGATGTCCACCCAGCCAATCGCTCCATCGCCGGTGAAACCGCCCATAACGTTTTGGAGCAAACTGTCAGCTACGTTGTCCCGCTCCACGAGCTCGCTGGCATTCAATTACGCGGTCGCGATGGTGACGAGGTGCACCTCAATTCGCTTGAAGTTAGCCAAGTCAGCAAAGCTGGCACGAGTGAATATCGTGTTGAGGTTTCTTTCCCAGGCAGTAACGACGGCGTCCTCGTACTTGCTCAAGGATATCACCCCGGCTGGCAAGCTCATCTGGGTGGTCAGCTTTTAGCACATCAAGAATACGACGGTTGGGCTAATGCCTGGCTGATCCCGCGTGACATCTGCCCAGACGACCATTGCACAGTTACCATTTCCTATTGGCCGCAGTATTTAGGCTGGCTCGGTCTCGCCGTCAGCCTTGCGAGTTTCGCAGTGACTGCTTGCGGTTTACTTTATCTCGACTACAGGCGCTTCACTCAGCCCCACTACCAGCCCACGCTCAAACATGCTTTCTACGGACAAAGGCAAGAAGAGCCAAAGGCGAGGGGAGAGTAATTTTGTTAAACAAACGTTTAACAAATGTTTTACAAAAACCAGGTTTAAGAGTGAACAAAATAAAACAAACAAAAACAAACTGCCAAAAGCATGCATTTTTAAACTTCCCGAAAAGGTGAAAATATTGCATATTTTACAAGCACGATAATTAGCATTTTGTTTGTCGCCTGGCACTCTTGACATTCGCTTTGCATAATCTATAATATAACCTTATGTGGGGGCTGGGAAAGCGACCAAACAAGGTCAAAAAACTCAAACGCTGGCGGGTTTTTTGGATCTTGATGCTGATACTCACTTTAGTGGGGATGGCAGGTTTTACGTATTTTTTCTGGTATATCGCCAAAGATTTGCCAGCGCCTGATCAAGTAGTCCGCGAAACCGGTTTTAGTACCAAAATTTACGATCGCCACGGCGTGCTTTTGTATGATTTTTATCAAGATCAAAGGCGCGAACCGTTCACCCTGGATCAAGTGAGCCAAAATTTGATCAATGCCACCATTGCTGTGGAAGACAAAGAGTTTTACGACCATCATGGCTTCGACTATCTCACCATTTTGCGTATCCCGTATTACTATTTTACCAAAGGACGCGTGGTTGGCGGTTCCACCCTGACTCAGCAGCTGACCAAAATGATGCTCCTGACCAACGAGCGCAAAGTTATCCGCAAATTTCGCGAGTTAATTCTGTCCATGCAGATCGAAAAAATGTTTACCAAAGAGCAAATTTTGGAAATGTATCTCAACGAAGCGCCTTATGGCGGCAATATCAACGGCGCCAATCTGGCGGCACAAACGTATTTCCAGAAGTCAGTTTCTGATCTCACCGTTGCCGAAGCTGCCATGATCGCTGGGTTGCCTCAGTCGCCTACGCGTTACTCGCCTTACGTGGGCAAAACGGACGCCAACGGCAATCTTTTGTGGAAACTGCGTGCTCAAGGCGTACTCCGGCGAATGCTCGAAGACGGCTACATCGTCAAAGACGTTTACAATGACGCTCTGGCAGAACTCGATAGTTTCACTTTTGAGCGTGCCACCGGCGAAATCAAGGCACCGCATTTTGTGTTTTACGTGGAAGATTTGCTGCGCGAGACTTTTGGCGACGAAATGGTGGACGAGGGCGGCTTGGAAGTGTACACCACGCTTGATTACGAGCTCCAGGCAAGTGCTGAAGCCATCGTCAAGCGCGAAATCGAAAAAGTGACCGCTTTGGACATCTCCAATGGCGCCGCGCTGGTGCTCGAGCCGCAAACTGGCGAAATTCTCGCCATGGTCGGTTCGCGTGATTACTTTGATACCGAAATTGACGGGCAATTCAACGTCACCGCCCACCCGCAGGCATTGCGTCAGCCCGGCTCGTCCATTAAACCGCTGGTTTACCTCGCCTACCTGATGCAAAAAGGCGGCACCGCCGCCAGTGTTTTTGCGGACGTACCCACAACCTTCCAGGCAAACGACAAAATCGATCCGTACGAGCCCAAAAACTACGACGGCAAATTCCGCGGCCCCGTGACTTTGCGCGAATCACTGGGTAATTCCTACAACATCCCTGCGGTGAAGGCTTTAGCCGCTGTGGGTCTGCCGAGCTTCCTCGAGTTCGCTGACCGCGCTGGCATCAGTACGCTCGCGCCCACACCTAGCAATTTGCAAAATCTTGGTCTCGCGCTTGCTCTGGGCGGTGGGGAAGTCCACATGATCGAGCTTGCGGGCGCTTACTGTGCTTTTGGTAACGGTGGCTACAAGGTGGAGCCCACCGCCATTTTGGAAGTCAAAAATGTTCACGGCCAGACTTTGCAGTCGTTCAAGCCGGTCCGGGGTGAGCAGATTTTTGGCGAAAACGAAACTTTCATCATCAATGACATTCTTTCAGACAACGACGCCCGTACCGCTGCTTTTGGTGCTCACTCGCAGCTCAACACGGGCAAACCCATCGCCGTGAAAACAGGCACCACCAACTCCATGAAAGACAACTGGACCATTGGTTGGAGTCAGAGTTTTTTGGTTCACGTCTGGGTGGGCAACAACGACGCCAGTCCCATGAAGAGCGTCGCTTCTGGTATCACTGGTGCTTCGCCTATCTGGCGTGCTATCGTGGATCGCCTGCTTGAACTCGACTACGAAACACCAGAGTGGGAAGTCCCACGTGGCGTCAAAAAAGAAACTGTCGATGCTATTTCCGGTTACCCCGCTCACGACGATTTCCCCACCAAGGAAGAGTATTATGTCAAAAACACTCTTGGTAGTTTGCCTGATCCCATCCACCCCAAACTCAAACTCTGCCGCGGTGAAAACAAGCTCGCCTCAACCGCTCAAGAAGTCAGCGGTGACTACGAAGAGCGCGAGTTTATCGTTTTGCGCGAGGATGACCCGGTGAGTCAAGACGGTCGCAATCGCTTTCAAGAGGGGATTGACGCCTGGATTGCCTCGCAAGGCGACGATCGTTACCGCTATCCCACGCAAACCTGTGGCGAGTCGGATAGCGCCATTAGTGTCGGTTTCCATGGCATCAGTGACGGCAGCAATACCGAGCTCGATACGATCAAGTTTAGCGTGGAGGCAGAAAGCAAAAACGGCGTCGAGCGGATTGAAGTTTACCGAGACGGTGAAAAAATCGAAGACAAAAATGAGCGCAGTTTTGAACTGGAATGGCATTTAAACCGCGGTGTTTACGAAATTCGCGCCAAGGCGTACAGCCGCAGCGGCGAAACCGCGGAGCGTACGATCCGCGTCGGCGTTGGGGGAGACCGGGTGTAACTTACAACCGCGCCAGTGCGTTAATTAATTTAACTCCATAATTCACCGTCACAGCAGATTATAGTGTGAAGTTCTAGTTAGTTACTTACCGGGCCAGAATAAAAACAACCACACGGCACCCACGATCACGCGCCAGATGCCAAAATACCAAAAAGGTTTGGTAGCGAGCAGCTTCAGCAGCGGTTTCGCCAAAAAGAAAGCGATGGCAAAAGTGACAATCACGCCGACAAGGTTAATCGCCAAGGGCGCCTGCCAGCCGGAGTGCGCCGTCTCCCACGCGGCGCAATCACAACAACCCAGCATACCAGGCGCTGGCGAGCAACACGGGCATTCTGGATGGAGAGTCAAAAACTCATCCCAGTGTTTCGCCACGCTCAAACCGCTCGCTCCTGCGATTACCGCGACCCCAATGATAAACGACAATGCTGTTGCTGCCACTTTGGAAAAACCCAGAACACGGGCGGTATAAATACTCGCTCCAGAGCGCGATACACCAGGCAAAAGTGCCAATGACTGCCCCAAACCGACGCCAAGCATTTTGTACCAAGACATTTTTTCTACTTCCTTGACCCAACTGGTGGTCAGCTCTTCATCGGTTACTTCAACTTCTTTTTGACCACGCGTCCAGTACCAGTCCAGCAGCGAGAAAACCACGCCAAAAACGATCAGCATCACGCCTGTCCAGGCAGAAGCGTCGCTCATATAAGCATCCACCACGTCTTTGAGCAAAAAACCGAGTATCGCCGTGGGCAAAACCGCCAAAATCAGCTTCAGCCAAGTCTGCTTATTCGCCCAGACGCTGGCAAAGAAAAGGAAAACCACCGCCGCGATCGCTCCCAGTTGGACGATGACACTAAAATTGGTAAAAAGCTCCACGTCAGCCACTGGCAGCAGCTTTTCCGCCAGCAGTAAATGAGCAGTCGAGGACACCGGCAAAAACTCCGTGATCGCTTCGATTATAGCAAAAATAAAGGTTTGTATTAATGTCATATGATGTATTATATCACACTCAAAAATAATTTATGCTGCACGTGCAGCATCGCGGTTTTCTAGGCGTGAGTGGCAGGAATTTGTAACAAATTGCAATCTTATAGACAGCTTGAAAACTACTCAAATTCCTAGTACACGCACATCAAAACTCCCCTTTCCAGGGGAGTTTTGCGGACACACAAATAAATAAAGAATGAAAGCTAAATTAAACTTTGGTGTTGGTGCTGGGCTTGCTTCGCATCTGGATCATCATTGGGTTCATTTTCTTCTTTACCGAGAAATCCTAGTCGTACACGCAGCGCACATAACTACCTACCGTGTTGTAGGGTCGGTAGCTTATGAACATTTTACTTGTACTCCAAGCAGATAGCACACATGGACAAGTTCGGCTGGTACCGTCACCTTCATCACAAGCACAGTAACCGTCTACGACATATCCATAGGATGTTATAGCTGATGGTAGATCACCCCAAGTACTACCAATATTGCATTGTGCCAAAAAATCAGTACTGCAACCTAAACTCGTAAACATGGTAGAAACTTCTGTAAGAGTTGGTATATGTTGGTTAGAAGGGCACGGATTGCCACTACCGCTGTAAGTTGAAGAGAGAGTGTCGCCCCAACAAATCCCGCCAATTTTTGTACCACTACCACTATGACATGAATTATCTGGCGTGCACGTAAACCCGTTACCAGTGTAACCACTGGCACAACTACAAGAAGTGGAGTAGCTTGCGACAGCATGGTCGCCACATTTTTTGTAGTTACAGTCTCCAGTCCCGGGACTTTGAGAGCCAGAGCTGGTGTACCAACCAGAAGCGCAAGCGCAAGTTTGGGCGTAACTGGCAGTGGTGTTGCTGCCGCAGTGGCGGAAAGAACAAGTGCCAGTAGAGTAACCATCTCCAGAATTATTGGCGTAATAGCCAGAAGGACAGGCAGTGTAACTACACGCTCCAGTGTTTCCAGGTGTATTGCCACCAGTACTGCTGGTGTAGTGACCCGACTGACAGTAACAAGTCGGCGGCGCGGTGGCGTACTGCACAGAAGCGTAAGAGCCGGTACAGTACTTGTTGTAAGAACACACACCAGTCGCAATACCCACAGTAGTCGCACCAGAAGTGGAGGCAAACTTGCCACTGCAAGTACAAGTACCGGAAGAGTAGTTAACGTAAGCACCAGTAGTCCCGGTGCCGCACTTTTTGTAAGAACAACTGCCACCATTGGCCACCGTGGTGGTGCCGGAAGTGT
>CAYQLH010000031.1:0-9951 GCA_964418385.1 uncultured Pseudomonadales bacterium
CCACTGCTAGTTATGCCCAAACTTGCGCTTGCGCTTCTGGCTGGTACACCAGTTCTGGCTCCACCAGTCCCGGTACAGGGGACTGTAACTACAAAAAATGTGGTGCCAATGCTACCGCCAGTTACTCGACTTCTTGCACTTGTGCCAGTGGTTACACCGGCGACGGGTTTACGTGCACACTAGCGCAGATTACCTATACCAAATCTGGCGGCGGAACTGGGACGACAGATCCTAGCAATTGCAAAGCAACCACTGGAGGGTATTGTTGGGACACACTTGACACTGACACCTGCAGAGGAAATTCATCATCCAATTGTTGCGATTCGAGTGATTACACTGTGCCTAGCGCAGCAGAATGGGTTGCAGCTGGCAACGTTTATTCTGCGTGGGGCTTGAACTCTGACATTCTATTTTGGACATCAACTGAGGGCCCAGATGAAACTTGTGATGCTCAAGGCGACAATGCGAATTGCGACTATGGAGAAGTTCTCTATAAAACTCTCTACACTGTACAAGTAAGTTCAGGCTTTGGGTATCCGCTCAGATCATTCTATAGTGAGCGTTCAACTGATTCACATAGAGTTCGCTGCATTAGAAAATAATTTTTGCTTTTTATTCTTTATTTATTTGTGTGTCCTCAAAACTCCCACCCCCCCCAAATGGGGTAGTTTTGACGTGAGCGGATGCAAAAAACAGAAAATTTTAACCCAACACAATATATCAAACTTGACTTGACAAAGCATAAATATATGTTATAATTTACTATAGTGGAACGGTGCCGTCCTCTTGGTGTAGATCAGGAGGCCGGCACTCACTGTATTTCTCAGCACAATGAAACAACACCAAGGGAACATTACTGGCAGGGCGCAAAACCTAGAAAAACATGAGTTGCTAACGGTCATCTTTTTGACGCAACTGGGATTCGACGTAGAAGTCATCACTGCTTCCAAAATCCGCGGTTCCAAAAGCCCAGATATCAACATGGATGGTCGAGCGTGGGAAATGAAAGCACCCACCAGCGACGCTTTGTACGCCAAAGTTGCCAAAACGTGCATTAACCTAGTAAATATTTCTATTTGACAAAAATGTGACCTCATGATATAAATTATAACGTTGTTTAACAGTCTGTGCTTTTTCCAGCAAAGGAGGTAGTTTCATGTATGCTTATGGGGAAATCCAACCCCTGGGATTGCAACGTTTTGAAGAGCGGTACGCCGAAGCCAAGCAGATGGACATCACCACGCTCACCCACAAGTTAGAAGAAATGGTTTCCCGACCAGGCTGCCATTTCTGGCGTCCACCCGTCCCGCAAAACGGTTACTCGGCGTTACTGCGCAGAACCTGACGCGATCCCAGTGCGTCCATGCGTTTGTTGGCAACATCTGTGCACACACGGAAAAAGCAAGCGTTTTTTAACGATGGGCCGCATTTTGCGGCCCCTTTTGCGAGCACAGTTGTTTACGTTCCATCTGCCACTTGATCGCAAAACCGCTCCCGCAAAAATTGCTTATCAGCGTCATCGAGCTTAGCATCCAGCGTCCACTCTTGGCACTGCTCAGCAGTGACATATCCTATCAGACCTCTAGCAAGTTCGACCGGCTTGTCGTCAACCACTTTGTAATAACGAAATATGTTATCACTGCAATGAGTTTCATAATACGCTACATATCTTTCATCAGCGGCGTAAGGATTTCTAGTCATACTGTCAATTGTATTACGTCTCGTACCCATAATGAAACTCGCAGGCAGCTTATACTTTTCCTCTTGTTCTTCCAAAAGCGATACCGGTCCTACATACTGCAACCATAAATCGTGATAACCAGCAAGACGATTGCTTCCATTTACTTTTTCCCAATGATCATTATATCCCAACACATATATTTGACCGCCATTGGTATAAATCGTCGCGTCGGTGTCACCACCGCAAAAAGTATATGTCCACGTCCGGATTGGATCCTCGCGATAATCAAGGCTTGCTAGCAATTGTTTCACTTTCGCCTTCACCAGCTCAAAATTTTCCTCACTACCTAGTTCTTCATTGCGAATTTCCCAGCCGTAATCCGACTTAACGCTAAAGGCAACCGTATCAGCGTATTCTTCGTCATTCCGGTTCCAATTCAAAGTCGTACCGCCCACTGCCAACTTCCAAGGACCACCATAAGTGTACAACTGTGCCGCTACTGGATCAGTGCGCATCAGATCTTGACCTTGCTCCGCCGCCTGCCAAGAAGACAACTTACCCAAATCCGCCACCGCCAAATTATCTTCCGTCACATTACTCAAGTAAATCACTCCCATCATCCGCTCGCCGTCGCTCCACAAAGCGTCAATTTGCACATATTGCCCATTGTCACTAGCGCCCACACGCGCACTGCGCTCATCCACCACAAAACCGTGATCCCGCATCACTTCTTTGATCACTCTCATCGCGTCCGCACTGTCAGGACCCGTAATTTGCAAGCTCTCATTTTCATGGCGATACATGAAAGTTTTACCCCGATCAAACCAATTCACACCCAGGGCGTATTTGCGCGCCCGAGACCAACCCAAACGGCTGGCAATATCCGCCAACACCGGATCCAACCGCACTTCTTTCAACCACGGTTCTTCTTCTTGCTCTTGTACTGCTTCGTTTTGTTCTTCCGTTGACGCAACTTGCGCCGTTTCCGTCGACTCCGCCACCTTCTGTGTCGGTTGCTCTTGAGCCTTTTGCGGTGACGGCGCTGCCTCTTCCGATACAACTGCCGCCTGTTTTTTCGCTTTCAACTGTTCTTGCCACGACGTCTGCCAAAAACGCCAGTTGTCTTGCCACTGCGCCCACTGCCCCTCATCCGTCGCCAAAAATGCCACCGCCAGCACCAAAGCAGCCACGCCCAGCAAAAATACCCTCCGGTTCTGTTTATTACTCTGATCCTGCCACAGTGTCCGCACGGCCGCCAAAAACGCGACCCGTTCATCGGCATTTTCTGACCGATCAGTCATTACTTCTTCCTCATCAGTTTCGTCTTTACGCATAAAGACATTATAACATACGAAAACGCCCGTGTCAAAAACGCGAATCCGTGGCCGCTGAGGGACTCGAACCCCCGACCTACCGGATGTAAACCGGACGCTCTAACCAACTGAGCCAAGCGGCCAAAAGGTGGTTTCTAGAGGATTCGAACCTCTGACCTTTCCCATGTCAAGGGAACGCTCTAACCAACTGAGCCAAGAAACCACAAAGATCACACAGCCCTTATTATATCACAGCTTTCTTCAAAATTGCTAGTGGATTTTGCCGATTTTTGTGGTATAATCGGGTTTCAAGCTTCTGCCCTGAAACAAGTCAGGGCGTGCTTATATAGGCAAAAAAAGAAAGCAAAGGGTGATCAGAAGATCAAATCCAGGCAGAAGACCATATCGTCCAGAACGTTTTAGCGTCACTGCCAATCAGCAAATCCGTTTCCCACAACTGCGGGTCATGGACGAGCAGGGCGAAGCACTGGGTGTCATGGATACCGGGGCTGCCCTTGATCTCGCACGCGCACAAAAAAAAGATCTCATCCTCATCACCGACAAAGCCAATCCGCCCGTAGCCAAAATCATCCAACTTTCCAAGTACAAGTACCAGCTTTCGCAAAAAAAAGCTCAAGAGCGCAAAAAATCGCGCGTCCAAGACATCAAAGAAGTGCGTTTGCGTCCCTTTATTGACGAAAATGACCTCCAAGCCAAAATCCGCAAAATTACTGGATTTATCAAGAAAAATCACAAAGTGCGCCTCTCCATGGAACTGCGTGGTCGCGCCATCACCAAGCAAGACCTCGCCAACGAAATTCTTGATCGCATCGTCGCCGAAACCAGCGACGCCGCTCAAGTGGAAACCGAACGCAAGCTCATCGGCAAACGCCTCCAAATGCAACTTATGCCCACACGCAAAGCCAAAAGCTTGCACAATGACAACAATAGCAAAGACAAATCTGCCGCCGCGCTGGCTACCGAGCCTCCCGCCACGCCCGCGAGCAACTAGTACAAATTACGCTGCACCGATTTTCCCGGTGCACCAAGGATAAATTATATGGCAAAAACCTACAAACAAAAAACCAGAAAAGGCGCCGCCAAACGCTTCAAAATCACCGCCACCGGTAAAATCATGCGCCGCACTCAAAACATGCGCCATTTGCGCGCCAACAAGAGCAAAAAAGCGAAACGCAATTACCGCCGCCTCACCCAAGTGACCGGCGCGAACGCCAAACGTATTAAAAAGATGTTGGGGATTTAACTTATGCGTGTTAAAACAGGTTTTGTCCGTCATCGGGCACACAAAAAAATCATCAAAGCCAATAAAGGCTTCCGCGGCGCCAATCATCGCCTTTTCAAACGGGCCAATGAAGCGCGCTTACATGCTGGCGCCTACGCTTTTGCCGGCCGCAAACTGCGCAAACGCGACCTTCGCCGTGTCTGGATTATCCGCATTGGCGCGGGCCTGCAAGCCGCCGGTAGCGATCTCAACTATTCCACCTTTATCAATCATCTCAAGAAAAACAATATCCGCCTTGATCGCAAAATCTTAGCCGATCTGGCTCTCAATGATCCCACGGCCTTTGCTGCCGTTATCAAAGCTGCCCAGTAAGCGCGTTCCCAACACCAATTTCACGGGCTCTCTCGGGAGCCCGTTTTGCGCTTATGCCTGGAAATTGCCACTTGACAAAAATGACGTTTTATGATATAATATAAGATACTTCGCTACCAAAATCCCCCTTTCGGGGCAGCTTCGTATTTGACAAAAAGCCCATAGCCTGGTAAAATAACCACACTTAACATCATTTACTTGTACAAAAACCCACAACTTCACCCGTTTACCGCAATTATTTGGAGAAAAAGTGATGATATGGTATAATGTGGACATGAGCGCAGAAGTCGAGCAAACGCTATCGCGTGCCGAAAAGCCGAAAAAACGGCTTTTTTCTCGTTTCCAGCATACCCAAAAACCCTCCAGTCAGCCTCGCAAGAAAAAATCGCTTTTTTGGACCATTTTCAAATGGCTATTTTTCATCAGTTTCATCGGTGTTTTGGCGGCCCTCACGATTGTGACCATCAAAGTTTACCCGCTTTTAAAAGATTTGCCGTCTCCAGAGGAGCTCGTGGATGGCAATGACCGCTTTTCCGTGGCCACCGAAATCTACGACCGCGACGGCAACAAGCTTTATGACCTTTTTGACGACGAACGCCGGGTGCCGATTAAATTAGCTGACTTGCCGCCCTACGTCTACCAGGCAAGCATCGCCATTGAAGACAAAAAATTCTACTCCCATCACGGTTTTGACCCCATAGGTATCGCCCGCGCTTTCATCGTCAACAAAATGCGCGGCCACGTCGCCCAGGGCGGTTCCACCATTACTCAGCAGCTCATGAAAAAAGCCTTTCTCACCGACGAAAAATCGTATGACCGCAAAATCAAAGAAATTGCCCTGGCGATCATCTCGGAAATGCGCTACTCCAAAGATCAAATTTTGGAAATGTACCTCAACTATATTTCTTACGGTGGCACTGCTGTGGGCATCGGTTCCGCCGCCGAGACATATTTTGGCAAAGAAGCCAGCGAACTCACTCTCGCCGAAGCCGCTTTACTCGCCGGTTTGCCGCAAGCGCCGAGCCGCTATTCACCTTTCCAATCAGACGCCACCGCTGCCAAAAAACGCCAAAAGCAAGTCCTCGACAACATGGTGGAAATGGAATTTATCACCCAAGCTGAGGCCGATGCCGCTTATGAGCAAGAATTGGTTTATACCAGCAAACGGATCGATATCCAGGCGCCGCACTTTGTTTTCTTTGTCCGCGACCTCTTGGTAGAAAAATTTGGCAAAGAAAAAGTCATGCGCGGCGGTTTGCGCGTCACCACCACTCTCGATCTCGACATTCAAGCTGCCGCCGAAGCCACGCTGTCCGCCGAACTCAAAACTCTCGAACGCCTGGACGTCGGCAATGGCGCGATGCTCGTCACCGTGCCCAATACTGGCGAAATTTTGGCCATGGTCGGCTCCAAAGACTACTACGACATCGAGCAAGACGGTCAGTTTAACGTCACCACCGCTTTGCGCCAGCCTGGCTCTTCCATCAAACCACTGGTCTACGCCACTGCTTTTGAGCAAAAAGCGCTCAACCCCAGCTCTGTCCTGCTCGACATTCCCACTTGCTTCCAAAATATCGGTCAAAAAGACTATTGCCCCAAAAACTACTCTGGCGGTTTCAACGGTCCCGTCACTGTCCGCCAGGCTTTAGGCAGTTCGCTTAATATCCCGGCGGTGAAAGCTTTGCGCATTATTGGCCTCGAAAGTTTCATTTACCAAGCCCAAAAAATGGGCATCACCACCTGGACCAACGCCAAAAATTACGGTTGGTCGCTCTCACTGGGTGGGGGAGAGGTCAAAATGACCGATATGGCCGTTGCTTTTGGCTCTCTTGCCAATATGGGCGTGAAAATGCCCCAGCTCGCACTGCTTAAAGTCGAGGATTATCAAGGCAATATTCTTTACCAGGCTGACTTGATCGAACGTCGCCGCGCCGTCACCGCTTTGCAAACGCACCCCGACAACGCTTTTGAAGATCTCGCCGATGGTGAAACGGTCAACCGTGTCCTGCACAACGAAGCTGCTTATCTGGTCACTGACATCATGCGCGATGACCGCGCCCGTTGGCTCGGTTTTGGTTCCAATAGCGAGCTAGTGATCAAAAATCGCGATGTTGCCGTCAAAACTGGTACTACCAACGACATCCGCGATAACTGGACCGTCGGTTTCACTCCAGATTTGCTGACCATTGTCTGGGTGGGCAACACCGACTCCACTCCCATGAACAACCGCCTCGTTTCTGGCGTCACCGGCGCCGCTCCCATCTGGCACGACATCATGACCTGGCTCTTGCGTGATCGCGAAAAAATCGAGTGGCCCGCTGTGGGCGACATCGAAGAAGACATGGTTTGTTGGACCGGTTTACCACGCCGCGACCAAGATTTTACCTTTAATGATGAAGGTCAAGCCATCAATGACAACTGTGGCGAACAAAAAAAGGACAAATTCTGGGCCAAAGGCGCCCCCACGCGCTCCGGCATCCGCCGCGAAGCCATTTATTATTGCAGCAATACCGGCCTCCCACCCACCGGAGAAGAAGATTGTGGCGAATCTCAAGCGGGCGAATTTTCCATTGCTACCGATCCACTCACCAACTTTTACTGCGTGGATTGCCCGCGCCCCGTGGACGAAAACGGTCATCAGCAATACGGTAAAACGGAATACATCGGCGAAGAAATCGCCCCGGCACAATACGGCGACTAGTTTCCAGGCGAAATTGCCTCTTGACAAAAAGCCTATAATGTGATATAATAAGATATTATTGTTCACCTTAACGCCCATTTTGGGCAAGTTCCCTGTTGCACCAGACGCCTTTTTTTGTTACAATACCCACTATGCGCTACCGATCCATCATCCTTGCCAGTCTGGTCCTGATTTCATGGGTGGGTTTTTTGGGGCTGATGGGCTGGTGGCAAGACCAGCAAGTCGTTTATCCGCTCGGGCGCCATTACCTTCTCGAATCCCATGTTTTGGGCGAAACCACCTATCAAGCCAGCAATTCCGCTCAAGCGCAAATCAAAGACGGCATTGTTTACGGCTTTTTGCCTTACTGGAACGTGGATGACTATCAGCTAGATGCCAGCTTGACTCATGTCGCGTATTTTCGCCTAGCTCTCCAGGCAAACGGTAGCCTCGCCAACGACGTCGGTTTAAGCATGTACCAAAGTGAACGTTTTACCCACATTGTCGAGCAAATCGAGCGCCAAAATCTCAAGTTTGATCTCACCATTTTCACCTCGCATTCCGATGATATTTATGCTTTCGTGACTTGCGAGCAATGCCAAGAGCGGCTCATCGCGCAACTAGACGACATTATCACTCAAGATCACGTGGATGGTATTAACCTCGACCTTGAGTATTTGGGCACGCTCACCCAGGATGAGCAGCAAAAAATGACTTATTTCCTCTACCATCTCAAAAACATGTTGCAAGAAAAACACCCGCGCACCAAGCTTTCTATTGATGTTTACGGCGGTGCCGCCAATATGGACTCCAATTTATGGGATTTTTCCAAAATCGGACAAATCGTTGACCGCGTCATCATCATGGGCTATGATTACAAAACTACCGGTGCCGACACGCCTGGTTCATCTTCGCCCACTTTGGGCGCCAATCTCTGGAACGGTGGCATCTGGGAAAACGTTCTTGCCATGAAACGTTACGTCAGCAGCGACAAAATCATTTTGGCAATTCCCTTTTACGGCTACGCCTGGGAAACCACCACTTGCGAGCTGGCGACCGCCAAAACTCATCCTGATACTGGCCAAACACTCACTTATCGTGGTGCGCAAAATATCTTGGCGGATAATGCTTATCGTGCCGTGGAGCATTGGGATGAAAATTCGCTCACTCCGTACATTGTCTTTCATGACCCTGAGGTAGAAGAGGGGAGTGCAGACGATCGCTGTCATATCGGTTTTTTTGAAAACGAGCGCAGCCTCACTTACAAAATCAACCTCATCGAAAACCTCAATCTTGGCGGCATTGCTATCTGGGCACTTGGTTTTGAAGGTGACTATCCCGAGCTCTGGCAAACTATCAATAGTCGCTTTTAACCGCCAGCACTCTTACTGCTCAAACATTCACACTCGCCACTTAACAACTGCCACTCGGACAATACTCCGCATCCACACCACCACGCATAAATTTCTCTTGCACTGACACCGTTCTGTCCTTGCCCACAGCGTCTTTATATTTCACAATCACTCGCACGTAAAATCCCTCAGCGCCGCGCTTTGCCTCAGGTCCCGTGAGTTCCTTGCAAGCCCCTTTCACCGCCTCACCATCTGTCAGCTTAGTGCTCCCATCCCTACCCAAAAACACCACGCTATAAGTATTAGGTGCAATCCCATCGCAAACTGTCACCTCCTGGCTTGGTGCAGACTTGTGAGTCCGACTCGCGTCTTCATAGTAACTGCCAGAAAATTTAATCTCACTCTTATCTGTAAGCGACGTATCAGCAAAAGTAACCATTTTGCCACAAAAATAAGGCCAAGTATTAGCTTTCATGTCTCGCATGGCACGAAACTTTGCCAAACAACTGTACGCCTGGTCAACTGCCTTTGAACGACTCTTGATTTCCTCCACCATCCGCTGCGTATAAATCATATTGACCGCCAGCGCCGTTAAAACGGAACCAATCAGTGCTCCCGAAACCAAAACTTCGATGATCGACAATGCTTCGCTCGTGTGAGGAGTTATTTTTTTTGGCATTTTACGTCCCCTCATCTCTCTGACAATCACCATCTAATTCCTCACAAAATCCACCAGAAGTAATTGCCCCATTGGACAAGGCAAAATGATAATATAAATTCCAACCTTCGGCTTTCACTGTAAAAACCGCATCTTTGGTGCCATCGCTTTCCATACCGCTTTCCATACCACCGTAAACAGTATTACCAAAAATCGCACGCACAAAAAGATATTTATTACTACACGGATCCTTGCCACAATAAAGCACAAAGCCGTCCGGGAGCTCATAACCGCTATAACCATCGCCTGGTCTAAGTTCACTATCGATCGGCGCAGTACACCAGGGCACGCTCTTTGCTTGACTATGGTTATCGGCGGTACGATCTAACTTAATCTGCCAACCCTTCAAACCGGACTTACCTGCAGCAATCTCGCTCGCCTTCACATTACATCTCCCACCCGGTCCCCGATCGCCATTGCGAGCGTACATTTGTGCCTGGCGGATATAAGTAATCAGCTCTTTGGCCACCATTTCCGTGCGTGACCGCGCTTCAAAACGCCCGTAAGTCGTCATCCCGTAAGCCGCCAACATGCCCACCAAAGCCACCACCACCAAAATCTCTATCAACGTAAAAGCCTGCTGTCTGCGCAT